>NZ_CP171640.1:2755155-3110310 GCF_043950245.1 Agromyces sp. MMS24-K17 | reverse complement strand
GGCGGGTTCACGCGCGTGTCGTTCGGCATGCAGTCGGCCGTGCCGCACGTGCTCGCGGCGCTCGACCGCACCCACGACCCGGCGCGCATCCCGCTCGTCGTGCGCTGGGCCCGCGAGGCGGGCCTCGACGTCAGCCTCGACCTGATCTACGGCACGCCGGGGGAGTCGCTCGACGACTGGCGCCGGAGCGTCGAGGCGGTCGTCGCCGAGCGGCCCGACCACGTCAGCGCGTACGCGCTCATCGTCGAGGACGGCACGAAGCTCGCGAGGCAGATCCGCCGCGGCGAGCTCGCGCAGCCCGACGACGACCTCGAGGCCGACATGTACGAGTTGGCCGACGAGGCGTTCGGCGCGGCCGGCTTCGAGTGGTACGAGGTCTCGAACTGGGCGACGGATGCCTCGCACCGGTCGCGGCACAACCTCGGCTACTGGCGGGGCGACGACTGGTGGGGCATCGGTCCCGGTGCGCACAGCCACGTCGGCGGCGTGCGGTGGTGGAACGCGAAGCATCCGGCCGCGTACGCCGAGCGGATCGCGGCGGGCGTCTCCCCGGGGTGGGGCGCGAGGTGCTCGACGCGGCCACCCGGGAGACCGAGCGCGTGCTGCTGCTGAGCCGCATCCGCGAGGGCATCGCGGTGTCGTCGCTGCACGCGGGCGGCCGGCACGCCGTGGCGGGCCTGATCGCCGACGGCCTGGTGGACGCACGGGCCGCCCTCGGCGGCCGGCTCACGCTGACCCGCCGCGGGCGACTGCTCGCCGACGCGGTCGTACGGCGGCTCCTGGGCGACTGAGGCCCGTCCGGCTGTCCGGCACCGGACGGACCTGTCTGCCTGTCGATGGTCAGACCGACCGCTGGTAGCTCCGCAGCGACCCGACGGCCCAGCAGAACGCGGCGGCCGCGAGGGCGAAGAGCAGACCGACCTGTCCGGCCACGAGCGCCGCGTCGCCGGTGCCCGTGAGGCCGGCGCGGCCGACCTCGACGGCCCAGGTCAGCGGGTTCCACGCCGCGACGGCGGCGATCCAGTCGGGCAGCAGGTCGGCGGGCATCATCGTCATCGACAGGAACGTGGCGGGCAGCACGACGACCTGGCTGAGCCCGATCAGGGCGACCTGGTTGCGGGTGGTGAGCGCGACGGCGCACGACATCGAGCAGAACGCCGCGGCCAGGAGCGTAGCCGCGAACAGGGCGAGCGCGATGCCGGGGAGGCCGCCGTCGTACCGGACGCCGCCGAGGTAGCCGATGCCGAGCACGACGACCGACTGGGCGAGGTTCACGACGAGCTGCTGCAGCAGTTGGCCGGTCACGATCGCGGTGCGGGAGATGGGCGCGGTCAGCAGCTGGTCCATGACGCCCGAGCCGACGTCGTCGATGTAGCCGGTGCCGGCCCAGGCGCCCGAGTAGAGCACCGTCATCATGAGCACGCCGGGCACGAGGTAGGCGAGGTAGCCGCCGTCGCCGAAGGCGGGCAGGGCGCCGAGCGAGGAGAAGACCTGCCCGAACAGCAGGATCCAGATCACCGGCTGGATCAGGCTCATCACCGGGCCCCAGGCCTGTCGCAGGGTGCCGGTCATCCAGCGACGGAAGACCTGGCCGGTCTGGGTGAACCAGCCGGCGTCGCGCGGGCGCGCGAGGCGTGCGGGGGCGAGCGTGGCGGTCATGCGGCCGCTCCTTCCGAGTCGGACACGGCCGAGGCGGTCGCGTCGAAGCTGTGGCCGACGTGGTGCAGGTACACGTCGTCGAGGGTGGGGGCCGAGACGGATGCCGCGCCGAAGGCGACGCCGGCGGCCTCGAGCGCGCCGAGGACCGCCGGGAGCGCGGCGGCGGCGTCGGCCACGCGCGCCGTCAGCTCGCCGGCCGTGCCGCGGACCTCGACGACGACGTCGCGGAGGCCGGCGACCGTCGCGGCGGTGCGCCGGACCAGGCCGTCGTCGGGCTCGACGAGCGCGACGCGGAGCGTCTCGCCGCGAAGGGCGGCCTTGAGTTCGGGAGACGTGCCCGACACCACCTCGACGCCGCGGTCGATGAGCACGAGCCGGTCGGCGAGGCGGTCGGCCTCCTCGAGGTAGTGCGTCGTGAGCACCACGGTCAGGGCGTCCTCGGTGCGGAGTCGGCGGATCTCCGCCCACATCGCGGCGCGCGACTCCGGGTCGAGCCCGGTGGTGGGCTCGTCGAGGAACAGCACCGATGGGCGGTGGGTGAGCGCGGCCGCGACGTCGAGCCGGCGGCGCAGGCCGCCGGAGAACTTCGCGACCGGGCGGGCGCGGTGCTCCGCGAGGCCGAACTCGTCGAGCAGACGCCGGGCGCGCTCCCGCGCATCGGCGTGGGAGAGGCCCCGGAGGCGCGCCGCGAGGACGAGGTTCTCCTCGGCGGTCAGCAGCGGATCGGTGCCGGTGCCCTGCGAGACGTAGCCGATGAGCCGGCGCACGGCGGCCGGCTCCCGGGTCACGTCGTGGCCGTGCACGCGGGCGGTGCCCGAGGTCGGTCGGCTGAGCGTCGTGAGGATCTTCGTCGTGGTCGACTTGCCGGCCCCGTTCGGGCCGAGGAGGCCGGTGACGGCTCCGGCGGCGAGGTCGAGGTCGAGTCCGCGGAGGGCGTTGACGGGCGGTCGGCCGCGCCCGCCGGGGTACGTCTTCGTGAGGGCGTCCGCCGTGATGGCAGGGGAGGAGGAGGTCATGTCGTGCTCCGAGTGCTCCGGTGGTGGATCGAACGGATGGGCCGAGGCGGGGACGGCGGGCGGAGCCCGGGTCAGCGCTTCGGGGGGAAGAGCATGCGCGCGAGCAGCAGGAACCACAGCGCGAATGCGGCGACGAGGGCGAGCCACGACCAGGCCCAGCCGACGGTGAGGCTGAGCACCACGAAGACCGTGATCGCGACCAGCCAGAGGACGACGGTGTACATGCCGAACCGGGCGGCGGCCGCCGGGTCCTGGCTGAACGCGTCGACCGCGTCGGGCGCGCCGGCCTGGTGGCCGAGCACCCAGGACTTGTGCCGGTTGGTCGTGGTGGCGCCGAGCCAGGAGAAGAGCGCGATGCCGGCGACGGTCGCGACGGCGGCGGCCACGAGCCATCCGGCGTCGAGGCCGCGCACGACGAGCCATCCGATGCCGAGGCCGCCCAGCGTGAGCGCGACCGCCGCGCCGAAGCCGGCCGCGCGGCCGGCGGGGAGCGGATGGTTCGTCGTCGTCTCCTGGCGGAGCGCGTCGGCCGTCACCCAGCCCAACGGCAGCGCGATGGCGGCGACGGCGACGGCCAGGCCGCCGAGGCCGACCGCGAGCAGGCCCGCGGCCTCGAGCACGACGACCGCGAGCGCGGCCGCGGCGAGCAGGCTGAGCAGCACGGTCCTGACCACGAACGCGGGCCTCGGGCGGACCCGGTGGCGCAGGTGGTCGGCCGCCGCGGAGCGCGGGCCGGCGTCGGTGGCGGCGACCTCGGTGACGATGCCGCGCACGTCGCCGAGCTCGTCGATCGCCTGCCGGGCGGCCCGGTCGGGCGCGACACCGGATGCCTCGAGCTCGTCGACGCGGGCGACGAGGTTGGTCCGCATCTCCTCCTTGAGGTCCTGCACGTCGGGCGTCGGCTCGATGCCGGCGAAGGCCTCGTCGAGGAGTCGGTGGATGGAGCCGCCGGTCGGGCGGATCGGTTCGGTGCTCATGCGCGTGGTCCTTCTTCGGTGCTCGGTCGTGCGGCGCGCAGGTCGAGCAGCGCGTCGATGATGTCTCGGGTGGCCGCCCAGGCGGCGACGTTGCGGGCGTACACGGCCCGGCCGGCGTCGGTGATGCGGTAGTACTTGCGGCGGCCGCCCTGGCTCTCGTCGCCCCAGTAGGCCTCGGCGAGGCCGTCCTTCTGGAGGCGGCGGTAGGCGGCGTAGAGCGTCGCCTCCTTGATCTCGTGGCGGCCGCCGGTGGCGTCGCGGATCGTCTTGTAGATCTCGAAGCCGTAGCGGTCGCCTCGGCGGAGGACGCCGAGGACGATCGTGTCGGTGTGCCCGCGGAGGAGGTCGGCGGCGAACGCGTCGTCGACGAGGGCGGGGTTGTCTGTCATGACTAGTACTGTATCTGATCAAGTACTAGACGTGCAAGACCCGATGCACGCGTCCGGAACGTCGGTCGCGACGACCGACCACGACGGGTGGACCGGAACGCACGAAGCCCGCCGCCGGCGGGGCCGGGGCGGGCTTCGCGTGCTCGGCGGTTCGCCGCCGGACGCCGGGCTTCAGTGCACGAACTTGATCGCGATCGGGTAGGTGTACGGCTGGCCCTGGTTGGCCTTGATCGCCGCGATGATGCAGAAGATGATGTTGACGGCCCAGACCGCGAACCAGAGGATCAGGCCGATCAGCACGAACGACAGCACCAGGCTCACGATGTAGCCGATGAGCACCGTCAACTGGAAGTTCAGCGCCGTCGCGGAGTGCTCGCGGATGAACGGGCCCCGGTCCTTCAGGACGAGGTAGCCGACGAGCGCCGGGATGAAGTTGAAGAGCGCGCCGCCGATGTGGATGAGCGTCGCCCACAGCTTCTCGTCGGACGGGCTGAGCGGCTGGCTCTGCTGGTACCCGGCCGGCTGCTGGTACGGGTTCGGCGGTGGGACCGCGCCGGGCGGCGGGCCGCCTGCGGGAGGCGGCGGCGGAGTCGGCGGGCCGGGCGGATCGGTGGGCGGGGGAGGCGGCGTTGCGTCGGACATGAGTCCTCCTCGGTGAGTTCCACTGAAACACGAGCAGTAGTCACATGCTGGCACGAAAACGCGCGCCGCGGGAGAGGACGCTCCCGCGGCGCGCGATCCGGTTCACGGCCCGGTCGGCCGCCGATTCCGGGCTACTTGATGAGGCGGATGGCGAACGGGTAGCGGTAGTGGTGGCCGTCCTTCGCCTTGAGGAAGCCCTGGATCGAGAACACGATCACGAGGACCCAGAGCGCGAGCGGCAGGATCCAGCCGACGAAGCCCCAGAACCCGAACGTCACGGCCACGAGGATCGTGTTGAGGATCGAGATCGCCACGTACGCGATGGTGGCGGTGATCTGGAAGTTCAGCGCCTCCTTCGCCTCGGTGTTCGTGAACTGGCCGCGGTCCTTGAAGACGAGCCAGATGATCAGCGAGGGCAGGAAGCCGAGGATGCCGCCGAGGTGGGCGAACGACGCCCACTGCGCGTCCTGCTCGGGCGAGAGCGGGGCGGCGGGGGCCGCGTACTGCGTCGGCTGCTGGCCGGCGGGGTCGGGGGTGGCATTCGGATCGGACATGGCGGATCGCCTTTCGAGGAATGGAGCGGTGCCGCTCTCGCGGCGTCCGCGCGGGGACGGGGGGCGCGGACTGGAGCCAAGCTAGCGCCGCTGATCGGCGCGTGGCAACGGTGCAGGCCCTGAGACGTCACGGGGCGATAGGATTGGCAGTCAGCCTGAGTGAGTGCCAGTCGACCGGAAGCGAGGGATCCATGGTCTCGGAGCGAGGTCTCGCCGTCCTCCGCGCGATCGTGCAGGACTACGTCGCATCGCGGGAGCCCGTCGGTTCGAAGTCGATCGTCGACCGCCACGCGTTCGGCGTGTCCGCGGCGACCATCCGCAACGACATGGCGCTCCTCGAGGAGGAGGAGCTCATCGTGGCCCCGCACACCTCCTCCGGCCGCATCCCGACCGACAAGGGCTACCGCGTCTTCGTCGACCAGCTCAGCGACGTCCGCCCGATGAGCGGCGCGCAGCGGCACGCGATCGAGACCTTCCTCGGCGAGTCGAACGACCTCGACGAGCTGCTGAGCCGCACGGTGCGACTCATCGCGCAGCTGACGAACCAGCTCGCCGTCGTGCAGGTGCCCACCTTCCAGACCGCACGCGTCCGGCACGTCGAGCTCGTCCAGCTCGCCCCGACGCGGGTGCTCTGCATCCTCATCACCGACGGCGGCCAGGTCGAGCAGCGGCTCGCCGAGCTCTCCGACGCGGTCGACTCCGACACCCTCGCCGACCTCCGCGTCCGCCTGAACGACGTCGCCGACGGGAAGACGGTGGCCGAGGCATCCGCCGCGCTGTCGGGGGAGCTCACCACCACCGACCCGCGCCACGCGGCCGTGCTGCACACCCTCGCGCTGACCCTCGCCGAGCTCGCCCGCGCGCAGCGCGGCGACCGCCTCGTGATCGCCGGCGCCGCGAACCTCGTGCGCACCGAGCAGGACTTCTCGGGCTCCATCCTCGACGTCATCGAGGCGATCGAGGAGCAGGTGGTCGTGCTCCGCCTGTTCGGCGAGATGGCGTCCGACCCGCACGGCATCGCGGTGCGCATCGGCCGCGAGAATGCGCCGTTCGGGCTCGCCGAGGCCTCGGTCGTGTCGACCGCGTTCGCGGTGCCCGGCCGCGACGTCTCCCGGCTCGGCGTCGTCGGGCCCACCCGCATGGACTACTCCACGAGCATGGCCGCCGTGCGCGCCGTCGCCCGCTACCTCTCGCGCACGCTCGGCGAGCGCTGACCTGCGGCCGGTGCGACCGGCCGACCCCGACGAAAGGAACCGCCCTCCGTGGCCGACCACTACGAGGTCCTCGGCGTCTCGCGCGACGCCTCCCAGGAAGAGATCAAGAAGGCCTACCGGCGGCTCGCCCGCGAGCTCCACCCCGACGTGAACCCGAGCGCCGAATCATCCGAGCGCTTCAAGGAGGTCACGCACGCCTACGACGTGCTGAGCGACCCGCAGCAGCGCCAGCAGTACGACCTCGGCGGCGGTCAGGGCGGGTTCGGCGGCGCGCAGGGCTTCGGCGGGTTCGGCGACATCTTCGAGACGTTCTTCGGCGGCGGCCAGCAGTCGCGCGGACCGCGCAGCCGCCGCGAGCGCGGCCAGGACGCGCTTATCCGCGTCGAGGTCGGGCTCGAGGAGGTCGTCTTCGGCACGCATCGCGACCTCGAGGTCGACACCGCGATCCTGTGCGAGACCTGCCACGGCTCGTGCTGCCAGCCGGGCACCGCGCCCGTCACGTGCGACATCTGCCACGGCACCGGCTCCATCCAGCGCACGGTCCGCTCGCTCCTCGGCAACGTGATGACCTCGAGCCCGTGCGGCACCTGCCGCGGCTACGGCACGGTCATCGCGACGCCGTGCGTCACCTGCCAGGGCCAGGGCCGCGTGCGCGCGCGCCGCACGGTGCCGGTCGACATCCCCGGCGGCGTCGACACCGGGCTGCGCCTGCAGATGCCCGGCTCCGGCGAGGCGGGCCCCGCCGGCGGCCCGAACGGCGACCTCTACCTCGAGATCAAGGTGCGCAACCACGAGGTGTTCAGCCGCAACGGCGACGACCTCCTGTGCACCCTCGAGGTCCAGATGACCGACGCGATCCTCGGCACCACCGCCACCGTCGAGGCGCTCGACGGCGACGTGCAGGTCGACCTGAAGCCGGGCCTGCAGTCGGGCGAGGTGCTCACGGTCAAGGACCGCGGCGTGTCCCGCCTGCGCGGCAACGGCCGCGGCGACCTGCGCATCGGCATCCACGTGGTCACGCCGACGAAGCTCTCCGGCAAGGAGCGGCAGCTCATCGAGCAGTTCGCCGCCGCCCACAAGTCGCACCGGCCGCAGCTGGGCCACTTCCAGCAGGGGCTGTTCGCCCGCCTGCGCGACAAGTTCCTCGGCTGACCGGGGAACACGGAGGAGTTCGATGAGCAGCCTGTACCTCGACGAGCGACTCGCGCTCGACGGCGTCGCGCCCGGCGACCGGGTGGTGCTCGACGGCGACGAGGCCCGGCACGCGGTCACCGTGGCGCGCGTCCGCGTCGGCGAACGCGTCGCGATCGGCGACGGCCGCGGCACGATCGTGCGCGGCACCGTCGCGGCGACCGAGGCGCGGTCGCTCGACCTCGAGGTCGAGGAGGTGCTGGTCGAGGATGCCCCGGCCGTGCGCCTGACCCTCGTGCAGGCGCTCGCGAAGGGCGACCGCGACGAGCTCGCCGTGCAGGCGGCCACCGAGCTCGGCGTCGACCGGATCGTGCCGTGGGCCGCCGCCCGGTCGGTGTCGCGCTGGGACGGCCCGAAGGCCGCGAAGGGCCGGCAGCGCTGGGCGACGATCGTGCGCGAGGCCGTGAAGCAGTCCATCCGCTCCCGGCTGCCCGAGGTCGACGAGCTGGCCACCACCGGCCAGCTGCCGGCGCGGCTCGAGGGTGCGCGGATCCTCCTGCTCGAGCCGACCGCCGAGCTGGCACTCACCGCCCTCGAGCCCGACGGCCGCGAGATCGCGCTGGTCGTCGGCCCGGAGGGCGGCATCGCCCCGGCGGAGCTCGAGCGACTCGGCGGCGCCGGAGCCGAGCCCGTGCGGCTCGGGGCATCCGTCCTCCGCACCTCGACGGCGGGCCCCGCGGCGATCGCCGTGCTGAGCGCCCGCCTCGGGCGGTGGTGAGGCATCGCTCGCTACGATGGGAAGATGACCGAAACCGTCGACCGGCCCACCGTCTTCGAGCGCATCGCGGCGCGTGAGATCCCGGCGACCGTGGTCGCCGAGACCGATCGCGTGATCGCGTTCAACGACATCGCGCCGAAGGCGCCGGTGCACGTCATCGTGACGCCCAAGTCGGGCGACCACCGCGACGTGGCCGAACTGGCGGCCGCCGATCCCGGCCTGCTCGCCGAGCTGGTCGAGGTCGCGCGGACCGTCGCCGAGGACCTGGCCGACGGCCAGTTCCGTCTCGTCTTCAACACCGGCCCGAACGCCGGACAGACCGTCTTCCACGTGCACGCCCATGTGCTCGCCGGAGGCCTCGAGGAGGGCACGCTTGCCGGCTGACCAGACCGGACCCCTGGGCGCGGATGCGCCCGCCGACTTCACCGGCGGCGACCTCGCCGACGAGGAGCGGCTCAGCATCGACGGCATCGCCATGGTGCGCCTGCTCGGCCCGCAGGACCGCCTGCTGTCGTCGATCCAGCACGAGTACCCGGGCGTCACGGTGCACGTCCGCGGCAACGAGATCGCGATCCGCGGCGAGGCCGACGAGCGCCTGCGCGTCCGACGCCTGATCGAGGAGCTCCTCGAGCTCGTGCGCAACGGCCAGGACCCGACGCCGACCGAGGTGCGCAGCTCGGCCCGCATCCTCGACCACGACCCCGGGGCACGCCCCTCGGAGCTGCTCGGCCAGGTGATCCTGTCGAGCCGCGGCAAGTCCATCCGCCCGAAGACGGAGGGCCAGCGCGAGTACGTCGACGCGATCGACGACCACACCATCGTGTTCGGCATCGGGCCCGCGGGTACCGGCAAGACCTACCTCGCGATGGCGAAGGCCGTGCAGGCGCTCCAGCGCAAGGAGGTCAGCCGCATCATCCTGACCCGTCCGGCCGTCGAGGCCGGCGAGCGGCTGGGCTTCCTGCCGGGCACGCTCACCGACAAGATCGACCCGTACCTGCGCCCGCTCTACGACGCGCTCAACGAGATGATGGACCCGGAGCTGGTGCCGAAGCTCCTCGCGTCGGGCACCGTCGAGGTCGCGCCGCTCGCGTACATGCGCGGCCGCACCCTGAACGACTCGTTCGTCGTGCTCGACGAGGCGCAGAACACGACGCCCGAGCAGATGAAGATGTTCCTGACGCGACTCGGCTTCGGGTCGAAGATGGTCGTCACCGGCGACATCACCCAGGTCGACCTGCCCGGCGGCGCGAGCGGCCTGCGGCTCGTCACGCGCATCCTCGACTCGATCGACGACATCCACTTCAGTCGCCTCACGAGCGACGACGTCGTGCGCCACACGCTCGTCGGCCGCATCGTCGACGCCTACACCGAGTACGACCAGCGGCAGCAGGCGCAGCGGTTCGAGCGCGACCAGGCCCGCGAGTTCGCCAATCGCGCTGAGCGCCGCGGCCGCGCGCCGCGCGACCACCAGCCGCCACGCGACCACCAGCCGCCCAGGCCCAGGGGCTGACGCCGGATGCCCCTCCCCATGCCGCACGCCGCGCGAGCGACCCGCACGCCCCGACCGACACTGCACCCACCGAAGGGGACCCCGTGAGCATCGAGATCAACAACGAGTCGGCGATCGAGGTCGACGAGGCCGCCATCCAGCGCCTCGCCGTGTACGCGCTCGACGCGATGCACGTGCACGCCGACGCGGAGCTCGCGATCGTCCTCGTCGACGAGGGCGCGATGGAGCAGTTGCACGTGCAGTGGATGGACGAGCCCGGCCCGACCGACGTGCTCAGCTTCCCGATGGACGAGCTGCGCCCCGGCACCGAGGAGCAGCCGGCGCCTCCCGGGCTCCTCGGCGACGTCGTGCTCTGTCCGCAGGTGGCGGAGTCGCAGGCGAAGGCGGCGGGGCACTCGCTGCTCGACGAGCTCCAGCTCCTGACGACGCACGGCATCCTGCACCTGCTCGGCTTCGACCACGCGGAGCCCGACGAGGAGAAGGAGATGTTCGGCATCCAGCGGGACATCCTGGTGGGCTTCGCGATGCAGGAGCGCCGTCGCTGACGATGCAGCCCTGGTTCTTCCTCGCCGCCGCCTTCGTGCTCGTCTCGTTCGGCGGCCTGATGGCCGCCGTCGACGCGGCCCTCGGCGTCTCCTCGCGCAACGACCTCGTCGAGACGGCCCTCGAGTCGCGATCGCGCCGCTCGATCCTCGCGATCGCCGACGACACCGGCGCGCACGTGAACGCGGTCAACTTCACCCGCATCCTGTCGGAGACCACCGCCGCGGTGCTCGTCACCCTGGCGTTCACGTCGTTCGCGAACGACGTGTGGTGGGCGCTGCTGTGGTCGGCGCTCATCATGACGGCGGTCTCGTTCGTGTTGGTCGGCGCGAGCCCGCGCAGCGTCGGGCGCGCCCACGCGCGGGCGGTGCTGCGCTTCGCGGCGCCGCTCGTGCACGGCATCCGCGTGCTGCTCGGGCCCATCGCCGCGGCGCTGGTCGGGATCGGCAACCGGGTGACGCCCGGGCGCATCCGCTTCTCCGGAGTCGCGAGCGAGGAGCAGCTGCTCAGCCTGGTCGACGACGCGACCGAGCACGAGGTGCTCGAGGAGGAGGACCGCGAGCTCATCCACTCGATCTTCGAGTTCAGCGAGACGGTCGTTCGCGAGGTGATGGTGCCCCGCACCGACATGGTCACGATCGACTCGACGGCCCACCTGCAGCACGCGATGTCGGTGTTCCTGAGCGCCGGGTACTCGCGGATCCCCGTGATCGAGCGTGACGCCGACGACGTGACGGGCGTACTGCTGCTGCGCGACCTCGCCCGGGTCGGCTTCGAGCAGCCGCTCGGCGCCGAGGACCTGACGGTCGCCGAGCTCGCACGTCCGGCGGTGTTCGTGCCCGACTCGATGAAGGCCGACGCGCTGCTGCGCCAGATGCAGGCGGAGAAGAACCACCTGGCGATGGTGGTCGACGAGTACGGCGGCATCGCCGGGCTCGTCACCCTCGAGGACCTCATCGAGGAGCTGGTCGGCGACATCTCCGACGAGTACGACCGCGACGCGGTGCAGGTCGAGGAGCTCGAGGGCGGGCGGTTCCGCGTGAACGCGCGCCTGCCGATCGACGAGCTCGGCGAACTGTTCGGCCTCGACCTGGAGGACGAGGACGTCGACTCCGCCGGCGGGCTCCTCGCGAAGGAGCTCGGCCGCCTGCCGCAGCCGGGGGAGCGGGTCGCGGTGTCGGGCCTGCTGCTCGAGGCGGAGCGCACCGAGGGCCGCCGCCGGCGCATCGCCACCATCCTCGCCTGGCCCGACCAGGCGCTCATCGACGCGAGGGCCGCCTTCGAGCGCGGCGACGCAGACGGAAGGACCGGACGTGACTGACTACCGAGCGGGATTCGTCTCATTCGTCGGACGGCCGAACGTCGGCAAGTCGACGCTCACGAACGCGCTGGTGGGCGAGAAGGTGGCGATCACCAGCTCGAAGCCGCAGACGACGCGCCGGGCCATCCGGGGCATCGTGCACCGCGAGCACGGACAGCTCATCCTCGTCGACACGCCGGGACTGCACCGGCCGCGCACCCTGCTCGGCGAGCGGCTCAACACCCTGGTGCAGACCACGCTCGGCGACGTCGACGTGATCGCGTTCTGCGTGCCGGCGAACGAGGCGATCGGCCCGGGCGACCGGTTCATCACCGAGCAGCTCGAGCAGTACCCGCACGCGAAGAAGGTCGCGATCGTCACGAAGACGGATGCCACGTCGAAGGCGAAGGTCGCCGAGCAGCTGCTGGCCGTCTCGAAGCTCCGCGAGTGGGCGGCGATCATCCCGGTGTCGGCGCCGCGCGGCGAGCAGCTCGACGTGCTGGTCGACGAGCTGCTGGCGCTCATGCCGACGTCGGAGTTCCCGCTGTACCCGGCCGAGACGCTGACCGACGAGGACGTGAACGAACGGATCGCGGAGTTCGTCCGCGAGGCGGCGCTCGAGGGCGTGTCCGACGAGCTGCCGCACTCGATCGCGGTGCTCGTCGACGAGCTCACCGAGCGCGAGGGCAAGGACCTGGTAGACGTGTACGCGACCGTGTTCGTCGAGCGCGACAGCCAGAAGGGCATCATCATCGGCAAGGGAGGGTCGCGGCTGAAGGAGGTCGGCGCGACCGCGCGCGCCCAGATCGAGCGGCTCCTCGGCCGGAAGGTGTTCCTGTCGCTGCACGTGAAGGTCGCGAAGGACTGGCAGCGCGACCCCAAGCAGCTCGGGCGGCTCGGGTTCTGAGCGCGCACCGCGCCGCGCGACGCGGCCCGGCCGCCCGGGTCGCGTACATCGCTGGGATGATTCGCGCCCGCCGGCTCGGCTGAGCGGGGCGCGGCGGCGTACGGTGGATCGGTGCCTCCGACCGAACCCGTGGCGCCACCGCGCCTGAGCCGCGGCCGCCTCACGACCGACATCGTGCTCGCCGGCCTCTTCGCGCTGGCGTGCCTGCCGTTCGCGCTGCTCGGCAACGGCATCGACCTCGTCGCGCTCGTGCTCTTCAGCGGTGCGCTCGCGATCCGCCGCTGGTCGCCGGGGTGGTCCCTCGCGGTGGCGTGGGCGGCGGCGATCCTGCAGATGGTCGCGCTGCGCGACCTCCAGCTCTACGACGCCGCCGTGCTCGGGGTCCTCTACTCGACGGCGGCGCACGGCGGTCGCACCGTGAAGTGGCTCGGCCTCGCATCGGCGGTGGGCGGGGCGGTCATCGCGACCCTGTACCTCGGCGTCGCGAAGACGCTGTTCGCCGGCGCCGCCGATCCCGACCCCGCGGGCGACGCACTTCGCATGCTGCTCCTGCTCGGCATCCTCTTCGTCGGCGCGATCGCCGTGCTCGTGCTCGCCTGGACGGCGGGCCTGCTCGTGCGGGCGGTGCGCGACGGGCGGGACATCCGTCGACGTGAAGAACTGGCGACCCGCGAACGCGAGCTCGCCGAGTACCGGTTCGTCGTCGAGCAGGAGCGCAACCGCATCGCGCGAGACATGCACGACGTCGTCGCGCACTCCCTCGCGGTCGTGATCGCGCAGGCCGACGGCGCCCGCTTCGCGGCGCGCACCCGGCCGGAGGCCGCGCCGGCGGCGCTCGAGACGATCGGCGGCGTCGCGCGGGGCGCCCTCGGCGACGTCCGGCTGCTGCTCGCCGAGCTGCGGCACGCGGAGGGCGAGGCGCCCCAGCCCGTGCTCGACGACCTGGGCGAACTCGTCGAGCGGATGCGCACGGCGGGCCTCGACGTCCGCTTCACCGAGTCCGGGGAGCGCGTGCCGCTCGGCGCCGGGCACCAGATCGCGGTGTACCGCATCATCCAGGAGGCGCTCACGAACGCCCTGCGGCACGGCGCGACGGATCGCCCGGTGACCCTCGAGCTCGCGTGGAACGCAGCAGGGGCCGCGGTGCAGGTCGCGAACGAGCTCCGACGGGTCGAGCCCGAGGCCGAGGGCGCCGCGCCGGGCGCGGCCGCGGCCGCCGCTGCGGGCGGTGGTGCGCTGCGCCACGGCATCGCCGGCATGCGGGAGCGGGCGCAGCTCGCCGGCGGATCGCTGTCGGTCGACGCGGACGGCGCCCGGTTCGTCGTCCGCGCCGAGATCCCGGCGGCCGCGCCGGTCGCGGCGGGCCGGGAGGCCGGCGCATGAGCCGGATCCGCGTCGCCCTCGTCGACGACCAGGCGCTGTTCCGCGCCGGCGTCCGGATGCTGGTCGAGTCGCAGCCCGACCTGGACTTCGCGGGGGAGGCCGGCGACGGGCTCGCCGCGGTCGCGCTGGCCGAGGCATCCGCCCCCGACGTCGTGCTGATGGACGTGCGGATGCCCCACCTCGACGGGATCGGCGCGACCGAGCGGATCCTCGCCGCCGCCGACCGCGCGGGCCGGCCCGCGCCACGCGTGATCGTGCTCACCACGTTCGACCTCGACGAGAACGCCGCACGCGCGATCCGCGCCGGGGCGAGCGGCTTCGTGCTGAAGGACGCCGATCCCGAGTTCCTGCTCGCCGCGATCCGCACCGTGCATGCCGGGAACGCGGTGCTCGCGGCGACCGCGACCCGCGAGCTGTTCGCCCACGTCGGCCGCGGGAACGGCCGCCGCCCCGCGCCGGCGGCATGGGCCGAGCTGACCCCGCGCGAGCGGGAGATCTTCGGCCTGGCCGCCAGGGGCCTGTCGAACACCGAGATCGCCGCCTCCGAGTACCTCAGCGAGGCCACCGTGAAGACGCACGTGAGCCGCATCCTCGCGAAGCTCGGCCTGCGCGACCGGGTGCAGCTCGTCGTGTTCTCCTACGAGCACGACCTGCCCGCCTGAGGTCGTCCGGCGGGTCATCCTGCAGGATGACGCGAAGCCCACCCCGGGCGGATGCCCCGCCCCGGCGGCCGACCGTAGCGTCGGAGGCATGCAGAATCCTCCTTCCGACCTCGGTCTCATCGCCCGCGCCGTGGGGCTCGGCAAGCGCTACGGCACCGGCCAGGGCGAGGTCGTCGCCCTCGACGACGTATCGATCGGCCTGCGTCGCGGCGAGTTCACCGCGATCATGGGCCCGTCGGGCTCGGGCAAGTCGACGCTGATGCACCTGATGGCCGGTCTCGACACCCCGACTGCCGGGCAGGTGTGGCTCGGCGACACCGACATCACCGGGCTCGGCGACAGCGCGCTCACGGTGCTGCGCCGCCGTCGGATCGGCTTCGTGTTCCAGTCGTTCAACCTCGTGCCCACGCTCGACGTGCGCGGCAACGTGCTCCTGCCGTTCGAGCTCGACGGGCGTCGCCCGACGCGCGACGAGCAGGCCTGGATCGACGAGCTCATCGACACCCTGGGCCTGCGCGCCCGACTCGGGCACCGGCCGCACGAGCTCTCGGGCGGCCAGCAGCAGCGCGTGGCGATCGCCCGCGCCCTCGCCACCCGGCCCGACCTCGTCTTCGCCGACGAGCCCACCGGCAACCTCGACTCCCGCACCGGCCGCGAGGTGCTGTCGCTGCTCGCCTCCACGAGCGCCCGCTCGGGCCAGGCGATCGCGATGGTGACCCACGATCCGATCGCCGCGAGCCACGCCGACCGCATCCTGTTCCTCGCCGACGGCCGCATCGTGCGCGACCAGGGCCGGGCGACGCCCGAGGAGATCTCGTCGGTCATGCTGCAGATGGAGGCCGCGGCGTGAGCCGGGGCATCCGCGACCACCTGCCCACCCTGCTCGTCGCGGTGCTCGCCGCCGGGTTCGGCGTGGCGCTGCTGCAGGTGACCGGCATCCTGACCGCCGTGATCGCGAGCGACGACCTCGCGGGCGAGAGCGCGACCGTCGCGACGATGCTGAACATCGTCGCCTTCGTGTTCATCGCGATCGCGGTCTACGTCGCCGCCGTGACCACCGCCAACACGGTCGCGACCGTCGTCGCGGGGCGTACCCGGCTCATCGCGCTGCTGCGCCTGATCGGGTCGAGCGCGCGCAGCCAGCGCGCCGCGATCGCCCGCGAGGGACTCGCGATCGGCGCGATCGGCGCGGTGCTCGGCGCCGTGCTCGGCACGGCGGTCGCGTGGGGCATCGCCCGCGTCGGCGTGGCGACCGAGGTCATCCCCGAGTTCGACTACGGCTACGCCGAACCGGTGCTGCTCGTGCCGATGGCGGCCGTCGTGCTGACGACGTGGCTCGCCGCCTGGACCGGGTCGCGCCGCGTGCTCGGCGTCCGACCCGCCGAGGCGCTCGGCAACTCGTCGGAGTCGTCGGTCGAGCAGGTCGCCCGTCGCGTCGGGCGCACCGCGACCGGCGTCACGCTGATCGTGCTGGGCGCGTTCGCCCTCGCGGCCGGCGTGGTGCTCGGCCTCGTGCACCCCGGGGGCGTGCTGATCGGCGTCGTGGGCGGCATCCTCTCGTTCACCGGCATCGTGCTCGTCGCCGACCGCATCATGCCCGGCGTGCTGCGCGGGGTGGGCCGGCTGCTCGGGTCGACGCCGGCGGCGCGGCTCGCGGCCGAGAACGCCGTGCGCCACCCCGAGCGGGCGACGCGCATGACGATCGGCCTCGTCGTCGGCGTCACGCTGGTCACGATGTTCGCCGTCACGATGGAGACGTACCGCCAGGCGATGACCGAGGTGCTGAGCTCCCAGGAGCAACTCGAACAGGCGCTCGGCCCCGTGATCGACGGGACGGTCGCGGTGTTCTCGGCACTCGTCGGCTTCAGCGCGGTGATCGCCGCGGTCGGCCTGGTGAACACCCTGTCGATCAGCGTGCTGCAGCGCACCCGCGAGATCGGCCTGCTGCGCGCCCTCGGCTTCGATCGCGCGCAGGTGCGCACGATGATCCTCGCGGAGGCGGCGGCGCTGACGGTCGCGGCGACCGCGTTCGGCCTCGTGCTCGGCGCGGCGTACGGATGGATCGGCGCGCAGTCGATGCTCGGCTCGATGACGGGCGAGCCGCGCCTCATCGCGCCCGCGGTGCCGTGGGTGCTCGTCGCGGTGATCGTGGCGGCGGCCGTGGTGCTGACGCTGGCCGCGTCGATCGCGCCGGCGCGCCGCGCGGTGCGCATCTCGCCGGTCGTCGCGCTCGCGGTCGACTGACGGGAGGCCCGGCCGGAGGCCAGGCGAGGAGCGGGCCGGGCGGGGGCGGAGCGGCGGCGGATGACTCGACGAGTCATCCGCCGCCGTCGTCGTCGCGTCCGTCGCGCCGACGGTGCTACCCTTGACGGGTGCTTTCCGGCCTGCTTCTCCTTAGCTGCCGCAGCGAGTCCTAGTTCTCAGGCCTCTCTCGCTGCGGAGTCCGTCGTCGGCTGAATCCAGACCTAGCGAGAAGAGCGACCCAATGCACAACCACCAGAAGCCGTCGTCCATGCCGGTCCATCGGTACCGGCCGTACCACGAGCTGATCCGCGTCGACCTGCCCGACCGCACCTGGCCCTCGAACCGCATCGAGGTCGCGCCGCGCTGGTGCGCCGTCGACCTGCGCGACGGCAACCAGGCCCTCATCGACCCGATGAGCCCCGAGCGCAAGCGCATCATGTTCGACCTGCTCGTGAAGATGGGCTACAAGGAGATCGAGGTCGGCTTCCCGAGCGCGAGCCAGACCGACTTCGACTTCGTGCGCAGCCTCATCGAGGAGGGGGCGATCCCCGACGACGTGACCATCCAGGTGCTGACGCAGGCCCGCGACCACCTGATCGAGCGCACGTACGAGTCGATCCGCGGCGCCAAGCAGGCGATCGTGCACCTCTACAACTCGACGAGCGTGCTGCAGCGCGAAGTCGTGTTCCGCACCGACCGCCAGGGCATCATCGACATCGCCCTGCACGGTGCCCGCAAGTGCCGTGAGATGGAGGCCACCGTGCCCGGCACGGCGGTCTACTACGAGTACTCGCCCGAGTCGTACACCGGCACCGAGCTCGAGTTCGCCCTCGACGTGTGCAACCAGGTGCTCGAGGTATTCGAGCCCACGCCCGAGCGCAAGGTCATCATCAACCTGCCGGCGACGGTCGAGATGGCGACGCCGAACGTCTACGCCGACTCGATCGAGTGGATGAGCCGCAACCTCGCCTACCGCGAGAACGTGATCCTGTCGCTGCACCCGCACAACGACCGTGGCACCGCCGTCGCCGCCGCGGAGCTCGGCTACCTGGCCGGCGCCGACCGCATCGAGGGCTGCCTGTTCGGCAACGGCGAGCGCACCGGCAACGTTGACCTCGTCGCGCTGGGCATCAACCTGTTCACGCAGGGCATCGACCCGCAGATCGACTTCAGCGACATCGACGAGGTGAAGCGCACGGCCGAGTACTGCAACCAGCTGCCGGTGCCCGAGCGCAGCCCGTGGGCCGGCGACCTCGTGTACACCGCGTTCTCCGGATCGCACCAGGACGCCATCAAGAAGGGCTTCGAGGCGATGGACGCCGAGGCCGAGCGTCGCGGCGTGTCGGTCGACGACCTCGAGTGGGCGGTGCCCTACCTGCCGGTCGACCCGAAGGACCTGGGCCGCAGCTACGAGGCCGTCATCCGCGTGAACTCGCAGTCGGGCAAGGGCGGCGTCGCCTACCTGCTGAAGACCGACCACGCCCTCGACCTGCCGCGCCGCCTGCAGATCGAGTTCTCCGGCGTCGTCCAGGCCAAGACCGACAGCGAGGGCGGCGAGGTCACGAGCGACGAGATCTGGCGCGTCTTCACCGATGAGTACCTGCCGGCGCCCGCCGACCGCCCCGACGACAAGTGGGGCCGGTTCGAGCTGCTGAGCCTGCGCACCGAGAGCGAGCTGACCGGCGAGGTGCGCGTGCGCGTGGGCCTCCGCGACGGCGAGGTGCGCACCGACGCCGACGGCACCGGCAACGGCCCGGTCGCCGCGTTCCTCTCGGTACTGGCCGAGGAGGGCGTCGACGTCCGCGTGCTCGACTACACCGAGCACGCCCTGTCGTCCGGCGGCGACGCGCTGGCCGCCGCGTACGTGGAGTGCCAGGTCGACGGCCGCACCCTGTGGGGCGTCGGCATCGACGCCGACATCTCGACGGCGTCGCTGAAGGCCGTCGTCTCGGCCGTCAACCGCGCCCTGCGGCACGCCGCCGTTCCGGAGTTCGCCGAGGCGCGCTAGGGTTCAAGAGCCGACCGGCCGCGGTTCGGGGGAGCCGCGGCCGGTCCTTTCCCCTTCCGGTTCGCTCCGGCTGCGGTGCGGCGCACTCAGCGCCGGCGCCAGCGCGGCCAGCTGCCGAGCGCCCGCTGCTCGGGCAGGCTCCAGCCGAACCGCACCGATCCGAGTCGCGTGGCCGTGGTCACGACGACGCAGGCGATCGCCGCCCAGGTGATCCCGACGCCCGTCGCCGCGAGCGCGACGAGCAGCACGGTGCCCGCGGTGGCGGCGACGGCGTACAGCGAGCCGACGTGCATGAGGGCGATCGGCAGGTTCAGTGCGACGTCGCGCAGGATCGACCCGCCCACCGCCGACACGACCCCGACGAACACCGCCGGGATCACGGGCACCCCCGCGGCGAGCGCCTTCGACGTGCCGATCGCGCCGAACAGCCCGATGGTGATCGCGTCGAGCGCGATGATGAGCCCGTTCAGCCGGGTGAAGAGGCGCAGCAGGAGCATCCCGAGGAGGGCCGCGGCGACCGCGGTCGGCAGGTACCAGTTGCTCGAGATGGCGGCCGGCAGCTGGTTCAGCAGCAGGTCGCGCAGGAGGCCGCCGCCGAGGCCGACGATGATGCCGATCAGCGCGATGCCGAGCAGGTCGATGCGCCGCTCGGTGAGCCGCGCCGAGAACATCGCGCCCTGGATCGCCCCGATCGCCACGGCGACCAGGTCGAGCCACAGCGGGATGATGATCTGCGCGTCGTCCACGGTGCCAGTGAACCACGGCGGATGCCCCACTCCGCGCTGCGGCGGGCCGCGCCGTCGCCGGCTGGTGGGAGAATCGACGGGTGCCGGTGTACCGAGATGAAGCCGTCGTGCTCAGGACCCACAAGCTGGGCGAAGCCGACCGCATCGTCACGCTGCTCACGCGCCGCCACGGCAAGATCCGGGCGGTCGCGCGGGGCGTGCGCCGCACGGCGTCGAAGTTCGGCGCCCGCCTCGAGCCGTTCATGGTCGCCGACCTGCAGCTGTACGAGGGCCGTACGCTCGACGTCATCACGCAGGCCGAGTCGCTCGGCTCGTACGGCGCGGAGATCTCCCGCGACTACGCCGCGTACACGGCGGCGAACGCCATGGTCGAGACCGCCGACCGGGTGACCGAGGCCGAGGGGTCGCTGCAGCAGTACCTCCTCCTCGTCGGTGCGCTGCGGTCGCTCTCCCGGAACGAGCACGGTGCGGGGCTGACGCTCGACTCGTACCTCCTGCGCGCGCTGTCGCTCGCCGGCTGGGCACCGAGCTTCCAGGACTGCGCCCGGTGCGGGCAGGCCGGTCCGCACACGGCGGTCGTCGTGCAGCTCGGCGGCGTGGTGTGCGACGACTGCGCCCCGCCGGGGTCGCCGCGCATCGACCCGGCGACGGTCGGGCTCCTCGGGTCGCTGCTCGCCGGCGACTGGGAGGCCGCCGAGGCGTCGGGCGAGCGCGACCGCAACCAGGCGAGCGGCATCGTCGCCGCCTACGCCCAATGGCATCTCGAGCGGGGCCTCCGCTCGCTTCCGCACGTATCCCGAGGAGCATCCGACCAGTGACCCCCAAGCCCTACACGCACAAGGACGCCGTGCCCTACCGGCCGCTCGACTGGACGGGCCTCACCCCGCCCGAGTATCCGAAGGGCTCGGTGCCGAACCACGTCGCGATCGTGATGGACGGCAACGGCCGGTGGGCGAACCGCCAGGGCCTCACGCGCATCGAGGGGCACAAGGCGGGGGAGGAGGTGCTCCTCGACGTCGTCGCGGGCGCCGTCCAGGCGGGCGTGAAGCACCTGTCCGTCTACGCGTTCTCGACAGAGAACTGGAAGCGGTCGCCCGAGGAGGTGCGCTTCCTCATGGGCTACAACCGCGACGTGCTGCACCGCCGGCGCGACCAGTTGAACGAGTGGAACGTGCGCATCCGCTGGGCGGGTCGCCGGCCGCGCCTGTGGAAGTCGGTCATCGACGAGCTCCAGGTCGCCGAGCGGCTGACCGCCGGCAACACCGGGCTGCAGTTCACGATGTGCGTGAACTACGGCGGCCGCAACGAGCTCGTCGACGCCGTGCAGTCGATCGCCGACGACGTCGCGGCCGGGCGCCTGCGCCCCTCCGCCGTGTCGGAGCGGCTGATACAGAAGCGTCTGTACGTGCCCGACATGCCCGACGTGGACCTGTTCGTCCGCAGCTCGGGGAGCAGCGCACGTCGAACTTCCTGCTCTGGCAGTCGGCGTACGCCGAGATGGTGTTCCTCGACACCCTCTGGCCCGACTTCTCGCGCGTCGACCTGTGGGAGGCGATCGACCGGTACACCGGACGGAACCGTCGGTTCGGCGGCGCGATCGACACCCCGAGCGACGCGACCCCGGCCGATACGGCGCCGGCCGGCTGAGCCGTGAGCCGGGCGGTTCCGGTCAGCGCGGCCCGCGCCGGGCGAACCACCCGGCGAACAGCGCGTGCAGCAGCGGCAGCACCGACGCGATCATGAGCGTGGTGCCGAGTGCGGGGTTCACGCCGACGACGACCGCGCCGCCGATGAGCAGCGCGGCGAAGAGCACCGCCGAGAGCACCCGGCGCGCGACGCCCTCCAGCCGGTCGAGCCGGCGCTCGAGGCGCGCGGTGTCGAAGGTCAGCGTGCCCTGCTCGGCCCGCCCGATGACGCCGTCGAGGCGCTTGGGCAGCCCCCACAGCAGGCCGGCGCTCGACACGGCCTGGCCGAGGAAGTCCTGCGCGACGTTGCCGCGCTCCTCGTCGAGCAGCCGGGTGGCGTAGGGCTCGACCGCGTCCCACACGTTGAACTCGGGGTCGAGCCCGCTGCACATGCCGCTGGTCAGCGCCAGCGCCCGGATGAGCAGCAGCAGGCGCTCCGGGAGCTGGAACGGGAGCGACCGCATGACGTCGCCGAACTCCTCGGCGAAGTCGCGGAACTCCCGCGGGTCGACGTCCTTCAGCTGCGCGAAGCCCATGCCGCCGAACCGGGCGAACAGCTGGGCGAGGGCGCGCTCGAGCTCGGCGGTGTCGCCCGACGGCACGAGCACGCCGATCTCGCGGGCGGCGTCGATCATGCCGCGTCCGTCGCGGGAGGCGACGGCGATGACGAGGGCGCGCAGCCCGGCGCGGAGTTCGGCGGGCACCTCGGCCATCATGCCGAAGTCGACGAAGGTGAGGCGCCACGGCGGGCTCGCGGGGTTCGGCGCGGTGTCGGCCGGCTGCGGCGTGACGAAGAGGTTGCCGGGATGCGGGTCGGCGTGCACGAAGGCGTGCGTGAACACCTGCTCGAACATGAGCTCCGCGAACGCCCGGGCGACGTCGGCGGGGTCGATGCCCGCGGCGCGGAGCGCGGCGGTGTCGTTGATCTTGATGGCGGTGACGTCCTCGAGGGTGAGCACGCGCCGGGTGGTGCGCTCCCAGACGACCGCGGGCGCGCCGACCCGTGCATCGCCCGCGAACGACTCCGCGAACCGCTCGGCGGAGGCCGCCTCGTGCAGGTAGTCGATCTCCTCGAGGCTCGTCTGCGCGAACTCCTCGACGAGGGCCGGGGCATCCACCCGGTCGGAGACGAGGCGCACCCGGCTGAGCCATCCGCCGATGCGCCGCAGCGCGGCCAGGTCGACCGCGACGATCCGCTCGATGCCGGGCCGCTGCACCTTGACGACGACCTCGTCGAGCCCGGTCTCGGCGGCGTCGGCGGGGAGAGGCGGGCGCGGTGCGCCTGCCCGAGCGACGCCGCCGCGACCGGCACCTCGTCGAAGCGGGCGTAGACCTGCTCGAGCGGCGCGCCGAGCTCCGCCTCGGCGAGCGCTCGGATGGCGGGGAACGCCACCGGCGGCACCTCGTCCTGCAACCCGGCGAGCTCGTCGGTGATCTCCGGCGGCAGTACGTCGAGGCGCGAGGAGAGGAACTGGCCGACCTTGATCATGAGGCCGCCGAGCTCGACCGCGAGCGCGTGGAACCGCCGCGCGATCACCCGCGTGCGGCGGTCGCGGCCGCGCGCGGCGATGCGTTCGAGCCCGATCCGAGGCAGGACGAGCTCGAACCACCACAGCTGTGCGAGGTGGCGCGCGGCGAAGCCCAGGATGCGGCGGGAGCGGGCGCGCTCGGCGCGCGAGTCCGGCACCCGTTCAGCCCTGGGCGAGGATCGCGTAGAGCCGGCGACGGGTCTCGTCGAGCACGGTGGCGGCCTGCTCGAGCTGCTCGGGCGTGCCGCTGCGGGCGAGCTGCGCCGTGGCTGCTGCGAGTTCGACGCCGGCCTTGGAGAGCGCGCGGTGCTGGCCGCCGTCGCGGGGCGACGACGACTCCCACGGGGCCGGGCGGTCGGACGCGGCCTCCGCCTGCTCGCGGCCGAGGTCGGTGAGCGAGTAGGTCTTGCGCCCGCGGAGCTCCTCGGCGACGATCAGGCCCTCGTCGGCGAGCAGTTGCAGCGTCGGGTACACGGAGCCGGCGCTCGGCTTCCACGATCCGCCGCTCCGCTGCTCGATCTCGCTGATGATCTGGTAGCCGTGCATCGGCTCCTCCAGGAGGAGGGCGAGGACGGCGGCGCGCACGTCGCCGCGCGCCATGCGCGTCGTGCCGGTGCGCTGCTCGAACGAGGAGCGCATCTGCTCGAGCGCCTCCCAGATCGCGGCGCCGGGATTGTCGCCGGCGAATCCGCCGCCGAATCCCGTGGTTCCGAATCCGCCGTTGCGGCGTGCTCCGTCCATCATGACCTCCTGGATCGAGATGTGAACGATACTCAACGATATATCGTCCAGCCTCCGAGAGGAAGGGCTGGAACCCGATCGAAGCGCTCGCCGCAACCTGAGCCGTGCGCGGCCGTCCCCGGCGGCCTCCGTCCGCCCGCCGACGCCCGGTCCTAGGCTGGTGCGCATGACGGGGGACCGCACGATCGACCGAACCGCCGCCGCGCCGCACCGCGGCTTCGCACTGGCGTGGGCCGCCGCCCGCGTCGCGATGGCCATCGCGATCATCGCCGCGACGACGGTGACGTACCAGGGCTCGTCCGGCTACTGGGCCGAGCAGGGCTTCGCCGACCTCGGCACCCTCAACGTCAACTTCTTCAGCTACTTCACCATCGAATCGAACCTGCTCGCCGCCGTCGTGCTCCTCGTCGGCGCCGGCTTCGCCGTGTGGGGCCGCCTGCCCGATCCCGCCTGGTTCGCGATCGTGCGCGCGTGCGCGACGACGTACATGGCGATCACGGGCCTCGTGTACAACCTCCTCCTCCGCGGGCTTCCGGTGACGGGCGGCGGCGACGCCCAGCCGTGGACCAACGAGGTCATGCACGTGATCGCGCCGGCCTTCCTCGTGATCGACTGGCTCATCGCGCCCGGCCGGCGGCGCCTCGAATGGAGTCGCGTCTGGATCGTCCTCGCCTTCCCGATCGCGTGGGTGACGTACACGCTCGTGCGCGGGCCGCTGGTCTACGACCAGGTGCGGGAGGTGGAGACCTGGTACCCCTACCCGTTCCTCAACCCGGCGCGCCAGGACGACGGCTACCTCGGCGTCGCGTTCTGGGTGCTCGTCATCGCGCTGGCGTTCGCGGCGGTGGCCGCCCTGGTCGTCTGGGTGTCGCGGACGTGGCCGCGCCCGGCCGGCGCGGCCGTTCCGGAGGCGGCGCCGGTCGCCGGGAATACCGATGCATCCGCATCGGTTGTCCACGACCGTGACTGACCCCATCAAGATCGACATCTGGTCCGACATCGCGTGCCCGTGGTGCTACATCGGCAAGCGCCACCTCGAGGCCGGCCTCGCCGCTCTCGGCGACGACGCGCCCGCCGTCGAGATCGAGTACCACTCGTACGAGCTCTCGCCCGACACCCCGCTCGACTTCGAGGGGTCGACGGTCGAGTACCTCGCGGAGCGCAAGGGCATGCCGGTCGCGCAGGTCGAGCAGATGCTGGAGCACGTCACGGGCGTCGCCGCGAAGGCGGGCCTCGATTACCACTTCGAGAAGGTCGCGCACGTGAAGACGCTGAAGGCGCACGAGCTGCTGCACTTCGCGAAGTCGCAGGGCAAGCAGCTCGAGCTCAAGGAGCGCCTGCTGCAGGCCTACTTCGTCGAGGGCGGCCGCGTGAACCGCATCGACGAGCTCGTCGCCTACGCCGAGGAGCTCGGCCTCGACGCCGACGTCGCGCGCGACGCGCTCGAGTCGGGTCGCTACGCCGCCGACGTGCAGGCCGACATCGCGCAGGCCCGCGCGTACGGCATCCAGGGCGTGCCGTTCTTCGTCTTCGAGGGCAAGTACGGCGTCTCCGGCGCGCAGCCGGCCGAGGTGTTCGCGAACGGCTCACCCAGGTCGCCGGCGAGCAGGGCGAGGACGCCGCGTGACCGACGCGCAGGTCGGCTCGGATGCCCCGGTCGTGACGGATGCCCCGCTCGCCGCGCCGTTCGCGCTGATCGCCGGCGATCCCGCCGCGATGGTGTGCGAGGGCGACGTCTGCTTCATCCCGGGCACCGCGGCGGAGTAGCGCGCCGGCCGCCCGGATCGGTCGAACGCCGACGCGCGGTGCACGGTGCGGCGTGGCTCAGTCGTGGTAGGGGGCCCGCGAGAGGATCTCGTCGATCCGGCGGTGGGTTCGCTCACCCCAGGCCGGCGAGAGCCGTGCCATCAGGGCTTCCCATTCGGGGAACCAGAGTCGCCGGGTGTCGCCCGTGAATCCGGGAGGCCCGCCTCGGGCCTCTCGGCCGGCATCGACGGCGATCTCGTGGACGTGGGAGTCCATCACCCAGTACAGCAGTTCGTCGAGATCCCGCGTCACCTCCTCGCGGAGCAGCACGTTCCGCTCGCGGACGCAGTAGTGGTACCCGCGTTCGTCGACCTCGAGGTACGGGTAGCCGCTGTCGCGATTCACGTCGTCGATCTTCCAGGTGATCGTCGCGCCCGTGATCCGCTCGAGCCGGTCGTACCAGCGGCCGAGTTCCGCGAGCAGCTCGGTCATGGCGAGCAGGGGCGGCGTGCCGTCCGCGCTCACTCCGGCTCGCTGATGTCGGCGACCGTCGCCCCGTAGGCGGCGATCAGGGCGTCGGCGTCGACGAAGAGGCTCCGGCCGTGCTCGCCGGCGCCCATCGACACCCGGCGCCCGACGATGCTCTCGTCGGCGACGACCGGCCACGCGTTGGTCGACCCGATGGGCGTGATCGTGCCCCGCTCGTACCCGGTCGCGGCCAGCGCGAGCGAGGCATCCGGCAACTGGAGCTTGTTGACGCCCAGGAGGGCGCGCAGCTTCGGCCAGCTGATCTTGCGGCCGCCGGGCACGAGCGCGAACACGTAGGTGTCGTCGCTGCGCTTCACGACGAGCGACTTCACGATGTCGGCCGGCGTGATGCCCATGAGCTCGGCCGCCTCCTCGAGGCTGCGTGCCGCAGGGCGCTCGATGACCTCGATCGCGAGGCCGCGGGCCGAGGCATCCGCCTGCACCCGCTCCGAACCGGTCAGCCCGGCGTCGACCGGCTGCGCATCCGACATCTCGTCCTCCTCAGGGGGTCGCGGTGTTCGCATCCTATTGGCGAGTTCGCGCCGCTCAGCCGCTCGCCCCCGGAAGTCTGGGAGAATCGTCAGCGATGTCTGTTTCCTCCACCGCCACCCGCGGTCCGCTGTCGATCGGCGGCATCGCCCTCGACGTGCCCGTCGTGCTCGCGCCCATGGCCGGCATCACGAACACGGCGTTCCGCCGCCTGTGCCGCGAGTTCGGCGCCGGCCTGTACGTGAGCGAGATGATCACGAGCCGTGCGCTCGTCGAGCGCACGCCCGAGTCGATGCGCCTGATCACGCACCACGAGTCGGAGACGCCGCGGTCGATCCAGCTCTACGGGGTCGACCCCAAGACCGTCGCCGACGCGGTGACGATGCTCGTCGCCGAGGACCGGGCCGACCACATCGACCTGAACTTCGGATGCCCCGTTCCGAAGGTCACCCGCAAGGGCGGCGGCGCGGCGCTCCCGTGGAAGTCGGGCCTGTTCCGCGACATCGTCGAGGGCGCCGTCAAGGCGGCCGGCGACATCCCGCTGACGGTGAAGATGCGCAAGGGCATCGACCAGGACCACCTGACCTACCTCGAGGCCGGGCGCATCGCCGAGGGCGCCGGCGTCGCGTCGATCGCGCTGCACGCCCGCACCGCGGCCGAGTTCTACTCGGGCCAGGCCGACTGGCCCGCGATCGCGAAGCTCAAGGAGACGGTCACGGGCGTGCCCGTGCTCGGCAACGGCGACATCTGGTCGGCGGAGGACGCGCTGCGCATGGTCGACGAGACCGGCTGCGACGGCGTCGTCGTCGGGCGCGGCTGCCTCGGCCGGCCGTGGCTCTTCGGCGACCTCGCGGCGGCGTTCCGCGGCGAGGAGCGCAAGGCCGAGCCGAGCCTCGGCGACGTGGCCCGCACGTTCCGCCGGCACGCCGAACTGCTCGTCGAGTTCTTCGACAGCGAGGAGCGCGGCTGCCGCGACATTCGCAAGCACGTCGCCTGGTACTTCAAGGGCTACCCGGTGGGCGGCGACCTGCGGGCGCGCCTCGCGACCGTCGAGTCGCTCGCACACCTCGACGACCTGCTCGGCACGCTCGACTGGTCGACGCCGTACCCGGGCGAGGGGGCGGAGGGGCCGCGCGGCCGTGCCGGGACCCCGAAGAACCCGGCCCTGCCCGACGGCTGGCTCGACTCGCAGGAGCTCGCCGGCCACGACCGCACCACGCTCGTCGACGCCGAACTCGACACGAGCGGCGGCTGAGGTGCGGGAACGGCGGCTCTTCGGCGGGTACGACGACGCCGACACCGAACGCTGGCTGCCCGAGGAGCACTCCTCCCGGCGCAGCGACTTCGCGCGCGACCGCGCCCGGCTGCTGCACTCGAGCGCGCTGCGCCGCCTCGCGGCGAAGACCCAGGTGCTGAGCCCGACGGCCGGCCTCGACTTCGCCCGGAACCGGCTCACGCACTCGCTCGAGGTCGCCCAGATCGGGCGGGAGCTCGCGACGAACCTCGCGCTCGACCCCGACGTGGTCGACACGGCGTGCCTCGCACACGACCTCGGCCACCCGCCGTTCGGCCACAACGGCGAGAAGGCGCTGAACGACTGGGCGGCCGACATCGGCGGCTTCGAGGGCAATGCGCAGACCCTGCGGCTGCTCACCCGGCTCGAGCCGAAGGTGTTCGGCGACGACGGGCGCGGCTACGGGTTGAACCTCACGCGCGCCAGCCTCGACGCGAGCTGCAAGTACCCGTGGCCGGAGGAGTCGGCCGTCGCCGACCCGTCGGGCCGGCAGAAGTTCGGCTTCTACCGCGACGACATCGCCGTGTTCGAGTGGCTGCGGCGCGGCGCGCCCGCCCGGCGCCTGTGCATCGAGGCGCAGGTCATGGACCTCAGCGACGACATCGCCTACTCGGTGCACGACTTCGAGGACGCGGTCGTGAACGGCTACCTCGACATCGGAGCGCTCGGCGCCCGCGTCGACCACGACGCGCTCGTCGACTCGATGCACGAGTGGATCGGCGGGGCGATCCCGCACGACGAGCTCGTCGCCGCGTTCGACCGCCTCGAGGCGATGGACCCGTGGATGTCGTCGTGGGACGGCAGCCGCCGCGACCAGGCGCGGCTGAAGGACCTCACGAGCCAGCTCATCGGCCGCTTCGCACACGTCGCGACGGATGCCACGCGCTCGGCGTTCCCGATGGCGAGCCTCATCCGCTTCGACGCCGACGTGGTGGTCCCGCGCGAGGTCCAGGCCGAGATCGCCGTGTTGAAGGGCATCGTGGCCACGTTCGTGATGTCGCACAACACGCGGCAGCCGATCTACTCCGAGCAGCGGAGCATCCTGTCGTCCCTCGCCGACGTGCTGCTCGCGACCGGCGAGCAGCACCTCGACACCGGCTTCGCCGAGGACTGGCGCGCCGCCGCCGACGACGCGGCGCGCAAGCGCGTCGTCGTCGACCAGGTGGCGAGCCTCACCGACCAGTCGGCGCTCGCCTGGCACGAGCGGCTGGTGCAGCGTTGAGCGCCGGCGACGCGATCGCGCGCCCGGCGCGGATCGAGGCGAGCTGATGGCGGGGCGGATCCGGCAGGCCGACGTCGAGGAGGTCAAGGCCCGCACCAACATCGCGGACATCGTCGGCGAGCACGTCAGCCTGAAGTCGGCGGGCGTGGGGTCGATGAAGGGGCTCTGCCCGTTCCACGACGAGCGCAGCCCGAGCTTCCACGTGCGACCGCAGCTCGGCTACTACCACTGCTTCGGCTGCGGCGAGTCGGGCGACGTCTACACGTTCCTCCAGCGGATGGACCACGTGTCGTTCAGCGAGGCCGTGGAGCGGCTCGCGGGCCGCATCGGGTACGAGCTGCACTACGAGGACGGCGGCGGCCCGGCGCAGGACCACGGCAACCGGGCGCGCCTGCTCGCGGCCAACTCGGCCGCCTCCGAGTACTTCCTCGAGCAACTCGGCTCGCCCGAGGCCGATGTCGCCCGACGCTTCCTCGGCGAGCGCGGCTTCGACGCGGAGGCCGCGAAGCGGTTCGGGGTGGGGTTCGCGCCCAAGAGCTGGGACCGCCTGACCGGGCACCTCAAGGGCCGCGGGTTCACGCAGGAGGAGCTCTCGGCCGCGGGCCTCGTGTCGCAGGGCGATCGCGGGGTCTACGACCGGTTCCGCGGGCGGCTCGTCTGGCCGATCCGCGACGTCACCGGCCAGACGGTCGGCTTCGGCGCGCGACGCCTCCTCGACGACGACAACGGCCCGAAGTACCTGAACACCCCCGAGACCCCGCTGTACCGCAAGGCGCAGGTGCTCTACGGGCTCGACCTCGCCAAGCGCGACATCGCGAAGACCCACCGGGTCGTCGTCGTCGAGGGCTACACCGACGTGATGGCCTGCCACCTCGCGGGGGTCACGACGGCGATCGCGACGTGCGGCACCGCCTTCGGCGTCGAGCACATCAAGGTGCTGCGCCGGGTGCTCGGCGACGACTCGGGCGTCGGCGAGGTGGTGTTCACGTTCGACGGCGACGCCGCCGGGCAGCAGGCCGCGATGCGGGCGTTCGCCGAGGAGCAGCGCTTCAGCGCGCAGACCTACGTCGCCGTCGCGCCCGACGGGCTCGACCCGTGCGACCTGCGCCTCGCGCGCGGCGACGGCGCCGTTCGGGCGCTGGTCGACTCCCGCACGCCGATGTTCGACTTCGTGATCCGGCACACGTTGTCGCGGTTCGACCTCGAGACGGTCGAGGGCCGCGCGGCCGCGCTGCGCGCCGCGGCGCCGATCGTGGCCGACATCCGCGATGCGTCGCTCCGGCCCGGCTACACGCGGGAGCTCGCACGCATGCTGGGCGTGGAGCTCGGCGAGGTCGACCGCGCCGTGCGCGCCGCCGGACGGCGTTCGCGCGACGCGGGCGAACGCGGGGGAGAGGCATCCGGCCCGCGGCGAGCCGGCGAGCGCGACCAGGCGGGCGCGGCGTCCACCGGGGGTGCCGCGGCCGCGGTCGGCCCCGGCGGTTCGGCGGCGCCGGGCTTCGGCGAGCCGAACCAGGCGGCGGATGCCCCGCAGCGGCCGTACTCGATCGTCGACCTGCCAGCCGACCCGTCGACGCGCCTCGAGCGCGACGCGCTGCAGGCGATGCTGCAGTACCCGGAGGTCGCCGGTGACGACCTGCTCCGGCATGCCACCGACAGCCGGTTCGGCAACGAGACCCTCGCGGTCGTCCGCGACGCGGTGGCGTCGGTGCTCGCCGAGCACGGGGCCGTGACCGTCGAGAAGGTCGCGGCCGAGGTGCCGCAGCCCTACATCGGCGTGGTGCAGCAGTTGGCGGTCGCGCCCGTGCCCCAGCGCAGCGAGGTCGAGCTCACGACGTACGTGCAGGGCGTGGTGATCGCGCTCGTCGACCGCGAACTGCTCCGCCAGAAGCGCGAGCTGCTCGGTCGGCTGCAGCGCACGGCCCCAGACGATCGCGACACGTACGCGGCGATGCAGCGCGCCCTCGTCGACATCGAGCGCGAGCGGCGGGCGTTGAAGGGCGACTGAGCGGGCCGCGATCCGGCCTGCGGCGGCGCGCCGACGCCGTCGGACGGTCGGTCGCGCCGTCGAGCACTTCGGCGTCGCGGTGCGCATCTGCGCAATGGACCTGCGACGTACGTTGCACTTCGATAAACATTCCTTCGATGCGCGACCGGTTCCGCGCACGTTCCCACACCCCTGTGCTACCCCTAGTGGAATACGGGCGCACCGCTTTCCCGCGGCGCGCCACCACTTCCAGGAAGAGGTAGACGGATATGGCATCCGCAACCCAGAACCGGGGCCGGCTCATCGCCACGGCCGCCGGTCTCTCGGCGGCCGCGCTCGTCCTCGCCGGCTGCACCGCCGGCGGCGGGGAGTCGAGCGGCGGCAGCACGCTGACCATCGGCACGACCGAGCAGATCACCGCGCTCGACCCGGCCGGCTCGTACGACAACGGCTCGTTCGCCGTGATGAACCAGGTGTACCCGTTCCTGCTGAACACCCCGTACGGCAGCCCCGACGTCGAGCCCGACATCGCCGAGTCCGCCGAGTTCACGAGCGACACGCAGTACACGGTGAAGCTCAAGGACGGCCTGAAGTTCGCGAACGGCAACGAGCTCACCTCGTCGGACGTGAAGTTCACGTTCGACCGCCAGGTCGCCATCGCCGACGAGAACGGCCCGTCGTCGCTGCTGTACAACCTCGACAGCGTCGAGACCCCCGACGACCTGACCGTCGTGTTCAACCTGATCTCCCCGAACGACCAGATCTTCCCGCAGATCCTGTCGAGCCCGGTGGGCCCGATCGTCGACGAGGAGGTCTTCTCGGCCGACTCGCTGACCGCCGACGACGACATCGTCGAGGGCGAGGCCTTCGCCGGCCAGTACACGATCACGAGCTACAACTTCAACGAGCTCGTCTCGTACAAGAAGAACCCGGACTACCAGGGCCTGCTGGGCGAGGCGAAGACCGACACGGTCAACGTGAAGTACTACACGGATGCCTCGAACCTGAAGCTCGACGTCCAGGAGGGCAACATCGACGTCGCGCACCGCACCCTCAGCGCGACCGACATCGAGGACCTCCGCGGGAACGACAACGTGAAGGTCGTCGACGGCCCCGGTGGCGAGATCCGCTACCTGGTCTTCAACTTCAACACGATGCCGTTCGGCGCCACGACCGCCGAGGCCGACCCGGCCAAGGCGCTGGCCGTCCGCCAGGCGATCGCCGACCTCATCGACCGCGACGCGATCTCGGAGGACGTGTACAAGGGCACCTTCACCCCGCTGTACTCGTACGTGCCCGAGGGCCTGACCGGCGCCAACGAGTCCCTCAAGGGCCTCTACGGCGACGGCAACGGCGCCCCGGACCCCGACAAGGCCGCCGAGCGCCTCGCCGCCGCGGGCGTCTCGACGCCGCTGGACATCTCCATCCAGTACGTCGCCGAGCGCTACGGCCCGTCGTCGTCCGACGAGTACGCGATCATCAAGGACAACCTCGAGTCGAGCGGCCTGTTCAAGGTCAACCTGCAGTCGACCGAGTGGGTCCAGTACTCGAAGGACCGCGTCGCCGACCTGTACCCGGCCTACCAGCTCGGCTGGTTCCCGGACTACTCGGACGCCGACAACTACCTCACGCCGTTCTTCCTCACGGAGAACTTCCTCTCGAACCACTACGACAACCCCGAGGTCAACGACCTCGTCCTCGAGCAGGCCGTCACGGTCGACCCGGCGGCGCGTGAAGCGCTGATCGGCGAGATCCAGGACAAGGTGGCCGCCGACCTGTCGACCATCCCGTACATGCAGGGCGCGCAGGTCGCGGTCGTCGGGACGGACGTCGAGGGTGCCGAGGACACGCTCGACGCGTCGTTCAAGTTCCGCTACGCGGCGCTCTCGAAGGGCTAGTCCGGCGGACTAGAGTCGTTCCGAGTTCGACCGACGGGGGCGACCCGCTTGCGCGGGTCGCCCCCGTTCCCTGCAATGTGAGGATTCCATGTCCGCTGTCGACCTGACGCCGAGGCCCGGCACCCCGGTGCCCGGCGTCCCACGCGCGAAGAGCAAGGGCGGCGGATTCAGCCGCTACCTGCTCGTGCGCTTCCTGCTGATCTTCCCGACCATCTTCATCCTCGTGACGATGGTGTTCTTCCTGATGCGGCTCACCGGCGACCCCATCACCGCGGCCCAGGGCGGCCGCCTCTCCCCGGAGGAGCTCGACGCGCTGCGCGAGGCCGCCGGCTACAACCGCCCGATCCTCGTGCAGTTCCTCGAGTACCTCGGCCAGATCGTGGTGCTCGACTTCGGCACCACGCTGACCACCGGTCGCCCCGTCGTCGAGGTGCTCGCGACGTACGGACCGGCGACCTTCGAGCTCGTCTTCTACGCGCTGATCGTCGCGTTCGCGGTCGGCATCCCGCTCGGCCTCCGGGCCGCGGCGAACCGCGATCGTCCCGAGGACGCGATCTACCGGGTGCTCGCGATCTTCTGGTACGCGATCCCCGTGTTCTTCGCCGGCCTGCTGCTGAAGCTGGTCTTCTCGGTGTGGCTGAAGTGGCTGCCGATCGCGGGCCGCGCCGACGTCGACTCCGAGATCCAGATGCAGCTCCTGCCGTTCCGCACGGGCTTCTACACGATCGACGCGATCCGTACGGGCAACCCCGAGGTCGTCGTCGACGTGCTCTCGCACGCCGTGCTGCCGGCGATCGCGCTGGGCCTGCTCACCGCCGGCATCTTCCTGCGCCTCGTGCGCACCAACGTGATCGGCACGCTCTCGACCGACTACGTCGACGCGGCGCGCTCCCGCGGCGTCGCCGAGGGGCGGCTGCTCCGCAAGCACGCCTACCGGCCGGCGCTCATCCCGATCATCACGGTGATCGGCCTGCAGATCGCCCTGCTGCTGAGCGGCGCGGTGCTCACCGAGACGACGTTCGAGTGGCGCGGCCTCGGCTTCCAGATGGCGGAGTTCCTCGAGAACCGCGACTACGTCGCCGTGCAGGGCATCGTCGCCCTGCTCGCCGTGATCGTGGCCGTCACGAACTTCCTCGTCGACATCCTCGCGGCGTTCATCGACCCGAGGGTGAGGTACTGACATGAGCGCGACCACCGTCCCGGCCGTGCCGAAGCGGCGCCTCGTCGACCGGCTCCCCGTCGTCCACCAGCTCCGCCAGAGCGTCGGCCTCCAGCGCGGCATGCTCGTCGCCGGCCTCGTCATGGTGGGCGTCTGGATCCTCAGCGCGATCTTCGCGCCCCTCATCGCCCCGTACGGCTTCGCCCAGCGCACGGTCGACGGCGTGAAGTTCGGCACCCAGCAGCCGCCGTCGCCCGAGCACTGGCTCGGCACCACGGTCGGCGGCTACGACGTGCTGTCCCGCGTGATCTGGGGCACGCAGACGGCCCTGCTGGTCGTCGTCGTCGCCCTGGTGCTCTCGATCGTGATCGGCGTGCTGCTCGGCCTGTTCTCGGGCTACTTCGGCGGCTGGCTCGACCGGGTGCTCGTCGTGGTGTGCGACGCGATCTACGCGTTCCCGTCGCTGCTGCTCGCGATCCTGCTCGCGATCGTCGTGTCGGGCGGCCAGTCGAACCTGTTCAGCGGCATCGTCGCCGCGGCCGGGTCGATCACCGTCATCTACATCCCGCAGTACTTCCGGGTCATCCGCGCCGAGGTCGTCCGCATCAAGGCGGAGGCCTACGTGGAGTCCGCGAAGGTGCTCGGCGCCTCGAGCGGGCGCATCGTGTTCCGGCACGTGTTCCGGAACGCGACCCGCACGCTCCCGCTGATCATCACGCTGAACTCGTCGGAGGCGATCCTCACACTCGCCGCCCTCGGCTTCCTCGGCTTCGGCATCGAGCCGACGGCCGCGGCGGAGTGGGGCTACGACCTGTTCAAGGCGCAGTCGGATGTCACGGCCGGGATCTGGTGGACCGCGGTCTTCCCCGGTGCCGCGATCGTGTTCACGGTGCTCGGCATCACTCTCGTCGGCGAGAGCCTGAACGACCTGGCCGACCCGCGCCTGCGCGGTCGCCGTCGGGTCGCGCAGTCCGCGGGCCTCGTCGCCGAGACCTCGGTCGTGCCCGGCGGCACGCTCACGGCCGGTCCGGGAGGCCTCCGCGGCCTCGAGGACGGCGAATCCTTCGACGAGCACGGAATCGAGGTCAACCGGTGAGCATCGTCAACATCGACCGACTGGGCGTGTCGTTCGCGACCGACGCCGGCGCGGTGAAGGCCGTCGACGACGTGAGCATCCGCGTGGAGCGCGGTGAGGTGCTCGCGATCGTGGGGGAGTCGGGCAGCGGCAAGACCGTCACCGCCAAGACGATCCTCGGCCTCCTCCCCGAGACGGCGACCACGAGCGGTGCGGTGATCCTCGCCAACCGCGAGGGCACGCGCGAGCACGACGTGGTCTCCCTCGACGCGGCGGGGCTTCGCGCGGTGCGCGGCACGGATGTCGCGATGGTCTTCCAGGAGCCGTCGACCGCGCTGAACCCGGTGTACACCGTCGGCTGGCAGATCATGGAGGGCCTGCGCGCCCACGGCGACGTCTCGAAGGCCGAGGCGCGCGCCCGGGCGATCGAGGTGCTCGGCAAGGTCGGCATCCCCGACCCGGAGGAGCGTGTCGACTACTTCCCGCACCAGTTCTCCGGCGGGCAGAAGCAGCGCATCGTGATCGCGATGGCGCTCGTGCTGAACCCGGGCCTCATCGTCGCCGACGAGCCGACGACCGCGCTCGACGTGACCGTGCAGGCCGAGATCCTCGACCTGCTGCGTCGCTGCCGCGACGAGTTCGGTTCGGCGATCGTGCTCATCACGCACAACATGGGCGTGGTCGCCGACCTGGCCGACCGGGTCGCCGTGATGTACCAGGGCAAGGTGGTCGAGGAGGCCGACGTCGAGACGCTGTTCGCGTCGCCGAAGGACGACTACACGAAGGCGCTGCTCGCCGCGGTGCCGTACGTCGGGCACGGCACGGCGCGTGCCGAAGCGCGCGCCGCCGCGCGCCCCGAGGGCTGGGCGGCGCAGCCGCCGGTCGTCGCCGCACGCGGGCTCACGATCGAGTACCCGGGCCGCTTCGGGCGCCCGGCGTTCCAGGCCGTGCAGGGCGTCGACTTCGAGATCCGCCCGGGCGAGGTGCTCGGCCTGGTCGGCGAGTCGGGGTCGGGCAAGACGACGATCGGGCGCGCGATCGCCGGGCTCACCCCGGCGACCGGCGGCTCGCTGCAGGTGCTCGGCCACGAGATGGTCGGCATCCGCGAGCGGGCGTTCCGACCGGTGCGCAGCCGCATCGGCTTCGTGTTCCAGGACCCGGCGTCGAGCTTCAACCCGTTGCTCACGATCGCCGACTGCGTCGCCGAACCGCTCGTCATCCACGGGCGGGCGAAGCACGCGCGCGACGCGCGGGCCCGAGTCGACGAGCTGCTCGAGGCGGTGCAGCTGCCGCGTTCGTACGGCGACCGCTACCCGCACGAGCTGTCGGGCGGCCAGCGGCAGCGCGCGAGCCTCGCCCGGGCGCTCGCGCTCGAGCCCGAGCTGCTGATCGCCGACGAGCCAACCTCGGCGCTCGACGTGTCGGTGCAGGCGCGCGTGCTCGACCTGTTCGCCGAGCTCCAGAAGGAGTTCGGGTTCGCGGCGCTGTTCATCAGCCACGACCTGGCGGTCGTCGACCTGCTCGCCGACCGGATCGCGGTGCTGTACCGCGGCCGGCTCGTCGAGGAGGGCACGGGCGCCGAGGTGCTCGGTCGCCCCGCGGATCCGTACACCCAACGGCTCCTGGCCTCGCTGCCCGTGCCCGACCCGGTCGCGCAGGCCGATCGCCGCGAGCAGCTCCGTCGACTGCGGGAGGCGGAGTGATGGCGCGCGGTCCGGCCCACGGGCACCCGATCATCCTGAGCGACCTCTCGGTCGAGTACCCTGCACGCGGCGCGAGCCCGGCGCACGTCGCCATCCGCGGCATCGACCTGCGGATCCAGCCCGGCGAGGTGCTGGGCCTGCTCGGCAGCGCGGGCAGCGGCAAGTCGACCCTCGCGAAGGTGCTCTCGGGCGTCTTCCTCGACCCTCGCAACGACGACCCGCGGCCCGTGATCACCGGCGGCGAGGCGCGCGTGCTCGGCACCCGGCTGAACGGGTTGTCGCGACGGCGGTACGACGAGTTCGCCTTCCACGTCGGCTACCTGCCGCAGGACGCGGCGGCCCGCCTGCAGAGCGACCGCACGGTCGCCGAGCTGGTCGGCGAGCCCATCCTCGCGCGCGACCGTCGGTACAACAGCCGGGCGCTCGCGACCCGCGTGGCGACCCTCATCGACGCCGTCCGCCTGCCGCTCACGATGCTCGAGCGCTACCCCTACGAGCTGAGCGGCGGCCAGCGCCAGCGCGTCGCGCTCGCCCGGGCCCTCGTGCTCGGCCCATCGCTGCTCATCGCCGACGAGCCGACGGCCGGCATCGACCTCACGGTGCGCGACGCGGTCGCCCAGCTCATCGCCGAGCTCCGCGACGGGCACACCTTCTCGGCGGTGGTGATCAGCCACGACCTGCCGGTGCTGCGGCACGTCGCCGACCGCATCGCGGTGCTCGACCAGGGCCGGTTGGTCGCCCTCGGCACGATGGAGGAGGTCTTCGACGACCCGTTCCATCCGTACGTGCAGGCGCTCGGCGCGGCCCTCGACGGCGGTCACGCCGTCATCGACGAGCTCGAGCCCGGTCCGACGGCATGACCGACGCCGACGCGGCACGTCATCGCGCGATCGACGGCGCGACCGCGCCGCGGGCGGATGTCCCGCGCCCGGCGTCGGGGCCGATCGCCGTGCTGCCCGCGGCCGACCCGGCGGTCGTGGCCGCGGTGCGCCGCGGCGGCGGCGAGGTCGGCCCGCTCGACGACGCCACGCGCGGGGTCGTCTGGACCGCAGCGTCGGGCGACGGCGAGCTCGAGCGCGTCCTGGCCGCTCACCCGGGCGTCGGGTGGGTGCAGCTGCCGTGGGCCGGCGTCGACGCGTTCGCGGGCGTGCTCGCCGCCGCCTCGGCCGATCCGCAGCCCGGCCGACTGTGGACGAGCGCGAAGGGCGCCTACGCCCAACCCGTCGCCGAGCACGCCCTCGCCCTCGCCCTCGGGGCGCTGCGCGAGCTCCCGCGCCGGGCGCGAGCCGGGTCGTGGGAGGCCGACGAACGCGGACGGAGCCTGTTCGGGGCATCCGTCGTGATCGTCGGCGCCGGCGGGATCGCGGTGGAGCTGCTCCGCCTGCTCGAACCGTTCGGCGTGCTGGCCACCGTCGTGCGTCGCGACGCCTCGGTCGCCGTGCCCGGGGCGAGCCGGACGGTCGCCACCGCCGACCTGGAAGCCGTGCTGCCCGATGCCGAGGTGCTGGTCCTCGCGGCGGCGCTGACCGACGAGACCCGCGGCATGATCGGGGCAGCCGAACTGGCAGCATTGCCGCCGGGCGCGATCGTCATCAACGTGGCCCGCGGCGGCCTCCTCGACTCCGCGGCGGTCGACGCGGCCCTGCGGTCGGGACACCTCGGCGGCGCCGGCCTCGACGTCACCGATCCGGAGCCGCTGCCGGCGGATCATCCCCTCTGGTCGGCGCCGAACTGCCTGGTCACGCCCCATGTCGCCGACACCGAGGCGATGACGGCGCCGCTGTTCGCGGCGCGGGTCGAGGAGAACGTCCGGGCGTTCCTCGGCGGCGGTCCGTTCCGCGGCGTGGTCGACCCGGTGGCCGGATACTGAGGGTCCACCGAGGTGAGCCGGCCTCGAATTGGTGTCGCGGCGCGGCTTTGCTAGAGTGGCTCTGCTGCACCGCGCAGGAGCGCGAAGCGGCATGATCCTCCATAGCTCAATTGGCAGAGCAATCGGCTGTTAACCGATAGGTTCTTGGTTCGAGTCCAAGTGGGGGAGCGACCACGAAGGCCCCGCATTCCGAACGGATGCGGGGCCTTCGCCGTTCCCGGCCGACGCTGCCACGAGGCGGGAGGCGACCGCTCGCCCGGGCCTCGGCACCTAGGCTGAGCGCATGGTGAACGACGTGCGTGCGGCGTACTCCGCGCGTGCCGCCGAGTACGCCGAACTCTTCGATTCGATGTCCGCCGTGCATCGGGCCGATCTCGAGCTCGTCACCCGGTGGGCCGACGGCCTCGACGGCCCCGTGCTCGACGCCGGCTGCGGCCCCGGGCACTGGACGGACTTCCTCGCCGGGCGAGGACTGCAGGCGCGCGGGGTCGACCAGGTCCCCGAGTTCGTCGACCACGCGCGGGCACGGCACCCGGGCGTGCCGTTCCGACTCGGAAGCGTCGACGAGCTCGACGAGGCCACCGGCTCGGTCGGCGGGGTGCTCGCGTGGTACTCGCTCATCCACCACGAACCGGTGCACGTGCAGGTGCCGCTGCGGGAGTTCGCGCGGGTCCTGCGCCCAGGCGGGAGCCTGCTGCTGGGATGCTTCGAGTGGCCGGAGCTCGAGCCCTTCGACCACGCGGTCGTCACCGCGTACCGCTGGCCGATCGACCGGCTCCGACGCGAGGTGCAGGCGACGGGCTTCGACGTGATCGAGACGCACACGCGGGCCGAGGACGGGACCAGGCCGCAGGCCGCGATCGTCGCCCGGCGCACCGGGGGCGCCCACCCGTAGCCGCGGTGGGACAATGGAGGGGACGGCGCGCGGCACGTCACCGGCGCCGGGGAGCTGGGCTCATGGTCGCACTCATCGTCATCCTCGTCATCGCGGGCATCGTCGCGATCGTGCTGTTCTTCATGTCGGTGAAGATCGTGAAGCAGTACGAGCGGGGCGTGGTGCTGCGGTTCGGACGCCTGCACGGCGTGCGCGATCCGGGCATCCGCTTCATTATCCCGATCGTCGACGTGATGACGAAGGTGTCGTTGCGCATCGTGACCCTGCCGATCCAGTCGCAGGGCATCATCACGCGCGACAACGTGAGCGTCGGCGTCTCGGCGGTGGCGTACTACCGCGTGGTCGATGCCGTGAAGTCCGTGATCGCGATCGAGAACGTGCAGTCCGCGATCGACCAGATCGCGCAGACCACCCTGCGGAAGGTCATCGGGCAGCACCACCTCGACGAGGCCCTGTCCGACACGGCGATCCTGAATGCGAGCATCCGCGAGATCCTCGACGTCACGACGGCGGAGTGGGGCGTGCAGGTCACCCTCGTCGAGCTGAAGGACATCCTGCTGCCCGACTCCATGAAGCGCGCGATGGCGCGGCAGGCCGAGGCCGAGCGTGAGAAGCGGGCGAAGATCATCGCTGCGGAGGGCGAGGCGCTCGCGTCGGCGCAGCTCGGCGTCGCGTCCGACACGATGATGGCGCATCCGCTCGCGTTGCAGCTGCGCACCCTGCAGACGCTCGTCGAGGTCGGGGTCGACAAGAACACGCTCGTGGTGGTGCCGGCGCCGCTGCTGGGCTCGATCAGCGAGCTGACGTCGTTCATCGACCGCGAGGCGATGATGGCACGGGTGCGCGCGCACTGAGGGCGGGCAGCGCCGGCGAGGCCGGTATCGTTGCCATCTCCGGCCTCGACGCATCGGCCGGGCGGAGCGGAGGATCGTGGACGACGGCCTGGAGGCGGAGGCATCGACCGTGCCCGCCGCGCGTGGCCTGCGGTCGCCGGCGGTCCGCGACGGCCTGGCCGTCGGCCTCGCCACGGCGGTCTACGGCATCTCGTTCGGTGCCCTCGCGGTGGCGGCCGGCCTCGACGTCTGGCAGACCTGCTTCCTCAGCCTCGTGATGTTCACCGGCGGCTCGCAGTTCGCCCTCGTCGGCGTGCTCGCGTCCGGCGGCGTCGCCGCGGGCGGCTCGGCGATCGCGACGGCGGCGCTGCTCGGCGTGCGCAACGTGGTCTACGGCATGCGGATGAAGCCGGTCGTCGACCGCGGCGGACTCGGGCGACGCATCCTCGCCGCCTGGGTCACGATCGACGAGTCGACCGCCGTCGCCCTCGCGCAATCCGAGGAGAAGGCCGCGCGCGTCGGGTTCTGGGTGACGGGCGTGATCATCTTCGTCGGCTGGAACCTCACCACCCTCGTCGGCGCGCTGATCGGCGACGCGATGGGCGACACCCGTGCGTGGGGGCTCGACGCGGCCGCGGCCGCGGCGTTCCTCGGCCTGCTCTGGCCGCGCCTGAAGCGGTTCCAGGCGGGCGCCGTCGCCGTGGTCGCGGCGGTGGTGGCGACGCTCACCACGCCGGTGCTCATGCCCGGACTGCCGGTGCTCGTGGCCGGCGTGGTCGCGGTGATCGTCGGCTGGTTCGACCTGTTCGATCGGCGGCGCCGCGCATGACGACCTGGCACATCCTGCTCATCGCCTCGGCCGCGACCCTCGCGCTGAAGCTGGCCGGCTACTTCGTGCCCGCCGGATTCCTCGAGCGCGAGCGGCCGGCGCGCATCGCCGACTTGCTCACGGTGGCGCTGCTCGCCGCGCTCATCGCCGTGCAGACCCTCGCGGTCGGGCAGTCGATCGAGGTCGACGCGCGCGTGCCGGCGGTGATCGTCGCCGCCGCGCTGTTCGCGCTGCGGGTGCCGTTCGTCGTCGTCGTGTTCGCCGCGGCGGCGGTCGCCGCGGGCATCCGCGCGCTCACCTGAGCGCGCGGGCGTCACCGCAAGCCTCGAGCGGATGCCCCGCCGCGACGGAGTGGCTCAGGCCTCGATGTCGTCGACGCCGGGCGTCCACGACCGGCCGGGCTTGCCCCAGTCGAGCTTCTTCGTGATCTTGCCGACGATGCGCTGGTCGCGGTCGCCGAGGCGGTCCATGTAGAGCACGCCGTCGAGGTGGTCGTACTCGTGCTGGAAGATCCGGGCGAGCCATCCCTCGGCCTCGATCTCGTAGCGTTCGCCGTCGAGGTCGGTCGCGCGCAGCACGACGCGCTCGGCCCGGCGGAGCGGGAACCGCTCGCCCGGGAACGACAGGCAGCCCTCCGACTCGGTGTCGGGGTCGGGCGCTCCGGGCACGGCGGGGGAGAGCCAGAGCTCGGGGTTGATCGCCACCCCGCGCCACGCCACGTCGTCCTCATCGGTCCAGCCGAACGTGAACACCCGCAGCGGCACGCCCACCTGCGGACCCGCGAGGCCGACGCCCGGGGCGGCATCCATCGTCTCGAACATGTCGGCCACGAGGGCGCGCAACGTGTCGTCGATCTCCTCCACGGGGGAGGCGGGGGCGTGCAGGACGGGGTCGCCGGAGATGCGAATGGGGAGGACGGCCATTCGGCAAGGATATCGATGGTCGAGCCGGTAGGGTCGAGGGCGTGGATCCGGACCTCAGCGACCTCACCGAGCAGATCGCGCTCGACCCGCAGCAGTTCATCGGCATCCCGCTCGCCCTCATCGGCGCCGTCTTCCTCTCGCTCGGCGCGCAGTTCCAGCACCGCGGCGTGGTCAAGGTCGAGGCCCACACCACCGACACGCTCGGCAAGGGGCTCAACGGCAAGCAGCTGATGCTGCTGCTCGCGCGACCCTCGTGGGTGCTCGGCACGCTGATGCTCGGCCTCGCGATCGTCTTCCAGCTCTCGAGCCTCTACTTCGCGCCGCTCATCGTGGTGCAGCCGCTCGGGGCGATCGCGCTCGTGATCACCTCCATCGTGAACTCGAAGGTGAACCACGTCCGGCTGAACCGGAAGTCGATCATCGCGATCATCATGTGCGTCGGCGGCGTGTTCCTCTTCGTCGGCGTCGCCGCGTTCACCGCCGTCGACAAGCCGGTCACCGATCGCCAGCTCATCACGATCCTGATCATCCTGGCCGGCGTGCTCGTGGCCGCGGGCATCGCGTTCTGGCTGTTCCGGGCCAAGATCCGCGCCCTCTTCTACGTGATCCTCGCCGGCATCCTCTACGGCTTCGTCGCGACGCTCGCGAAGGTGGTCATCGGCCGCATCCAGCAGGGCGAGTTCGAGTGGCTCACCTTCACCTGCCTCATCGCGCTGCTGGCCGCCACCGCGCTCGGCGCCTACTTCGTGCAGAACGCGTACGCGTCGGGTCCGCCCGACCTCGTGATCGCCGGGCTCACCGTCGTCGACCCGATGGTCGCCGTGTTCATCGGCATCGTCGTGCTCGGCGAGGCGTCGCAGGCGCCGCCGTGGGCCATGGTCGTGTTCGCGATCTCGGGCGCGATCGCCGTCTGGGGTGTCTTCCAGCTGGCACGGAACCACCCGCAGACGCGGCTCTGAGGCATCCGCCCCGGGTCGTTCCGAGGGCGTCGCGCGCTGCGTTACGGTAGGCGGGAACGGGTCGACGAGGACCCGCGTCCCGAGAGGACCGCCGTGGCCACCCCGTCCGCGCCGACCAGCCCTTCCAGTTCCTCCAGCCGCTCCGGCTCCTCGCTCCGGGAGCGCGGCATGCGCGGTGCGATCCGCACGCTCGGGCGGCTGCCCGAACCGGTGCAGCGACTCATCGCCGGGCGTCCCGTCGAGATCGACGGCAACCGCCTTCACACCGAGGTGCAGATGGCGCTGCGCCTGCTGCACGCGCTCCCGGGTGCGAGCTTCGAGGACCTGCCGTTGCCGGCGGCGCGTGCGCAGATCGACGCCGAGGCCCGGATCTTCGGCGCCGCGACGCCGGTCGGCGCGGTCGAGGACCTGATCATCCCGACGCGCGCCGGCTCGGTCGCCGCGCGGGTCTACGTCGGCGACCCGTCGACCCCCGTCGACGGCGCGGTCGTCTACTTCCACGGCGGCGGATGGGTCGTCGGCAGCATCGAGTCGTGCGACTCGGTGTGCCGGTTCATCGCGGCGAACGCGAACCTCGCCGTCGTCTCGGTCGGGTACCGGCTCGCGCCGGAGCATCCGTTCCCCGCGGGCCTGCACGATGCGATCGATGCCTACCGCTGGGTGCGGGCGCAGCGGCGGTGGGGCGACGCGGTCGCGGTCGCGGGCGACAGCGCGGGCGGCAACCTGGCCGCCGCGCTCACCGCCGCCACCCTCGACGACGCCGCCGGGTCGCCCGACTTCCAGCTGCTCTTCTTCCCGGTCACCGACCTGTCGACCAAGCACCGCTCCTACGAACTGTTCGCGCGCGGGTACTTCCTCACCGAGAAGCAGATGGACTGGTACCGCGGGCACTACCTGGCGACCCCGTCGGACGCGTTCGACCCGCTCGTCTCGCCGCTGCTCGGCGACCCCGCCGGCCACCCGCCCGCGCACGTCGCCGTCTCCGGGTTCGACGTGCTGCGCGACGAGGGCATCGCGTACGCCGAGAAGCTGCGCGCCGCCGGCGTGCCGACGACGTTGCAGGTCGTCGACGGGCACATCCACGCCTTCGTCAACGCCACCGGCGTCGGACGCACCGCGATCGCGGCGCTGCGCGAGTCGGTCGCAGCGCTCGTCGACGGCATGGCGGATGCCTCGCGCCGGCGCACGCCCTGAGCCCGGGGCATCCGCTCGCCGCACCCCCGAACTGGTGGCGAAACCGCGTGCCGCAGCGCCCCGCCGCGTCGTTCGGGCCGTCCGCAGGACCATAGGCTAGGGTCGGATGAAGCCGCGCGCCCGACCCTGCCGCCGCAGCCCCGTCCGGGCCATCCGCCCGGCCCTGAATTTCTTGTGAGGATCACGCCACGTGTCTGACAGCCCCGGTGCGTCATCGCGAATCCATGACCAGCCCGCGACCGATCGGCCCCTGCGCATCCTGATCGGAGCCGACACGTTCGCGCCCGATGTGAACGGCGCCGCCCGCTTCGCGGAGCGCCTCGCCGCCGGCCTCGCCGAGCGCGGCCACGAGGTGCACGTCATGGCACCGGCCGCGAGCCGCAAGCACGGCACCTGGACCGAGATCCACGAGGGCCAGGCGATCACCGCCCACCGCCTGCTGAGCTGGCGCTGGTACCCGCACGACTGGCTGCGCTTCGCGCTGCCGTGGCGGATCAAGCAGAACTCCGCCCGCGTCATCGACCGCGTGAAGCCCGACGTGGTGCACTTCCAGTCGCACATCGTCGTCGGCCGCGGCCTCTCCCTCGAGGCAGAGAAGCGCGGCATCCGCATCGTCGGCACGAACCACTTCATGCCCGAGAACATGCTCGAGTTCACGCTGCTCCCGAAGGCGTGGCAGGAATGGGCGGTCGGTCTCGCCTGGAAGGCCGCCGGCCGCACCTTCGGTCGTGCCGAATCGGTCACCACGCCCACGCGGAAGGCCGCGCAGTTCCTCGAGAAGCACACCGGCCTGAGCGGCGTGCACGCCATCTCGTGCGGCATCGACGCGCACAAGTACTCGCCGAACTGGGAACCCCGCACCGAGAACCGGATCGTGTTCGTCGGCCGGGTCACCGGCGAGAAGCAGATCGACGTGCTGCTGCGCGCCGCGGCCCTGCTGCCCGCCGAGCTCGACGCCAAGGTCGAGATCGTCGGCGACGGCGACCAGAAGCGGAACCTGCAGCACCTCGCCGCGCAGCTCGGCATCGCCGACCGCGTGACCTTCACCGGCTACGTGACCGACGAGCAGCTCCGCGACGCCTACCACCGTGCGTCGGTGCTCGCGATGCCGTCGATCGCCGAGCTGCAGAGCATCGTGACCATGGAGGCCATGGCGTCGGCGCTGCCCGTGGTCGCTGCGAACGCGATGGCGCTGCCGCACCTCGTGCACGACGGCGAGAACGGCTACCTGTTCGAGCCGAGCAACCCCGAGGACCTCGCCGCGAAGCTCCGCACCGTGCTCGAGGCCTCGCCCGAGCAGTACCGCGCGCTCAAGGAGGGGTCGCTGCGCCTCATCGCCGCGCACGACATCCAGCGCACGCTCTCGACGTTCGAGTCGCTGTATCGTGGGAGGCCGGTGACCGACCCGGTCACCGACGGCGCGACGGCGGCTCTCCCCGAGTAGCCGCGCGCGGGGCGGTAGCTCAGCCGGTCAGAGCAGTGGACTCATAATCCATCGGTCACGGGTTCAAGTCCCGTCCGCCCTACTCGTCGAATATTGCGCCTGATCAGGTATTTCGCGTTCCTTTCCATGCCCGGCATATTCGCAGATTGCGCGTATTCATGCTGCCGTATATCGGTCTGATCAGGGGTTTTTCGTCGGACTTGAACCCAAGACCAGAAGATTCACGCATCAAGTGCCTGCGGTTCGGATTCGCCTCTTGATCTGCGGCTTTTCAGGAGCATTCCCACTGGATCGGGTGCGTTCACGTTTATCCAACGTTCATTCAGCGGGGTGTGACGAGTGGTGAGGCGCTCGGCTGGTGGCCGAACTCCTTGTGAACGAAGCCAGGTTTGCGATAGCAGCCAGCCGACGATGGCCAGCTCGTGGAGCGCTTCTGTGATGGGGATGCGTTCCTGTTCGATCCGGCGGAAGGCTGCGCTACCAGTGGTTGACACCGCTGCATAGGCGTCGTTCTCCGCAGCGGTGAGATTCTGTAGGCGCGTGCTGGACGGTTTGAAGGCGGCGCCGTGCCTATCGCGGTTGACGCCGAGATTTGCGAATCGCGTGAGCGCAGTGGAGTCCATGAGGATCGACTCGAATCGGATTCCCGAGGTTGCGAAGGCTGCCCAAAGGTGATCGAGGATGGCGTAGCCGTCAGCGTCCATGTCACCCCAGTAGTAGACCCTGGCGGCCGCTCGGGTCCATGCGACGTCTGCGAGCAGCGACGATGCCGCCTTTCCGCCGCCTTCGACGACGATCGTGCCTGGGGCGTCCGGGAACCAGAGTCGGCAGTCACGGTTCTCGACGATGAGCACGGTCTGCGGGGCGTAGGCGAGTTGATGGGTGTCGCCGGAGGCTGGGCTACAGACAACTCCGCGACGGTCGGCTCGATGTTCAAGACATGGACTGACTCGCGCCAGTGTCGCGGCGGCGTTTCGGCTGCCCGTGGTGTGCCCCCGCCACTCATGTGAACGCTGGGAATGAAATCAGCTGCGTAGTGGCGTATTTGTGGACCGAACTGGCCCTGCGATGGGCATCTATGCCCTAGATCGAACCGCCAGGCACGACCCGTAGACCGGCATGGCGCTGTGGTCGATTGCCCGCATCCGCGTGTCCGGTGATGGCGAGAATGCTGAAGATCGCTGCCTCGACGGCGGCCTGCAGATCGAAGTCGAGTGTCGTGAGCGGAGGCAATGTCAGGCGGCCGAGTGTGGTGTGGTCCATGCCGATGAGGGCGAGGTCCTCGGGTACGCGCCATCCGCGGCGGGTTGCCGCAGAGAGCAGTGCGGTGGCGACATCGTCGTTGTAGCAAGCGACCGCGATCCCGACACCGCTCAGCGTGTCGAGCGCGCGGTCGGCATCGTCGGGTGTGACATCGAGCCCCACGGACTCTGGCTCGAGGAGGCCTGCCTCGAGGCAGGCGGTGCGCACCCCGCTCTCGCGGTCGGCGCCGAACGGGTCCTGGCGGGCGTCGGCCAGATGCGCGAAGGCGAGTCTGCGGTACCCATGCTTGATGAGCGTTCTGCCTTGCAGCAGCCCGATTGCGTGGTTGTACTCGGTTTCGCCCGTCGAGGTCGGGTCGAGCCCGTGCACGCCGCGATCTCCGATGAGGGCACGTTCCTCGTCGGAGAAGGGTGTCAGCGAGAACACCGCGGCCGGCTTCATGCTCGTGATCACGCGCGCGAGGGACGCCGCCGACGGCGTCGAGAGTCGCAGGACCAAGGTGAGGCCGTGTGCGGCGAGTTCGTCGGTCATGCGGCCGAAGAAGTCTTGCAGGGTGGCGCCGAACGTGGTGTGGGGGATCAGCGCGATGACGAAGTCGCTCGACCCGCGCGCGAGCGTGCGGCCCGCCGACGACGGCTCGTAGCCGAGTTCGAGCGCGGCCTGGGTCACGCGATCGCGCGTGGCCTCGGCGAACCGCTGACCGCGGCCGTTCAGGATCTGGCTCACCGTCGCGCGTGAGACGCCGGCGTGCTTGGCCACATCTTCGCTGGTGGTGATCATGCACGAGAGCCTATCGCGATTGACGCGCGTAACCCAGAATGCCGGCGAAGCGCCATCCCGGGTTTCGAGACGGTGTTGACGCGCGTTACCTGATGTGCTTTACTCCAGACGTAACGCGCGATACCTGATCCTCCCGATCCGGCCGCCGCACCGCCCGCCGATGAAGTTGGAGCCCCTCGATGACGAGTACCGAGACCGTGACCGCGCCGGATCGCGTCGACCCCTCGCGGGTGGCGTTCAACACGGGCTGGAGTTTCCGCACCAAGGTGACCGCCTTCCAGGAGCTCGGCGGCGCGGGCGCGACCGGCTGGACCGAGGTGTTGCTGCCGCACGACGCGCTGATCGGCACCGAGCGCTCCGCCGAGGCCCCCCGCGGCGACACCACGGCGTATTTCGCCGGGGCTCGTTCGAGTACCGCAAGACGTTCACGGTGCCCGCCGAGGCTCGCGGCTCCCGCATGCTGCTCGAGTTCGACGGCGTCTACCGCGACGCGATGGTGTACGTGAACGGCGCCCTCGCGGGGCAGCACGCGTTCGGCACCTCGCGTTTCGCCGTGCGCATCGACCCCTATCTGGCCTTCGGCGCCGAGAACGAGGTGCGGGTCGAGTGCCGAACCCACCTCGACAGCCGCTGGTACGCGGGTGCCGGCATCCACCGCGACGTGCACCTGATCACCAAGGCGCCGCTGCACATCGCCCATGACGGCGTTCGCGTGACAACCCCGGATGTCGATGCCGACCGCGCGATCGTCGAGGTCGCCGTGACGGTCGAGAACGACGGCCCCGTCACCGCGACGGTGCGCCTGAGCGCGGCCGTCGTCGAGGAGGACATCGCCGAGGTCGCCTCGGGCAGCACGCCCGTCACCCTGCTTCCGGGCGAGCGCGCGGTCGCCCGACTCCGCCTCCCCGTTCCGAGCCCGGCGCTCTGGAGCGTCGAGGACCCGTCGCTCTACGCGTTGCGCCTGCAGCTCAGCGAGATCGGCGGACCGGATGTCGCGGACGGCCCCATCGACGAGGAACGCGTGAGCTTCGGCATCCGCACCCTGCAGCTCGACCCGCAGAAGGGCCTGCGCATCAACGGGCGAGAGGTGAAGCTGCGCGGCGCGTGCATCCACTCCGACAACGGGCCGCTCGGCGCCGTCTCGATCGCCCGCGCCGAGGAGCGCCGGGTGCAGGCGCTGAAGGACGCCGGGTTCAACGCGATCCGCAGCGCCCACAACCCGGCCAGCAGCGCCCTGCTCGCGGCCTGCGACCGGCTCGGCATGCTCGTCATGGACGAGAGCTTCGACATGTGGACGTCGGGAAAGAGCGACTTCGACACGGCGTCGGACTTCGCGCAGTGGTGGGAGCGCGACCTCGAGGCGCTCGTCGCCAAGGACTTCAACCACCCCAGCGTCATCATGTACTCGATCGGCAATGAGATCCCCGAGACGGGCAACCGCTTCGGCGCCGCGATCGGGCGCAGGCTGGCCGAGAAGATCCGCTCGCTCGACGACACCCGGTACATCACCAACGGCATCAACGGGTTCGTCTCGATGCTCGACACGATCATCCCGATGATGCAGGCGAACCGAGCCGCGGCCGCGGACGCCGGACCCGCGGGCGTGAACGGCATGATGGCCGGGTTCGGGCAGATGATGAGCCGCATCCAGGCCTCGCCGCAGGCGACCGAACGTGTTGAGGAGTCCTTCGCGGTGCTCGACATCGCAGGCATGAACTACGGCGACGCGCGCTACGAGCTCGACCGCGAGCTGTTCCCGAACCGCATCATCGTGGGCGCCGAGACCTGGCCGACCGACATCGACAAGAACTGGGCGCTCGTCACGGCGAACAGCCACGTGCTCGGCGACTTCACCTGGACCGGCTGGGACTACCTCGGCGAGACGGGCATCGGGGTCGTGAAGTACGACGACGACGGTGCCCGTGGGCAGGCGTCGTTCGCGACCGGGTTCCCGGGGCTGACGGCCTGGTGCGGCGACCTCGACATCACGGGCTTCCGCCGGCCCGCGTCGTACTACCGGGAGATCGTCTTCGGCCTGCGCACCGAGCCCTACATCGCCGTGCAGCGACCCGAGCACCACGGCAAGGACATCGCCGTCGCCACGCCCTGGGCTTGGACCGACTCGATCGGCAGTTGGTCGTGGGCCGGCTTCGAGGGCCGACCGATCCACGTCGAGGTCTACGCCGACGCCGACGAGGTCGAGCTCCTGCTCGACGGCGCGTCCCTCGGCCGCGCGACGGTGGGGGAGTCGCGGACGTTCCGCGCCGACTTCGAGACGGTCTACCGGCCGGGCGAGCTCGTCGCGGTCGCCTCCCGCAACGGCGTCGAGACCGGCCGCACCTCGCTCGCCGCGGCATCCGAGACCCTCGACCTGCGCGTGGTCGCCGACCGCACGAGCCTGCGCGCCGACGGCACCGACCTCGCCTACCTCGCGATCGAACTGACCGACGAGCACGGCACCGTGCACGCCACGCACGACCGCACCGTGACCGTGACCGTGGTCGGCCCGGCCGTGCTCGCGCTCGGCAGCGGCGCACCGATCACGGAGGAGGGCTTCACCGCTCCGCAGCACCGCACCTTCGACGGGCGCGCGATGGCGATCATCCGCCCGACGGGTGCCGGCGAGATCACCGTCACCGTGGCGGCGGACGGGTGCGCACCGGCATCCGTCGCCCTGAGCGTGAACGACTAGCGCGACCGACCGCGGTCGTCTCCAGACCAGCACGACCAGACCAGCACGACCAGACCAGCACGACCCACCACCCCCCCTGCACCACCCCGACAAAGGAGTCCCACCATGAACAACGACCTCGACACCGGCACTCCCCAGCCGGGCGCCGACCCGCTGGGCGCCGCCCTTGCCGACGCCGAAGGCGGCCCCCTCGGCAAGATGGTCGACCCGGGCGAGCCCGTCTTCACCGACGTGACCCCCACCGGCTCGATGATCGTGCGCGAGCCCGTGAGCGCCGGATACATCTGGCTGATGATCCTCGCCACCTTCGGCGGATTCGCGGCACTCGTCGCCCCGATCGGGCTCTCGCTCGCCCTGCGCGTGCAGCAGCTCGCACCCGACAACGTCGAGTACCTGGGCTACGTCGTCGGTGCCGGCGCCGCGGTGGCCGCGATCTCGGCACCGCTCACCGGCATGTGGAGCGACCGGACCCGCACGCGCTTCGGCCGTCGCCGGCCGTTCTCGCTGGTCGGCGCGCTCGTCGGGCTCGCTGGCCTCGCGTTCATCGCTTGGGCGCCGTCCATCCCGCTCGTCATCGTCGGATGGATGATCGCGCAGCTCGGCTGGGGCACCGCCCTCAACTCGCTGATCCTCTCGCAGGCCGACCGCCTGCCCGAAGAGCAGCGCGGCAAGGTCGCGGGCCTCAGCGGTGTTGTGCAGATGATCGCGTCGGTCGCCGGCGTCGGCGTCGCCAGCGCGTTCATCGGCAGCGACTACCTCGTGTTCCTCGTGCCCGGCGCAGTCGGCCTGTTCTTCTTCGTGCTGTGGACCCTGCTCGTGAAGGAGCCGAGCAGCGTCGACCTGCCCGCCCCCGCGAAGCTCAGCATCGGCAAGGTGCTCGCGAACATGGTCTTCAACCCGCGCAAGCACCCCGACTTCGCGTGGAACTGGCTCGGTCGCCTGTTCTTCAACTTCGGCGTCACGTTCGCGACCACGTTCACGACCGTCTTCTTCGCCGCCCGGCTCTCGGACAGCGGCAAGGTGGCCGACGTCGGGTCGCTCATCGTGATCCTCTCGCTCGCAGGCGTCGTCGCGACCGCGGGTGGCGCCATGCTCGGCGGATTCCTGTCCGACAAGCTTCGCCGCCGACGCATCTTCGTGCTGCTCGCCGGTCTCGCGTTCACCGCGGGGGCGATCATCATGGCCGTCGGCGGCACCAACGCCGGCCTGCTCATCGGCGGCTCGGTCATCACGAGCATCGGCCTCGGCGTCTTCTCGGCGGTCGACCAGGCGATCGTGCTCGACGTGCTGCCCGAGCGCGACACCGACGCCGGCCGGTTCGTGGGCATCAACGTCTACTCCACGTCGATCGCTCAGGCGCTCGCGCCGATCGTCGCGGTGCCGCTGCTGCTCATCGGGGCCGAGGGCGCCGACCGGAACTACGCGCTGTTGTTCATCGTCGCCTCGGCGTGCACGCTCATCGGCGGCAACATCATCATGATCTTCGTGCGCACCGCGAAGTAGGCGAGCGGATGCCGCGGGGCGGCCGTCCCCGACGAGACGGCCGCCCGCAGCATCCGAACTCCGTATCGATCCTCCGCTCCGCACGAAAGGCACGAATCGCATGACCGGCTTCCCGACCCCGTTCCTCTGGGGCGCTGCGACGGCACCGCACCAGATCGAGGGCAACAACCTCAACAGCGACTGGTGGGCGCGCGAGGGCCTGATGCCCGGGATGGAGCCGAGCGGCGACGCCGTCGACGGCTATCACCGATACGCGGAGGACATCGGCCTGCTCGCGGACGCCGGCCTGACCGCCTACCGGTTCGGCGTCGAGTGGGCGAGGATCGAGCCGCGCGAGGGGCAGTTCTCGAACGCGGAGCTCGCGCACTACCGCCGCATGATCGACGCGTGCCTCGACGCCGGCGTCACGCCGGTCGTCACGCTCAACCACTTCAGCGTGCCGCGCTGGTTCGCCGAGGCGGGCGGATGGTCGGCGCCCGAGTCGGCGGAGCGGTTCGCCGCCTACGTGGCCCGGGTGACCGACATCCTCGACGGGGTCGAGTGGATCGTCACGATCAACGAGCCGAACATGATGGCGATGATGGTCATGCTCCAAGAAGCGGCGCGCGCCGGCCAGATGTCGGAGTGGCAGAGCCCGACCGTCGGTTCCGACGGCGCCGAGCCGTCGCGCGACGCGATCGCGCAGGGCCTGCCCGTGCCGAAGCCCGAGTACGCCGCGCCGTTCATCGCCGCCCACCACGCGGCGCGCGCCGTCCTGCGCGAGCGCACGACGGCCAAGGTCGGCTGGTCGATCGCGAACGGCGCCTTCTGGGCGGAGCCCGAGCATGCGGCGAAGCTCGCCCAGGTGCGCCGCGACTACGAGGATGTCTACCTGGAGGCATCCGCGGGCGACGACTTCGTCGGCGTGCAGTCGTACTCGACCCAGGAGGTCGACGGGAACGGGCTCGTCCCGCACCCGCCGCACCCAGACAACACGCTCGTCGGCACGGCCTACCGCCCCGATGCACTCGGCATCGCCGTGCGCTACGCGGCGGAGGTCACCGGCCTGCCGGTGCTCGTCACCGAGAACGGCATCGCGACCGCCGACGACGAGCGCCGGATCGCCTACACGACCGCCGCCCTCGAGGGCCTCGCCGACGCGATCGCCGACGGCGTCGACGTGCGCGGCTACCTGCACTGGTCGCTGCTCGACAACTACGAGTGGGGTCACTGGGGTCCGACCTTCGGGCTGATCGCGGCCGACCGCACGACCTTCGTCCGCACGCCGAAGCCCAGCCTCGCGTGGCTCGGCGGCGTCGCCCGCAGTAACGGGGCCGACCTGCCGGAGCGATCGTGACCGTGCAGCGTTGGGCTGCGATCGGCGCCGGCACGATCTCGCGGAGCGTGGTGCCCGACCTGCAGTCCTGCGGGGGCGCCGACGTCGTCGTCGTGCAGAGCCGGAATGCGGCGAAGGCGGCGGCGTTCGCCGAGGAGTTCGGCATCCCAGCCTCCACGGGCGAGTTCGACGCGGTGCTCGCCGCCCCTGAGATCGACGCGATCTACCTCGCGACCCCGTTCGCGACGCACCACGCGATGACCCGCGCTGCGCTGCTCGCGGGCAAGCACGTGCTCGTCGAGAAGCCCATGACAATGAACGCCGCCGAGGCGGCCGACCTGTTCGCGATCGCCGCGAAGCAGGGCCTCTTCCTCATGGAGGCCATGTGGATGAAGTTCAGCCCCGTCTTCGTCCGCCTGCAGGAGGAGCTGGCGAACGGCACGATCGGCGAGCCCCGCAACCTGCGGGCGACCTTCGGCATCCCGTTCCCGAACGAGGGCGACAGCAGCAAGTGGGATGTCGCGCGCAGCGGCGGTGCCCTGCTCGACCAGGGCATCTACCCGATCACGCTCGCCCACTCGGTATTCGGTGAGCCGGTCTCGGTGCACGCTTCCGGAACCGTACGCGACGACGGGCTCGACATCGCCGAGCACTTCACGCTCGAGTACGCCGACGGGCGGTACGCGCAGTGCGCGAGCTCGATGTCGGAGTTCGCCGAGCTCACGGCATCCGTCGGCGGGCCGAAGGGCTGGCTCACGTTGACGCCGCCGTTCTGGGCGACGACGGACCTCGAGGTGCACGCGGGCGGCATGCGCCAGATCTTCCGGACGCCCGACCTCGTCGAGTTCCCGCGCGAGGGCAGCGGCTACGTGCCGATGCTGCGCGCGGTGATCTCCGCGATCGCCGACGGGGTGACCGAGCACCCCGTGCACACCGCCGCCGACACGCTCGCCGTGTTCCGCACGATCGACGAGATCTTCGCCCAGATCCGCTGACGCGCGCCGACGCAGTCGCACTGACGCAGATCCGCCAACGCGCACCCATTCCGCCCCGACCGACGACGAACGAGAGAACCGAGACCATGACCGACATCGCCACCTTGCCCTACCGCGATGCCACGCTGCCTGTGGCCGAGCGCGTCGACGACCTGCTCTCGCGCCTCAGCCTCGAGGAGAAGGCCGGTCAGCTGAGCCAGTACTTCTACTTCGGCTCGGTCGGCGAACTGCCCGCCGACTTCGACCTCAGCACGGTGCCGCCTGAGCACCAGGCGTTCATCCGCCAGCCGCAGATGGTCGAGGCGGCGATCGCGAACGGCACGGCGGGCTCGGCGCTCTTCGTCACGAACGCGGCGACGGCGAACCGGCTGCAGCGCCTGGCGGTCGAGCAGACCCGGCACGGCATTCCGCTGATCTTCGGGTTCGACGTGATCCACGGGCTCCGCACGATCTTCCCGGTGCCGATCGCGCAGGCGGCGTCGTGGAACCCTGCGTCGACCGAGGCCTCGCAGGCCGTCGCCGCCCGCGAGGCGCGCGCGATCGGCATCAGCTGGAGCTTCGCACCCATGATCGACATCGCGCGCGACCCTCGATGGGGCCGCATCATCGAGGGCGCCGGCGAGGATCCGCATCTCGGCTCGGCGATGGCCGCAGCACAGGTGCGCGGGTTCCAGGGCGACCTCGGCGCCGAGCGCGTGCTCGCGACGCCGAAGCATTTCGCGGGCTACGGCGCCGCGCGCGGCGGCCGCGACTACGACGACGCCGAGATCTCGGACTCGGAGCTGCGGAACGTCTACCTTCCGCCGTTCCAGGCGGCCGTCGCCGCGGGTGCCGCGACCGTCATGAGCGCGTACATGGACTTGAACGGCGTGCCCGCGAGCGGCAGCCCGTGGCTGCTCACCCAGGTGCTGCGTGACGAGATGGGCTTCCAGGGCTTCGTGGTCTCCGACGCGAACGCGGTCAAGTCGCTCGAGACCCAGCACTTCGCGGCGTCGGCGACGGATGCCGCGGCTCGCGCCCTGTCGTCGGGCCTCGACATGGAGATGTGCATGTTCGACCCGGCCTTCGGCACGCTGCCGGATGCGGTCGCCCAGGGCCTCGTCGACGAGGCAGCGATCGACGCTTCCGTGCGGCGCGTGCTCGAGGCCAAGTTCCGGCTCGGGCTCTTCGAACAGCCGTACGTGGACGAGGGTGCGGTCGCGGCGGTGCTCGAGGACCCGTCGCATCGCGACCTGGCGCAGGCCGCGGCCGAGCAGACCGCCGTGCTGCTGAAGAACGACGCATCGGCGCTGCCGCTCGACGCGGCCGGGCTCGGCTCGATCGCCGTCATCGGCCAGCTCGCCGACAGCAAGCGGGACACGCTCGGTCCGTGGGTGTTCGTGCACGACACCGCCGAGACGGTGAGCATCGTCGAGGGCATCCGGGCGCGTGTCGGCGAGACGGTTCGCGTCGAGCATGCGCCGGGCGCCGGTATCCCGTCGCGCGTGTTCCCGTCGATGTTCGACCGGCAGGACTCGACCGTCGTGAGCACGCCGGCCGACCACGACGACGACGCCGAGATCGAACGCGCGGTCGCCGTCGCGGCCGACGCAGACGTGGCGGTGGTCGTGGTGGGCGAGCGCCAGAACCAGATCGGCGAGAACGCCTCGCGCTCGACGATCGACCTCGCCGGACGTCAGCTCGAGCAACTGCAGCGCATCGCCGCGACCGGCACCCCGATCGTGCTCGTCGTGATGTCGGGCCGCCCGCTCGACTTGCGGTGGGCCGACGCGAACGTGCCGGCCATCCTGCAGGCCTGGTACCCGGGCACGCGCGGCGGCGACGCCGTGGCCTCAGTGCTCTTCGGCGACGTCTCGCCCGCCGGACGACTGCCGTTCACCTGGCCCCGCCACGTCGGCCAGGTGCCGATGATCACGGCGCACCTGCGCACGTTCGAGCCCCAGAACCAGGGCAAGCGCTACTGGGACGAGGAGTCCACGCCGCTCTACCCCTTCGGTCATGGCCTGAGCTATGCGGCGTTCGCGTACGACGGGCTGCGACTCGACCGCGAGGAGATCGCCGTGGGCGAGGCCGCCACGGCGTCGGTCGACGTGACGAACACCTCCGATCGCGAGGCCGACGAGGTCGTGCAGCTCTACATCCACCAGCGATACGGCACGTCGTCGCGCCCGGTTCGCGAGCTCAAGGGCTTCGAACGCATCACGCTGGCCGCAGGGGAGACCCGCACCGTGACCTTCGACCTCGGGCCCGCCGAGCTCCGCTACTGGAGCGCCGCGACCGGCGACTGGGTGCAGGACGCGACCACGCTCGACGTGTGGGTCGGCGGCAGTTCGACGGCCGACCTGGCCGCCGTGCTGACGGTGGCCGCGGCATCCGACCACCGATGAGCGACTGAGGAGACACTGAGATGACGATCGAACAGCAGACCGAGCCGACCGTGCCGACCGAACAGGCCAGGCGGACCGCGATCCGGCCCGGGCAGGTGTGGCTCGACACGAAGGGCGAGCGCATCCAAGCGCATGGCGGGTCGATCTTCGCCGGTGACGACGGCACTTTCGTCTGGTACGGCGAGAACAAGGAGCACACGACCCCGGGCAGCGGAAACTGGCACTGGGGCGTGCGCGCGTACACCTCGACCGACCTCGTCAACTGGGACGACCGCGGGCTGATCATCCCGCCCGTGCTCGACGACCCGGCCTCGCCGCTGCACCCGGCGCAGAAGATGGACCGGCCGCACATCCTCTTCAACGAGGCCACCCGAAAGTACGTCTGCTGGCTGAAGATCATGGGCGAGGACGAGCAGGCGACCCAGGCCTCCACCGTGCTCGTCGCCGACGACCTGCTCGGCCCCTACGAGATCGTGCGCACGGGCCTGCGCCCCCTCGGCATGGACGCCGGGGACTTCGATCTGACGGTCGACCCTGCCACCGGCACCGCGTACTACGTCTTCGAGAAGGTGCACACCGACCTCGTCGTCGCCGAGCTCACCGACGACTACACGGATGTCTCGGGGGAGCACAGCGTGCACTTCCACCACTCCGGGCCACCGTTCAACCGTGAGGCGCCGGCCCACTTCACGCGCAACGGGCGGCACTTCCTCGTGACCTCGAGCACCACCGGGTACTTCCCCAACCCGTCGGAGTTCGCGAGCGCAGACGAGATGCACGGACCATGGACCGTTCTCGGCGACGCCCACCCCGACGACGAGACCCGCACGTCTTACCGGTCGCAGATCAGCTCGGTGTTCAAGCACCCGGGCAAGCAGGACCTCTACATCGCGCTCGCCGACCGCTGGCTGCCCGAGCTGCCCGACGACCTGCCGAATGTGTTCGACGCGATCGCCGCGCGCATGCAGGGCGCTCCGCGCCCGCCCGGCGCCGAGAACCTCGCGGCCGTCATGTCGCTCGCCAACGGCGAGAACACCGCCATTGCCGACTACGTCTGGCTGCCGATCCGCTTCGACGGCGACATCCCGACCATCGAGTGGCACGACGAGTGGAGCCCGGAGGACTACGCATGAGAGCCGTCAGGCTCCGCACCGAGTACCTCGACCGGCCGCTCGGGCTCGGCATCGCGCGCCCGCGCCTGTCTTGGAACTGCGAGGGCGGCCTCGAGCAGACCGCCTACCGCGTGCAGGCGACGCGCGACGGCGCGACGGTCTGGGACTCCGGCCGGGTCGCCTCGAACCGCATGACGCACATCGCGTACGACGGCGCCGAGCTCACGAGCCGCGACCGCGTCGAGTGGTCGGTCACGCTCTGGGACGAGACGGATGCCGCGGGCGAGCCGTCGTCGACGTGGTTCGAGCTCGGGCTGCTCGCCCCGCAGGACTGGACGGCGACCTGGATCGCGGGCGCCGTCGCCCTCAAGAAGCACGCGCGGCATCCGATCGACTGCTTCCGCACGGGATTCCGCACGCGCGGGCCGGTGGCGCGAGCACGTCTCTACGCAACGGCCTGCGGTGTCTACGACGCGCACCTGAACGGCCGGCGGGTGGGGGAGTTCCGCCTTGCCCCGGGCAGCACCGACTATCGCACGCGCCTGCAGTACCAGACCTACGACGTGACGGATCTGCTTGCGACCGAGGAACAGGGCGCGAACCGGCTCGAGTTCCGCCTCGCCGACGGGTGGTACCGCGGATCGGTCGGCGCCTACGGCCCGACGAACGTGTTCGGACGTCAGACGAAGCTGCTGGCGCAGCTCGAGATCACGTACGCCGACGGCCGGCGCGAGGTCGTGAACAGCGACGGCTCCTTCGCGTGGAGCAACGACGGGCCCCTTCGCTTCGCCGACCTCAAGGACGGCGAGATCGTCGACGCGAACCTCGCACCGACCTACGCCGGCAGGGCGCGCGTGGCGAAGCCCGGACTCGTTCCCACGGCCTCCGACAACGTCGAGCCCCGCGAGCAGGAGGTGTTCACGCCCGTCCTCATCACGACGCCGTCGGGTGCGCGCGTGCTCGACTTCGGGCAGAACATCGCGGGCTTCGTCGGCTTCACCGTGACGGCCGAGCGAGGGCAGCAGGTGAAGCTGCGCCTCGGCGAGACCCTCGACGAGGCCGGCGAGTTCACGCAGGCGAACTTCCAGCTCGACAAGCCCGTCGGCGAGTTCGGGAGGGCCGCCGAGCTGTTGCTCCTGTCGGAGAAGCAGAAGCTGATCCGCGGCGAGCTTCAGAAGACGCCGAGGCAGGAGGTCGTCTTCACCTGCGCGGAGGGTGAGAACCGCTACAAGACCGAGTTCGCGGTGTTCGGGTTCCGCTACGCGCTCGTCGAGGCCGACGTCGCGTTCGAAGCATCCGACTTCCGTGCGATCGCCGTGTACTCCGACCTGGAGCAGACCGGCGAGTTCGAGTGCTCGAACCCGGCCGTGAACCGGTTCCTCGAGAACACCCGGTGGAGCATGAAAGGCAACTTCCTCGACGTGCCCACCGACTGCCCGACCCGCGAACGCCTCGGTTGGACCGGTGACGCGCAGGTGTTCTTCGAGACCGCGGCCTCCTTGATGGACGTCGCGAGCTTCTACCGCAAGTGGCTTCGCGACCTCGCCGACAACCAGTCGAAGTCGGGCAAGGTCTCTGCGGTCGTGCCGTACAACGGCGTCGCGATGATGTACGACGCGACGGGCGGTTCGGTCGGGTGGGCGGATGCCGCCGTGCTGGTGCCCTACCGGTTCTGGAAGCGGTACGGCGACGAGCAGCTCATCCGCGAGTTCTACCCGATGATGCGCGCGTACGCGAACTTCATGATCGGCCGCACGGGCCACAAGGACCGCGCGGCAGCACGCGCGAACCCGTACAACCGGTTCGTCTACGAGAAGGGGCTGCACCTCGGCGAGTGGCTCGAGCCCTCGGAGTTCCTCGACCCGGTGACCGCTCGATCCCAGCCCAGCAGGCCAGAGGAGGCGACCGCCTACCTGCACTACACGATGACCCACCTCGCCGAGATCGCGACCGCGCTGGGCGAGACCTCCGACGCCGAGCTCTTCGCCGAGTACGCCGACGGCGCGAAGCAGGCCTACGCGCACCTGTTCCTGGCCGGCGGCACGATCGACACCGACCGGCAAGCGAAGCTCGTGCGGCCGCTCGCGCTCGGACTCGTCGGCGGCGAGATCCGAGAGCGCCTCGAGGCCCGACTCGTACGGGCCGTCGAGAGCCGCGGCTACACCATCGGCACGGGCTTCCTCTCGACGCCGTTCGTGCTGCCCGTGCTGACCGACGCCGGGCGGGCCGATGTCGCGTACCGCATGCTCGAGAACACCCAGGCGCCGAGCTGGCTCGCCGAGGTCGAGGCCGGCGCGACCACCGTGTGGGAGCACTGGGAGGGCACCGAGAGCCTGAACCACTACTCACCGGGGGCCGTCTGCCAGTGGCTCTTCGACACCGTCGCGGGCATCCGCGTCGACGGGCCGCAGCACTTCACGATCGCGCCCGTGCCCGGCGGCAGCCTTACATTCGCGTCGGCCACCTACGCAAGCGTTTATGGAGAGGTAGTCAGTCGTTGGGAGCAGACCGACGATGGCCTTCGCGTCGTCGTTATGGTGCCGTCCAACACCACTGCGGACATCTTGTTTCCGAACGGTGACCGGCATTCGGTCGAAAGCGGGACATTCGAGTACGAGTTGGATCGCGATTCGGCGACAAGGTCCGTGGCTTGACCCTTGCGGTAACGCGTTCGATCCAGGGCGCACTCAATGACTGGCGAAGTGAAGGAGTAATTGGTGGAGTTCAGGCGCCTTGCGCACGTCGCATTTTCCGTCCGGGATCTCGAAGCCTCTCTCGCGTTCTATTGCGGCGGACTCGGGATGCAGGAGAAGTTCCGCATCAGTTACGGAGCGATGGTGGATCAAGTCGAAGCGGATCTCGGAGCGGGCAACCCCAAAGTCCTGGAAGATCGGGCGCTGGAGTTGTTTCGTCACTACAGCGACCAACCATGGTTGGTCTACCTAGAAGTCGCGCCATCGCAGTTCCTTGAGCTGTTTCCTTCCGTCATGCCGGAGACTCTTCCCGCCGACCTCACCCCCGACTATTACGCGCACTTCTGCCTCGAAGTCGACGATATCGAGGTGGCGTGGGCCGAGGCGTCGGAGCGAGGCCTTGAGCCAGGACCGATCGCAGCCCGGCGAGTGGTGGCAACGGCTAATTATTACTGTGGTTCTCACACCGGTTGTCGTGCTTGCCACCAGTCGCTTCTTCGGGGTCGAGCAGCTCTGGGACTGGAATTGCTCGAAGAAGGGGCGAGAAGATCGCACTTGAACCGTTCGGGCGGTGTCACCAACAACTACGTCTAACCCAGCGGGACCACTGAAGGTTTCGGTGACCACGTTATTGCGCGACTGCTGAACGAGTACCCGGGTTCAAGTCCCGAGTGCAGGGTGGGGACTTGATGCGTCAACGTTTATCCAACGTTTATTCGAACCCAGCCTGGTCGAGGTGCCCCGAGGCATCCCGAGTAATCTGGAAGCCGCAAATACAGGATCGGCGAGAAATCCCCGGTCATGTCGAGATCAGTCGAGCAGTCACCGCGATTCGGAGTCAGGCCAGATTGGCCTGGGCGAGTCCATCGGTCACGGGTTCAAGTCCCGTCCGCCCTACGACCTACCTCCAGTCCGTGCAGCGGCACTAGGCTCCGGGCATGTCGTTGCTCCGAGCCGTTGTGCTGCCGGGGTTGGGTGCGATCGCCGTGTTCGCTGCGGCTGGACGGGCGATGCGGCTCCTCGGCGGCGACAACCCATTTGAGGACCGGGCCGTGCGTGCGCTTCAGGGCTCGTTCCGCCACCGGCCGGACGACGGCGACGCCGTCGTCGCGACGGACCCCGCCGACCAGACCGGGCCCCATGAGCCGATCGACCGGGTCACCGAGCCCCTGTCCTGGTACTCCGGTGTGCCGCAGGCCATCGCGAACGGCGCGATCTGGTGCGGCATGACCTGGTTGTTGACGCGCAACCGGCGCTCAGCGGTCGCCCCTGCGGCGGTGCTCGCGCTCGAGACGGCCTGCTTCGTCGCATCCGCGGCGCTCGTGCGACGGCCACGACCCCAGGGGGTGTGGCGCCCTGAGCCGCCGCACGCGACGTCGTCGTTCCCCTCCGGGCACACCGCGGCGGCCTTCGCGCTTCACGGCACGCTCGCCGACCTGCTCGATCGCCACGGCGCCCGTGGTGCGCGACTCCTCGGCCCCATCCTTCGGTACGGGATTCCCGGAGCGATCGCGTTCTCGCGGGTCTACCGCGGCCAACACCACATCTCGGACACCGTCGCGGGCGCGCTGCTGGGACGGTGGAGCGCCGCTGTGGTGCGGCGGGAGCTGCTCTCGTCGTAGGCGGTCGGTACGCCCCGCCCCGACCGTCGCGCGTCCGAGTAGTCCGGATTCCGCACGTTCAGGATGACCCCGGCGAGTCCATCGGTCACGGGTTCACGTCCCGTCCGCCCTACCTGAGCACATCGGGGAGTGGTTGCGGAGCGTCTTGCCGCGGCGTCTGGTCCTCGTCTGCTGGGGGGCGCCTCACCGCTCGAGGAGGTAGAACCGGAAGGCAGCGAACCTGTCGATCGGCAGGACGCTGACCGCTGAGAACTCTGCTTCGCGTGCGTAGCTTTCGAGGGTCGCGTGTCGCATGACGGTGCCGGTCGCGACGGAGTCCGGAGTCGACATCGAATCAGGGAGGCAGATCAGCAGGCTGTATCCGTACATCACCCGCTCGGTGTCGTCACCGGGGGGCGCGAACGCCTCGGCGACGGCTTCGTCCATCACCACGACGACACCGTCAGGTCGGACCGCGCGCCTGATCGAGGAGAGTACGGCGACGGGGTCCGGCATGTCATGTAGTGCTTCGAAGACGAACGCGGCGTCGTATCGGTCCTCGCCCTCATCGGCGAGCTGCTCTCCTCGGAGCTCGGAGAAGGTCACATTCTCGAGCCCTGCGGCATGCTCGTGCGCCGCCTCGATGGCGGGGGCATCGATATCGAACCCATCGACGATCGCGTCCGGGTACGCCCGGGCAAGACCGATCGTCGACCATCCGTGCCCGCACGCGACATCGGCGATGCCGGCATCAGGTCGCGACAGCACCTCGTGCACCCGCGGGACGGATGCGAGCGCCTTCGCGAGCTCCTTTTCGAACCACGGACGATTGATATCGCCCTGACCATCGCGCACGGCAGCGCCGAACGCCGCCCACGGAACGCCTCGACCCGACCGGTAGGCGTCCGCGAGGTCGGGCATACGCAGCGCAACCGCGGCGAACATGTCCGCCAGCGGCGCGGAATACCCGAGAGATGTGCGGTCCGTGAGCACCTCGGCCTGCGCGGCCGGCAGACGGAACCTCAAGTCGTCTTCGTCGCCGCCGTCGACGTCGAGGATGCCCGCAGTCGCCTGCTGCTCGAGCCATTCGCGCGCGTACCGCCGAGCGATGCCGGTCCGCGCGGCGAGCTCAGCCGCCGTGGCCGGCGCACCCCGGAGCGCCGCGTAGAGCCCAAGGGTGGAACCGATATGGATCGACAGGATCTCCATCCCGCCGAGGAATCTGTCGAACACCCACCCCCCGAACTCCGCGACGAGCTGGCCATCGGCCGTGTCGCCGTCGCGATCCAGCGTGTCGTCCATCGCGCACCCCCGGTTGCTCTGATGGCATTAACCAGCGACATGCTAGGACTCGCATCCCCCCATCCACCAGCCTTTCATGCCCGCCCTGAGAAGGCCTCACGGCCCGACCGACCGGACCTCCTCGCGCGCCTCCCGCACCCTCGCATCGTTCCAACGCATCCCGGACTGCACAGGGGACCGGATGTCGGTGGCTCGCCCGAAGATCGCACCCATGAGCGATTTCGACTTCCTCTACGGCGAATGGACCGTCGCCAACCGTCGCCTCCGGCACCTGTTCGTCGGCAGCGACGACTGGGACGAGTTCCCCGCCACGTCGTGGGCGCGGCCCCTGCTCGACGGCGTCGGCAACGTCGACGAGATGCACTGCCCGACCCGGGGCTGGTCGGGCGCGAGCATCCGGTTCCAAGACCAGGAGAGCGGCGAGTGGTCGATCTATTGGGCGAACAGCAGCACGGGCCGACTCTTCCCGCCCGTCGTCGGACGGTTCACCGACGGGCGCGGCGACTTCTACGGCGACGACACCCATGAGGGCGAGCCAATCACGGCGCACTTCACCTGGTCGGACATCACCCCGGATTCGGCGCGGTGGCAGCAGGAGTTCTCGCGCGACGGCGGCGAGACCTGGGAGTGCAACTGGATCATGGAGTTCACCCGCGCCTGACCGATGCGAACACACGGCCGATTCAGGCCGAGCGGCGTGCCCGAATGCGCACGAGAACTCGACTGTATGCATCGGGCGAGTTCGTATGCCGTGTCCAGTTGCCAACCGGCGCGGCCCCGTGATCCGCCTCGACGCCGAGGTGCCGGAGCGGGGTTTCTCCGGCCGAAACGGCAGCGTCGACCCCGTCAGCCGCGTCACCCCCACCGAGGTCTCATGACCCAACGCGCGCGCGCCGCTCCAAGGCCTCGATGACCGTCTCCGCGATGTCGAGGTCGTAGAGCCGCTCGATGCTCTGGAACCCGCCCGGACTCTCCGCGTTGATCTCCACCACCTTGCCCCCGATCACGTCGATGCCCACGAGGAACATGCCGTCGGCGACGAGCTTGTCCGCCATCGGCTCGATGACGGCGAACTCGGGCGCACCCGCTTCGAGTGGCACAGATCGCCCGCCCGTGCTGATGTTGGCGCGCGGGTCGTTCCCCGTGGGCACCCGTCGGAAGGCGGCCGGCCGGCCGTCGCGCTCGAGGATGCGGCCCTCGAGCAGGAACATCCGGACGTCGCCGTCCTCGGCACCGTCGATGAACTCCTGGACGATGGCGTAGCCGTCCTGCAGCACCGCCTCGGTCATCTGCGCGAGATTGGTCTCGTCCGGGCCGTCGATCATGAAGACGTTGCGGCCCTTCGCCCCGTACAGCGGCTTGACGACGGCGTGGCCGACCTCGTCGACGAACCGCGCGATCGCCTCCGGGTCGCGCGTCACCAGCGACCGCGGTCGGACCGACTCGGGGAACTCCTCGAGGTAGAGCTTGCTCGTCGCCCGATGGAGGGTGTTCGGGTCGTTGACCACGGTCACACCCCGGGCCGCGAGCATCTGCCCGAACACCACGCCCATCGGGCTGGCCCACGGGCGGGCCTGCAGGTCGTCGATCGACTCGTTGCGGAGGACCAGCGCATCCAGGTCGTCCAAGACGATCCGTTCGGGGTCGCACCCCTTGATCCGCTCCATGAAACTCTCGAGCGTGTCGTCGTCCATCCACCTGGCGGCGCGAGCGCGCGCCGCGAACAGGCCGTCGTTGCTGCCGAACTCGAGGTCGCCGACCCCGATGTACCAGGTGTCGTGCCCGCCCCTGGCCGCGGCCCTGGCGAGCCGGGTCGTGGTGTACTCGTCGATCTCGGTGTCGACATCGTTGACGAGGAATGCGAGCCTCATGCCGCCGCACCTCCCTCGTAGAGATCGGTGACCCTCGCGCCCGCACGCAGCCGCTCCAGCCGCTCGTGCGCACCGGGCACGTCCAGCCAGCGTGGCCGGATCCACGGCCCATGGAGCACATCGCGATCGAGGAGGTCCTGCACCAGCGGGATGTGGTCCAGTGCGAGCTTGCCGACGAGCAGGACATCGAGGCGTGCGCCCTCGGCGAGCGCCTCGAGGATGCGGGTGATGCCGCGCAGGTAGATCGCATCCTTCACGAACCCGCCCCCGACGACGACCCGGATGGCGATCGACCACGCGGTCCGTGCCGGCATGCGGTGGTCGGTCCGGAGCGACTCGAAGATGTCGAGGAAGCCGGCTCCGTCGAGCATCTTGCCGACCGCGACCACCCTCGCCGCGAGGACGCGCAGCCGCCGCGGGTCCAGCCCACCCGTCAGGTACTCGGCGAGCACGGCGAGGCCCTCCTGGGTCTCGTCGTACCCGGGCAGGCCGATGGTCAGCAGCGTCAGCGGCTGCCGGGCACCGTTCTGGTACGTGACCACGTGCGTGCCGACCTCGTGGTGCAGCAACGGCGCGACCCGGTCGGCGCGGAAGGCGGCGGACTCCGGGATGAGCAGGTGGCCGAACGACACCATCAGCTCGGAGATGTCGTCCCGTACCTCGACGCGGACCGGGAAGTCCGGGTACACGGCGCGGTATCGCTCGAACTCCGCACGGGCCGCCTCGGCGAAGGCGCCGGCGGTGACGGACTGGGTGCTGGGTGCCTGCGGGGGGATGGTCTCGAGCACCTCCTCCGCCGCCGCGGCCAGGGCCGGGGCGACCGTTCCGTACAGCTGGAGCGACTCGAAGAGGAACCGCGAGGTGTCGCGGTCCTCGAGCGCGGTGATCTGCCTCGAGATCTCGTCGCGCTTCGCCCGGAAGAGCGTGTGCAACGCGGGATCGTCCACGTGCTCGACCTCGAGGTCGTACAGGTCGCGCTGCGCCAGGTCCGGGTCGAAGTCCAGCGGACGCAGCCGAAGCGTGGGCGCCGCGGCGAAGTCGCTGTGTTCGAAGTCGGCCCACGCCTCTGCTGCGTTGACCGGCGTCACGTTGACCAGCAGGTTCACGCGGCGCTCGATCTCGGTGAGCCGGGCATCGATGTCGAGTGCGGGCGCCAGGTGTCGGGTAGTTGACGACATCTCATGAACGTAGCGACCGACGCGTCGGGGCTCACCCCCTTGCGCGAGCGGCGTTTCTGCGTCATGGGAGTCGGGGCACCGACCCGGCGACGTCCCGCGCAGGATGACCCGGTGGCGACACGCCGCTCCAAGCGATCCGGCGAGGTCTACGCTGACCTCGTGAGCACCGTGAACACGTCGCCGCTGCCCGAGGCTTCCGCTCCCACGCCCGGTCGCCGGGCCGAGACGGAGGCGGTCTACGCCGCCCTGTCCGCGGGCGTGCTGGGTGCGATCTACGGCCTGTTCGTCGGCCTGTTCGCGCCGGACCTGCAGATCGCGGGCGTCGCGGACTCGTTCGCCGTCTGGGCGGCGTGCGGCGCGGCGGTCGTCGCCGCGATCGCCTCGTCGATCGAGTACTGGCGGGCGCGCATCCGTCCCGGCCAGGAGTGGCGGCAGTCGCTGCCCTCGTGGAAGTTCACGGTCAACACGGTGTCCGTGGTCATCGTGCACACGGCCCTCGCGTTCGTTGCGGTCTACGCGCTCTACCGGGTGCTCGCGATGGGGTTCATCGGGCTGCCGATCGTGACGTTCTGGTCGGTCGTGCTCATGGCGGTGACGCTCGGCCTCACGACGTGGATCGTCTACCTCTCGGTCTCGGCGATGACCACGCAGCGCATGTCGTCGCTGCTGCTGGCATTCATCGCGATCGGCACGCTCACGGCGATGGTCACGACGCCCGACCCGAAGTGGTGGACCATCCACTTCAGCCACCTCGGCACCTTCGAGACCGACCTGTCGAGCTGGGTCTTCAACGGCACGCTGATCGCGGCGGGCCTGCTCGTCACGACGTTCGCGGTCTACATCGCCAACGACATGCGGCGGCTCGCGGAGGCGGGCGTGCTGGGCAATCCGCGTGGACCGCGGACCGTCCCGGTGCTCTTCGTCGTCATGGGCATCATGCTCGCGTGCGTCGGCATCTTCCCCGTCGACGTGAACATGCCCGCGCACAACATCTCGGCGTCGGGAATGGCCGTGATGTTCCTCGTGCTGCTCATCGGAGGTCCGGGCTTCTTCCGAGGGATGCCCCGCACCTACTTCGTCGCCTCAGGGGTGTTCCTCGCCGCGACGATCGCCTCGGTCATCCTCTTCATCCCGGCGATCGGATTCTTCTCGCTGACCGCCTTCGAGATCATCGTGTTCGCGCTGATCTTCGGCTGGATCGCGGTGTTCGTCCGCTTCCTCGGCATCGCCGGCCGTCACGACTGAGGCGCGCAGCGCCTCCACCTGGCCTGCGTGGATGTCGGCCACCCATTCCCAGCCGGGCTCGGCGGCCGCACCGATCCGGGGGTCGTCGGGTTCCCGGCCGTCGCGGACGGCGTACAGGTAGGCGCGATCGAGGTCGAGCCGCGAGCGGAACTCGGCGGCCGTGCCGACGGAGCCGTGCCCGGGGACGACGACCTCGACCTCACCCGCGAGCCGTTCGAACAGGTCCAGGGCGGCGAGGTAGTCGCCGATCGGGTCGACGGCACCGAGGTCGAGCATGGGGACGAAGACATCGGAGAGCATGTCGCCGGCGACGAGCACCCCGACCTCCTCGAGGAACAGGGCCGCGTGACCCGGGGAGTGCCCCCGGTGCGGGAGGATCCGGGCGGTCGGCCCGTCCCACGGGAGCTGCGCCGATCCGGCCGGCAGCGCGGTGATGCGACCGAACAGGTTGAGCGGCGTGTCCTCGGCGATCTCCGGCGGGAGCCCCTCGGCGACGCGGGCTCGCCAGTCGGCGTTCGAGAGCAACGCGCGCATCTCCGCAGCGCAACGGGCGGTGCCGTACCGTGGCACGTCGCCGAACCCGGCGTGCCAGAGCACGTGGTCCCAGTCGGGATGTGTCGCGAAGCCCGCCACCACGGACTGGCCGAGGTCACGGAGGTCGCTCGCGAGGTCGACCATCTCATCCTCGGTGAGGCCCGGGTCGATGAGCAGTACGCCGGTGCGCCCCTGTACGACGCAGGTGTTGTTCCGCAGGAGTTCGCTCCGGTGGATCGACACGCCGTCGGCGATGCGTGTCAGCATGGCGTCGCCCGGCAATCCCGGTCCGCGGCGTCCTGATCCGCGGGCCGCCCGCGGCCGCCGGTCCTCATCGCGCCCGCTCCGGCCCGCCGGCGCTGCTGTCGACGCTCGTCACCGTGGTGAGTAGGAACACGGAGTCCTCGAGCGCGAGCACCGCGTGGCGGTGGTGCGTCAGCGCGTCGAGCCGGCCGGCGTCGACCTCCGAGACCTCCTGGCCGGTCACGCGGACGCGCCCCTCCAGCACCTGCACGCTCGCGGCGGCGGGGGAGTTGTGCTCGGCGAGCTCGACGCCGGCGCGCAGCGCAATGATCGACTGCCGCATGGGGCCGTCGCGGAGGATGAGTTCGGCACTCCGGCCGTGCTCATCGGCGAGCGCGGCGGCGAGGTGGTGTCGGGCGAGCTCGGTCAGGTCGGCCACGGTGTCCTCCGTCGGAAGTGGTGCCGTCCAGTATGCCAACTCCGGGAGTCGGCGGGTGAGCGCAGCCCCGAACGCGCGGCCTAGGATTCCTCCTCGGGGATCCCGAGCCCGCGCGGGAACACGCTGTGCCGCAGCGGCGTCTCCATGGCGGCGACGATGTCGGTGAGGTCGACGTCGGCGAGGTCCGCGGGCTTCCAGTCGGGCACCGAGCCCTGGTGGAGCGTCTCGGTGTTCTGCGCGACGAGCGCCTGCACGCCGGTGAAGAGGTCGGGCTGGGTGGTGAACCAGCGGGCGAGTCGGAGCTCGCGCTCCAGCGCGTCGCGCAGTTCTTCGCCGTCGCGGCCGGCGCGGACCGACCGCAGCGTCGCGACGAGGGCGGTCGGCGACAGCTGCAGGAGCGTGTCGGCGGCCGAAGCGGCATTCGCCGCGGCATCCGGATCGGCCGAATCGGCTGCCCGCAGCCCGCCGACCTCGTCGCCGTTCGCGAATGCCCACAGCCGTTCGAGGATCGCCTCGACCGTCTCGGCGGAGTAGCAGGCGTCGATCCAGTCCTGTCGCGCCAGCACCGGCGAGGTGCTCGCGTCGACCGCGAACCCTCGGACGAGTCCGTCGATCGCGGCCGGCGTCAGGCCCGGGGCATCCGCCTCGAGGAGCGCCGCCGTCAGCTCGCCGACGCGCTCCGCCGGCACGACCACGTCGGCGAACCCGAGCGCGATCGCGTCGTCGGCGGTGAGGTCGACCGAGTTCAGCGCGAGGTACGTGCCGACCTCGCCGGGGGTGCGGGCGAGCCGCCAGGTGGCGCCGCCGTCGGGTACGAAGCCGTAGCCGGTCTCGGGCTGCCCGAGCTTCACGCGATCGGTCACGACGCGGGTCGGCACGTGGCCCGCGAGCGAGATGCCGCCGCCCATCGTCATGCCGTGCATGATCGACACGACGGGCTTCGGGTACTCGGCGAGCTTCGCGATCAGGCGGTACTCGTCGCGGAAGAAGACCGCGCCGATGGTCATGCCCTCGGCCGCCCGGGCCAGGATCTCGCGGAAGTCGCCGCCCGCGCAGAAGCCGAAGTCGCCGACGCCGTCGAGCAGGACCGCGGAGACGGCCGGATCCTCCGCCCACGCGTCGAGCGCCTCGGTGAGGGCATGCATCATCTCGAGGTCGATCGCGTTGATCGCCTCGGGGCGGGTGAGACTCAGGTGGCCGACGTGACCGACGACGACGGCGCTGACAGGGGAGGGCACCTGCACTACGCTAACGGGCCCCGGGCCCCCGCGCTGACACGAGGCGCCGTCGCGGCGGCCCACGCGGACCGCGAGGCATCCGTCAGGGGCCACCGAACGCGCCGCGGGACGCGTCCCCGAGGTCGAGCCGCGCGTCGAGGTCGATCGCCGCGTTGATCAGCGCCAGGTGGCTGAACGCCTGCGGGAAGTTGCCGAGCTGCTCGCCCGTCAACCCGATCTCCTCCGCGTACAACCCGAGGTGGTTCGCGTAGGTCAGCATCTTCTCGAACGTGAGCCGCGCCTCCTCGAGGAAGCCCGAGCGGGCGAGCGCGGCGACGTACCAGAACGAGCAGAGCGTGAACGTGCCCTCGTGCCCGCGCAGCCCGTCGGGCGACGCGCTCGGGTCGTACCGGTACACGAGGCTGTCGGAGACGAGGTCCTCGTCGATCGCCCGCAGCGTCGACAGCCACCGCGGGTCGCGTGGCGACACGAAGCCCATCATCGGCATACGCAGCAGCGAGGCATCCAGCACCTCGGAGCCCTCGTGCTGCACGAACGCGCCGCGCTGCGGGTTCCAGCCCTGGTCCATGACCTGCCGGTAGATGGCGTCGCGCTCCGCCGTCCACCGATCGGTCGGCGCGGGCCGGCCGTGCGAGCGGGCGAGGCGGATGCCCCGGTCGAGGGCGATCCACGACATCACCCGGCCGTACGTGAAGGCCTGCGGCCCGCCGCGCGTCTCCCAGATGCCCTCGTCGGGCTGGTCCCAGTGCTCGCAGAGCCAGTCGAGGAGCTCGGTGAGCTGCAGCCACGCCGTATGGGCCGGTTCGAGCCCGTTCGCGTCGGCGAGGTGGATGGAGTCGAGCGCCTCGCCGTAGATGTCGAGCTGGCGCTGGCCGGCGGCGCCGTTGCCGATGCGCACCGGCCGCGACCCCTTGTATCCCTCCCAGTGCTCGAGGATCGTCTCGTCGAGGTCGGACGTGCCGTCGACGCGGTACATGATCTGCAGCGGGTCGGATGCCTCGCCGGTGCCCTCGTGGATCCGGGCCAGCAACCACTCGCCGAACGCCGCCGCCTCCTCGGTGTACCCGAGGCCGAGCAGCGCGGAGACCGAGAACGACGCGTCGCGGACCCACGTGTACCGGTAGTCCCAGTTGCGCTCGCCGCCGACCTGCTCGGGCAGCCCGGCCGTCGGGGCGGCGACCAGTGCGCCCGTCGGAGCGTAGGTCATGAGCTTGAGCGTCATCGCCGACCTCGCGACCATCTCGCGCCAGCGGCCCCGGTACGTCGACCGGGCGTTCCAGTCGCGCCAGAAGCGGCTCGTCTCGAGGAGCAGCGCCTCGACCTCGTCGGGGGAGACGCGCGCGGGGTCGGCGCCGCCGGTCTCGAGCACGACTCCGGTCGTCTCCCCGGCCACGAGCGTGCCGGTGATGCGGAAGCCCTGGCCGACCTGCTCGATCCGGCCGGCCCGCCGGTCGCCGTGGATGACCGGTTCGCCGATCCGATGCACGGTGAGCGACTGGTCGCCGGACGTGAAGACGGCCCCGGCCCCGGCGGTCGGCCGCATCGTGTGCGGCGCCCGCCCGTAGTCGAACCGGGGCTGGATCTCGCCCTCGAACTCCATCGAGCCGCGCACCACGCGGATCATGCGCACCAGGCGGTGCCGGTCGGTCGCCTCGGCGCCGGCGATCGGCATGAAGTCGACGACCTCCCCGACCCCGTCGTCGGTCAGGAACCTGGTGACGAGGATCGCGGTGTCGGGCAGGTACAGCTGCCGGGACACGTAGTCGTCGGCGGTCGGGCGGATGCGGCAGAACCCGCCGTGCTCGCCGTCGAGCAACGACGCGAAGATGCTGGGCCCGTCGAAGCGGGGCACGCAGAACCAGTCGACCGTGCCGTCGGTGTCGACGAGCGCGGCGGTCTGCAGGTCGCCGATGAGGCCGTGGTTCCCGATGTTCGGGTAGTCGCCCATCACACCCCCAGGTGGCTCATGCCCATCGTGGCACGGGAATCGGGGGCCATCCGCGCTTTCCGCCCCGACCGGGCAGGACTAGCATCGGCCCCGACCCGTCGAACCGGAATGGAGCCGACCCATGAGCGGCAGCGGAACGCAGGACGATCCGTGGCGGTTGCGCACCGCGCCCGGCACGAGCGAGTACACCATGCATCGCGACGAATCCGCCGATCCGCCCGTCCTGGTGTGCCGGGTGGGCTCCACGACGCTGACGTACCGGCTCAGCGCTCCCGACGACCTCCATGCGTGGCTCCTCGAGCAGGGCGATTGGGTTCCCCTCGGCGCAGCCGACGAGCAGAAGGACGCGGCGCCCGGCACCGTCGAGGCGTGGGGGCGCGATCCGGGGAATCCGGTCGGCGGGTGGTACGGGCTCCGCAAGGGCTACCGCGGCCGCTTCGGGATGTACCTGCCGCCGCTGCTCGAGGAGATGGGCTTGGCCGAACTGACCCACGACGCCCGCAGCAATCGCGTCCGCGGGCGCTGAGCCGCAGCGGACGGGGCGCCGGAGTCCTCCGCCCGCCACGCCCTCGACCGGAGGGTCTTCCGCACCCGCCGGAGGGATCCGACCCGCCCGAAGTGGTGGTGGGCTCTCCGGCTCGTGATGTGGTTGGCTGGGTGAAGCGATCCATCGAAGGAATCGACGAGCGCACGGTCGGGGGAACGACCGACGCTCGCACCCGAGTCGAGGCCGAGGGGGCTCATGAGGAAGAGTCGTCGTCGCTGGCAGGCAGCCGTCGCGGTGATCGGCATCGCCGTGCTCGCGGGCGGCCTCGCCGTGGCAGGCTCCTCGGCGTCGGCCGCTCCGCCGGTGTCCGGCGCGGCCGGGGCCATCGCGCCGGCGATCCTCCCGTCCGGCAAGTCGGCGATCAATCCGTTCACCCTGGCCGGCGGCTTCACGGTCTACGCGCACGAGGACGCGGAACTCGGCAACTCGGAGTTCGAGGGGAGCATCGCGGTCGGCGGTGAGCTGCGGGTCACCCAGAGCGGCCAGTACCAGTTCGCCCACGTCATCGCGGGAACGGGCGGCTACGTCCTGCCGACGATCGACGGAGACCCCACCCGCGTGCTCATCGGCTCGTACGGCTCCGATCCGGTCACGAACACCGGCCGAGTGCAGATCACCAGCGTGGGCGCGACCGAGCCGTCGCAGCTCGGTGACCTCAAGATCGTCGACCGCGGCGGTCCGTTCGTCTCGTTCACCCGCGCCGACTGGCTCCGCTACGCGCTCCAGCAGGGCACCGACGACCCGCCGCTCATCGACGCGATGCAGCAGGACTACCCGGACGACTCGGTGCCGCCGACGACCGCGGCGGGCGGTGGCAGCATCTACACCTACGAGACCGGCGCCGACACGCAGTCGGTGGTCGCGGACTACGTCGAGGCGAACGCCCAGGCCGACGAGGACGAGGTCGACCAGTGCCTCGCGCAGGTGGTCGATCCCGACCAGCTCGTCGGCTACCCGGTCGAGATCATCGAGGACGTCGGCGACCGGATCGTGCTCGGCGCCCTCTCGCCGGATCAGCCGAACGTGGTGGAGTACGCCGACATCGCCGGGGCGAGCCTGCTCCAGTTCTCGCAGGGCACCCCCGGGCCCCTGAACCCCCTGGTCATCCACGTCGAACCCGGCACCACCTCGATCTTCCCGCCGTCCATCGATCCCGAGGGCACGTACTCGCCGTATGTGATCTGGGACCTCTCGCAGGTCACGGGCGCGGTCGACATCAGCACCGGCGGTCGGGGCGACGGCTCGATCTACGCGCCGAACGCCGACCTCAGCATCACCGCCCAGCCGTGGGACGGCCAGATCATCGCGAACTCCGTCCGGATCGCCGGCGGCGAGGTGCACTCGTACATGTTCGCCGGCGCGCTGCCGTGCGACGCCCCGGTCGACGCAGGCACGTTCTCGGTGGCGAAGGCGCTCTCGGGGGTCGACGCCGCCGACCTCGCGCCGGGCACCGTGTTCGAGGTCCGCTACCTCGCCATCACGCCCGAGGGCGACGTGCTGACCGGCACGCTCGAACTCCAGCCCGACGGCACGCCGGTCTCGCCCGGCATCGAGTTCCCGTTCGGCACCCAGGTCGCCGTGTGGGAGGTGCAGCCGGACGACGACGCGCTGCCGCCCGGACTCGCCTGGGGCGACGTCACGTGGGACGGCGACACGTCGTTCACGATCGATGCCACGCATCCCCAGATCGAACTCGTGGTGACCGACACGGCGGCCGAGATCCCGGCCGGGTTCAGCGTCACGAAGTCGCTCACCGGCTCCGGCGCCACCACCGTCCCGTCCGGGGCGGAGTTCACGCTCCGGTACCAGGTCAACGGCGGAGCGCCGATCGACCTCGTGGTCACTCCGGACACGCCGTCGATCGTCGACGACCTCGCCGTGGGTGACGTCGTGACGATCTCTGAGGTCGCCCTGCCCGACGTCGACGGCATCACCTGGGGCACGCCGACCTGGACCGTCGACGGTCAACCGGTGGAGCCGGACGAGAACGGCGCCGTCGAGTTCACCCTCGTCGGCGGGGAGACCATCGCCCTCGAGCTCACGAACCTCGCGGAAGCCGTCGGCTGGATCTCGATCTCGAAGACCGTCATCGGCGACGGCAGCGGAGCGCTTCCCGACGACCTCGAGTTCCCGATCGTGTACACCGTCGACGGCGGACCGGAGTCGACCATCTCGATCCCGGCCGACCAGGTGATCACCTTCGACGGCCTGCCGGCTGGAACCGTCGTGACCGTGCGCGAGGGCGACCTGCCGGTGCTGCCCGGCATCGAGTGGGGAACGCCCGGATGGACGCTGGACGGCGTCCCGCTGATCCCGGACGCCGACGGGAACGTCACCTTCGTGGTCCAGGCCGGTACCACGGTCGCGCTCGCGCTCACCAACACCGCCAACGGCTTCGGATCGATCTCGTTCGTGAAGACCACGACCGGGGAGGCGTCCGACCTCGTTCCGGACGACACGACCTTCCCGATCGAGTACCGGGTCTCGAACGGACCGATCACCGTGGCGCAGGTGAGCGCCGGCGTGCCGATCGAGGTCGACGGCTTCCCCGCCGGAGTCCAGGTCTACCTCCGCGAGGGGACCCCGCCTCCGATCCCCGGCGTGGCGTGGGGGACGCCGACCTGGACCATCGACGGCGAACCGGTCGCGCCGGATGCCGACGGCTGGGTGACGTTCATGTCCGGGGCGAACACCCGCATCGAGATCGGTCTCCAGAACGACGCGCAGGTCGCCCCCGGAGGCTTCTCGGTGACGAAGACGGTCACCGGGGACGGGGCGGACGCCGTGCCGGCCGACACGATCTTCACCGTGCGGTACCAGGTGGACGACGGCCCCGCCCAGGTGCTCGAGGTGCGCGCCGGGCAGACGACCACGGTCGCCGACCTGCCAGTGGGCTCCACGGTGACGTTCACCGAGGCGGCACCGCCCTCCGTACCGGGGATCGAGTGGGGGTCGCCGGTCTGGATCGTCGACGGGGTCGCGACGACGGATCCCACGATCACCGTCGGTGCCGGGGAGATCGTGTCGATCGAGCTGCAGAACACCGCCGACGGGCCCGACTCGCTCGCGGCATCCGGCTTCGATGCCGGCGCACCGTTCGCGTTCGCGGCGATCATGCTGGTGCTCGGCGGCGCCGCCCTGGCATGGACCCGCAACCGACGTCGGCGGCTTCCGGCGGACGTCACGGCGGTCAGCCGGCACTGACCTCGCCCACGCGGCTCCGGCCGTCGATCGCGATCGCGTCGACGGCCGGACCGCCGCGGATCGTCCGCATGATCGCGACCACCTCGTCGGCCACCGATTCGGTGAGTCGTGCGCACACGACGTGATGCGGGCCGATCGGCCCGAGCCCCGCAGCGCGGATGCGGATGACCTCCCACCCGACGTCGCGCAGCAGGTCGTCCTTCTCGAGGTCGGATGCCTCGGAGAGTCCGCGGTGGGCCAGCTTCGTCCGGCCCGGGTCGTCGTACTCGACGACGATCCGCAGCGGCGGGACGATGATGTCGGGCCAGACCTCGCGCCGGCCGTGGAAGAGCCCGGCGATGTGGATCGCGTTCACCCGGTGGTTGAGCCGGATCCGCGCGCCCAGCATGGCCTTGAGCCGGTGCTCGGTGGCAGAGGTGCCGACGCGCAGGCCGGGCTTCAGGAACGGGACGCCGGCCTCGGGGCGGGCGGCCGGCGCGGTCGCCGCGGCGCGGCACTTGGCGCAGCCCGACCCCGTGAGCACCTCCAGCACGGTCGCGGTGTAGCGGTCGTGGCCGCGGCTGCAACGCCAGTCGTAGGTGGCGCCCACCTTCGTCTCGGCGGCGAGGCGCGCGCGCTCGGCCGGCATCACCCGCCCGAGCAGCTCGCTGCGCGAACGCCGCGTCTCCTGGACGAGCATGCAGACGGGGCATCCGCGACGCAGCGTCACCGCCTGCCCCTCGGGCGCCCCGTGCCCGCACGCGAACCGCACCGCGACCATCCGACCTCCTCCGTCGACGCGATCCTGCCGCCAGCCGCCGACATCGCCGTGTCGGCGGGCCGGGGGATGATGTGGTGGTGCGGATCGTGATCTCGGGCGCCGGCCCCCGCCGGGTGTGCCTCGTCGATCCCGACCGGCCCGAGCCGACACCGCGCGAGGTCGACCTCGACGACCTCCCGGCCGAGGTGCGCCGCCTCGAGCACGAGCGTCCACGGTGGGTCTGGGTCGACACCCGGGAGTGGTACCCACGGCTCCTCGCGGCGGGCGTGCGCGTGGAGCGCTGCCACGACCTCCGCCTCGTGGGCGCGCTGCTCGCCCACGCCGAGTCGACGGCGGCCGCGCGGAACACGGCCGGAGAGGAGGCATCCCGGCCGTCGTGGCTGCCGCTCGGCCCGGCCGAGGCGGCGACGCCGCTCGCGGTGCGACCGACCGCGCCGGCGGTCACCGGCCCGGCCCTCTTCGACTTCGAGGAGTTCGCCGATGCGGATGCCTCGCCGCCGCCGTCCGCGCCCGATCGACCGGACGCCGACCGCGGGCCCGATGCCGACCCTGCGGCCGCGGGCGCCCCCGCACCGAGCGGCGCCGATCACGGCGGCACCGCCGGTCTCGACGACGTCGTCGCCGAGCACGACCGCCAGGAGCGGCTGATCGCGTCGAGCGCCGCCCCGGCCGCGCTGCGGCTCCTCGCGGCGGCGGAGTCGGCCGGTGCGCTCATCGGGGCCGAGCTGGCCGCGGCCGGCCTGCCATGGGACGCGTCGATCCACGAGGCCGTGCTCGAACGGATCCTCGGTCCGCGCCCGGCGCCGGGGTTCAAGCCCGAGCGCATGGACGAGCTCGCGGTGCGGGTGCGGTCCGAGCTCGGCGCCCCGACCGTGAACCTCGACTCCCAGGTCGACCTGCTGCGCGCGCTCCGACTGGCCGGCATCGGCGTCACGTCGACGAGCCGCTGGGAGCTCGCCGAGCACGAGCATCCCGCGATCGAGCCGCTGCTCGCCTACAAGAAGCTCTCGCGCCTGCTCAGCGCGAACGGGTGGACCTGGCTCGAGGAGTGGGTTCGAGACGGCCGGTTCCGCCCCGAGTACGTGCCGGGCGGCACCGCGACCGGGCGCTGGGCCACCTCCGGCGGCGGAGCGCTGCAACTCCCGAAGCAGGTGCGCGCCGCGGTGGCCGCCGATCCGGGGTGGGTCCTCGTCGTCGCCGACGCGGCGCAGCTCGAGCCCCGGGTGCTCGCGGCGATGTCGCGCGACCTGCGCATGGCCGACGCCGCGCGCGGGCGCGACGTGTACGCCGGCATCGTCGAGGCGGGCGTCGTCGAGACCCGGGCGCAGGCGAAGGTCGCGATGCTCGGCGCGATGTACGGCGCGACGACGGGGGAGAGCGGGCGGCTCGTGCCGCGCCTGTCGCGGGCGTTCCCGACCGCGATGGGGCTGGTCGACCGCGCCGCGGCGGCGGGGGAGCGGGGCCTGCGCGTGAGCACCTTCCTCGGCCGGTCGTCGCCGCTGCCGCCCGCCGAGTGGCGGGCGGTGCAGGCGCGAGCCGCCGAGCCCGATGCGACCAGGGCCGACGAGTCGCGGGCGAGGTCGTCGGCACGCGACTGGGGTCGGTTCACCCGTAACTTCGTGGTGCAGGGCACCGCGGCCGAGTGGGCGCTCTGCTGGATGGCAGGCCTGCGCGTCCGGTTGGCCGCCATCGGCGCGGACGCCGCGTCGGGTGCGGACGACCCCGTCGCGCGTGCGTCGGGTCCGGTGTTCGAGCGGATGCCCCACCTCGTGTACTACCTGCACGACGAGATCATCGTGCACGCGCCGCAGGCCCTCGCCGATGCCGTCGCCGACGCGGTGCGCGAGTCGGCGGCGGAGGCCGCACGCATGCTGTTCGGCGACTTCCCGCTCGACTTCCCCCTCGACCTCGCGATCGTGGAGCGCTACTCCGACGCCGGGGACTGAGCGTCGGAGACGGGCGCAACGGGCCCGGCGGACGGACTCCCGTTCGCCGGGTCGCCTGACGCCCGCCCGGGCCGCCGTCCGCGGCGCGGGCGCTCGGCACTCGACGCCCACTGGGCGGGCGGCTCGGCGGCGATCGCGTCGAGCCATCCGATGACGGCCCGGCCGCGAGCCAGGTCGGCGGCCGCGGCGAGGGCGGCGGCCACGGCCGGTCCGTCGTCGTGCGGCGAGGCGGCATCGGCGCGGGCCGACGTCGAGCCTGCGGCCGCGTCGGCTGCGGCGACCCGGCCGGTCCAGCGATCGCGCTCGGCATCGGCGATCGCGACCGGGTCGATGCCGCGCGCCTCGAGCGACCGGGCGAGGAGCACGCGGTCGACGGTCTCGTCCCACGGATCCGCTCCGGCGGCGTCGGCGCCGTCGAGCCACGCCATCGCCGCCGTCCGGCCGGCGCGCGTCAGCCGGTGCAGCGGCAACCCGTCGTCGGTCGCGCCGGCGGGCTCGACGAGGTCCTGCTTCGCGAGCCGTTCGAGGGTCGCGTACGTCTGGCCGACGTTGATGGCCCGCCGGCCCCCGGTGCGCTCCGCGAGCTCGCCGTGCAACTGGAACCCGTACCGCGGACCCGGCAGCAGCAGCGTGAGCAGGGCGTCTCGGACCGCCATGGCGCCTCCATCCGTGGATCTCCTCACTCAGCATAGTGATAACACGCGGGAGACTCGCTTGTCGGCGGCCCTGATCCGGGGCATAATCGGCGTGACGGCTCGTCCGTCGCAACCGAACATGCCGCGCATCGCGTTCCGCTGTTCCGAGGTCGTAGGGGAAGACGCACCTCACGGGAACGGAGAACGAGATGGCGGGAGAACGCACGCGGGCCGAGCGCGCCGCGCGAGGAGTGCTGTTCATCCACTCCTCGCCTCGCGCGGTGTGCCCGCATGTCGAGTGGGCGGCAGGCCGTGCGATCGGCATGCCCGTGAGCTTCGACTGGACGGAGCAGCCGGTGCTGCGCGGCACGATGCGCGCCGAGTTCGCCTGGACCGGCAGCGTCGGCGACGGCGCGCGCATCGCGTCGGGCCTGCGCGGCTGGGAGCAGCTGCGGTTCGAGGTGAGCGAGGACCCGACCCCGGAATCCGACGGCGCGCGCTGGATGCACACGCCCGGCCTCGGCATCTTCTTCGCGCAGACCGACACGTCGGGCAACACCGTCGTGCCGGAGGACCGCATCCGGTATGCGATGGAGGTCGCCGGCGCCGACCCCCACGAGCTGCACCGCGAGCTCCGGCTCGCGCTCGGGCAGGCGTGGGACGACGAGCTCGAGCCGTTCCGCCACGCGAGCGACCTCGCCCCCGTCGCCTGCCTCAACCAGGTGGGCTGACCCGCGGATCGCCGCGCTCGGCGCGTCGACCGGACGACCAACCCCGGCGGCGCACACCCGAGGCGGCGACTGCGACACGAAACGGCCCCGGCATTCCTGCCGGGGCCGTTTCGCTCGGTCGGATGGCTCGGCCACCCGCCGAGGTCAGACCGAACGGATCGCGACGACCGCGTTGTGCCCGCCGAACCCGAACGAGTTCGAGATCGCGAGCTGGGGGCCGTCGCCGAGCGCCTGCGTCTCGCCGGAGAGCCGGAACGGCACCTCCGGGTCCTGGGTGGTGAGGTTGATCGTCGGCGGCGCGACGCGGTTCTGGATGCCCAGCACCGTGAAGATCGCCTCGAGGGCGCCGGTGCCGCCGAGCAGGTGCCCGGTGGAGGCCTTCGTGGCCGACACGGGGATCTCGTCGATCCGGTCGCCGAACACGGCCCTCAGGGCCTGGTACTCGTTCGGGTCGCCGACGGGGGTCGACGTGGCGTGCGCGTTGATGTGCGTCACGTCGTCGGGCGAGGCATCCGCCGCCTCGAGGGCGAGCCGCACCGCGCGGGCCGCGCCGCGGCCCTCGGGGTCGTTCGCCGTGATGTGGTACGAGTCGGCGGTGACGCCGCCGCCCACGATCTCGGCGTAGATCTTCGCGCCGCGGGCCTTCGCGTGCTCCTCGGTCTCGAGGATGAGCACGGCGGCGCCTTCGCCCATGACGAAGCCGTCACGGTCGATGCTGCCCGGCCGGGACGCGTGCGCGGGGTCGTCGTTCCGCTTCGACAGCGCCTGCATCGAGGCGAACGACGCGATGGTGATCGGGTGGATCGCCGACTCGGTGCCGCCCGCGATCACGACGTCGGCGAGCCCCTCCTGGAGGTGCTCGTACGCGTTCACGAGGGACTCGGTGCTCGAGGCGCAGGCGCTCGCGACCGTGGTCGCGAACGCGCGGGCGCCGAAGTGCAGCGACAGGTTGCCCGAGGCCGAGTTCGGCATGAGCATCGGCACGGTCATCGGCAGCACGCGACGCGGGCCCTTCTCGCGCAGCGTGTCCCACGCGTCGAGCAGGGTCCAGACGCCGCCGATGCCGGTCGCGAAGTCGACGCCGAGGCGCTCCGGGTCGACCTCGGGGCTGCCGGCGTCGGCCCAGGCCTCGAGGGCTGCGACCAGTGCGAGCTGCGACGACGGGTCGAGCCGCTTGGCGACGGGCCGGTCGAGCACCGTCTCGGGGCGGACGAGCGCCTCGGCGGCGAAGGTGACCGGCAACTGGTACTGCTCGACCCACTCGTGCTCGAGCGAGCGCGCACCGGATGCACCGGCGAGGAGGGCGGTCCAGCTCTCGGGCGCGGTCCCGCCGATGGGCGTGGTCGCGCCGATACCCGTGACGACGATCTTCTTGGTCATGTTCGAGGACACTCCGGAAGGGGGATGGAAACGTGCGGGGTGGTGCACGGGGCCGGCGTCGCGCCGGCCCCGGTGCGCCGACTACGCCTGGGCGTTGACGATGAAGGTGACGGCGTCGCCGACGGTCTTGAGGTTCTTGACCTCTTCGTCGGGGATCTTCACGTCGAACTTCTCCTCGGCGTTGACGACGATCGTCATCATCGAGATCGAGTCGATGTCGAGGTCGTCGGTGAACGACTTGTCGAGCTCAACGGTGTCGGTCGCGATGCCCGTCTCGTCGTTCACGAGCTCGGCGAGGCCGGCAAGGACTTCTTCGGTGGACAGTGCCATGGTGCGTTCCTTCTCCTAGGCGACACGTGCTCGGGAGCGCGTGCGGATGGGTTGGGGTTCAGCGATCCTCAGGGGAGGACCACCACTTGGGCGCCGAACACGAGTCCGGCGCCGAAGCCGATCTGGAGGGCGAGGCCTCCGGAGAGCTCGGGGTGCTCCGCGAGCAGGCGGTGGGTCGCGAGCGGGATGGACGCCGCCGACGTGTTGCCGGTCGTCGCGATGTCGCGGCCGATGACCACCGTGTCGGGCAGGCCGAGCTGCTTGGCGAACTCGTCGATGATGCGCATGTTCGCCTGGTGCGGGATGAACGCGGCGAGCTGGTCGGCGGTGACGCCGGCGGCCTCGAGGGCCTGCTTGGCGACCTTCGCCATGTCCCACACCGCCCAGCGGAAGACCGTCTGGCCCTCCTGGCGGAGCGTGGGCCACGAGGCGGAGCCGTCGCGGAACTCGACGAGCGTGTGGTCCATGCCGACGGCGCCGGCCTTCGAGCCGTCCGAGCCCCAGATGGTCTGCGAGATGCCGGGCGTCTCGCTCGGACCGATCACGACCGCGCCCGCCCCGTCGCCGAGGAGGAAGGAGATCGAGCGGTCGGCCGGGTCGACGACGTCGGAGAGCTTCTCGGCGCCGATGACGAGCGCGTAGCGGGCGGCGCCGGCGCGGATGAGGGCGTCGGCCTGCGTCACGGCGTACGCGTAGCCGGCGCAGGCGGCGTTCATGTCGTACGCGGCGGCGGGGTTCGATCCGACGCGGTCGGCCACGACCGCCGCCATCGACGGGGTCTGCTGCACGTTGGAGATCGTCGCGATGATGACCAGGTCGATCTCGTCGGCGGCGACGCCGGACTTCTCGATCGCCTCGCGGGCCGCGTCGGTCGCCAGGTCGACGGCGAGCACGTCGGCGCCCGCGCGGGTGCGGGTGACGATGCCGGTGCGCTGCTGGATCCACTCGTCGGAGGAGTCGATCGGGCCGATGAGGTCGGCGTTCGGCACGGCGAACTCGCCGCGGGCGGCGCCGATCGAGTAGATGCGGGTGAACGGGCTGCCCTGCGACTGCCGAAGCGTGGGTGCGGTCATGCTCAGTGTTCCGGTTCCTTCGGGTCAGGCGGACTGGTCGATGAGGTCGAACGCAGCGGGCAGGTCGTCGGGGGTCTTCACCGCGACGGTGGGCACGCCGCGCACGCCGCGCAGGCCGCGCTTGGCGAGCCCGACGAGGGCGCCGGCGGGCGCGAGCTCAATGATGCCGGTCACGCCGGCGGCGGCGAACGCCTCCATGCAGCGGTCCCAGCGCACCGGAGACGACACCTGGCCGACGATCAGGTCGAGGTACTGCGCGCCGCTGGCGACGGCGCTGCCGTCGCGGTTGGTCCAGAGCGGCAGCGTCGGGTCGGCCGGCGTCAGGGTCGCCGCGAACGCCGCGAGGCGTTCGACCGCCGGTGCCATGTAGCGCGTGTGGAACGCGCCGGCGACCTGCAACGGGATGACGCGGGCGCCGGCCGGGGGCTCGGCCTTGAGCGCCTCGAGGGCGTCGATCGCGCCGGCGACGACGACCTGGCCGCCGCCGTTGAAGTTCGCCGGTTCGAGGCCGAGTTCGTCGAGGCGGGCCACGAGGGCGTCCTCGTCGGCGCCGAGGACGGCGCTCATGCCGGTCGCGACCTCGGCCGCGGCATCCGCCATGGCCCGGCCCCGCTCGGCGACGAGGCGCACCGCGTCGAGGTCGCTGAGGATGCCGGTGGCGGCCGCGGCGGTGAGCTCGCCGACCGAGTGGCCGGCGACGCCGCCGAGGCGGGCGCGGCGGTCGCCGTCGGCGAGCGCGCCGAACGAGAGGATGCCGGCCGCGACGATCAGCGGCTGGGCGATCGCGGTGTCGCGGATCGTGTCGGCGTCACTGACGGTGCCGTGCTCGGCGAGGTCGATCCCGGATGCCTCGGACAGCGCGTCGAGCCGAGATGCGAAGGCGGGCTCGGCGAGCCAGGGGGCGAGGAAGCCGGGGGTCTGGGAGCCCTGTCCAGGGCAGACGACGACGATCACACTCCCAGTCTGCCAATCGTCATCGCACCAGCTGTGTGAACTCGCGACAAGCTATTCCGAGGGTGGTTGTTCGAGTCGCACAAGGAGGTGAGCCCGCGTCAACTCTGCGGCCGGCGTCGGCTGCCCGCCTCGTGGTCGGTCATCGAGCCGACGATCAGCGCGGTCTGCAGGATGAGCGACTCGCGGGCGCCGGTCGCGTCCCAGCCGATGACCTCGGACACCCGCTTCAGGCGGTACCGCACCGTGTTCGGGTGCACGAAGAGCTCGCGGGCCGTGGCCTCGAGCGACCTGCCGTTGTCGAGGTAGCTCCACAGCGTGGTGAGCAGCTCGGTCGAGTGGGCCTGCAGCGGGCGGTAGATGCGGTGCACCAGCGTGGCCTTCGCCAGGACGTCGCCGGCGAGGGCGCGTTCGGGGAGGAGGTCGTCGGCGTGCACCGGACGCGGCGCGTTCCGCCAGGACCGCGCGACCGCGAAGCCGGCCAGCGCCGCGCGGGCGCTCTTCGACGCGTCCACGAGGTTCTGCACCGCGTGCCCGAGCACCAGGTGGCCGGAGCCGAAGTACGGCTCGAGCTGGGTGGCGATCTCCATGAAGGTCAGGGCCGGGGCGGTGCCGACCGGCTCCTCGAGCTCGCGCGACTGCGGGTCGGAGCGCCCGATGACCACGACCAGCCGGCTGCCCTGCACGCCGACGAGGACGTCGGCGTGCATGTGCCGGGCCGCGCGGCGGACCTGGTCCACGTCGAACTGCTTGGGGGCGGTGCCCACGAGCACCGCGACCTCGCCGTGGCCGTGCCAGCCGAGGGCGGCGATCCGGCTCGGCAGCTCCTCGTCCTGCTCGCCCGACAGGATCGAGTCGACGACGAGCGCCTCGAGACGCGCATCCCACAGGCCGCGCGCCTCGGCGGCGCGTGCGTAGACGTCGGCCGCCGCGAAGGCGATCTCCCTGGAGTACAGGAGGATCGCCTCGCGCAGCGGTTCACCGGCGTCCTTGACGCGCTCCTCGACGACCTCGACGGTGACCCGGATGAGCTGCAGCGTCTGCTGCAGGCTCACCGAACGGAGCAGCTCCCGCGGAGCCGCCCCGAACACGTCGGCCGCGATCCACGGCGTCGACCGCGGGTCGTCGAACCACGAGATGAAGCTCGTGATGCCCGCCTGGGCGACGAGCCCGACGGAGGAACGGCGGCTCGGCGGCATGTCGCTGTACCAGGGGAGCTGGTCCTCGAGCCGCTTCAGCGTGCGCGTGGCGAGCTCGCCCGCGATGGTCCGCAACCACGCGAGCGTCTCCGCCTTCGTCCTCGCCTTCGGAGCCACCGTTCCGCCCGTCAGGACTCGCCGCCGGCCGTCCCGGTGGTGCCGGAGTTGACGTCGTGGAGGCGGTACTTCTCGATCGCCTGCACCGCCAGCGACGGGTCGACCTCGCCGCGCTCGGCGAGCGCCTGCAGGGTGCGGACCACGACCGAGGGGCCGTCGATCTTGAAGAAGCGACGTGCGGCCGGGCGGGTGTCGGAGAAGCCGAACCCGTCGGCGCCGAGCGTGACGTAGCGGCCGGGCACGTAGGCGCGGATCTGCTCCTGGACCGCCTTCATGTAGTCGGACACGGCGACGAACGGACCGGCGGCACCCTGGAGCTTCTGCGTGAGGTACGCGACCTGCGGCGCCTCCTCCGGGTGGAGGAAGTTGTGCTCCTCGGCCGCCTGGCCGTCGCGGGCGAGCTCGGTCCAGCTGGTGACCGACCACACGTCGGCCGACACGCCCCAGTCCTCGGCGAGCAGCTGCTGCGCCTCGAGGATCCACGGCACGGCGACGCCCGATGCGAGCAGCTGCGCCTTCGGGCCCTGCACGTTCGACTCGGAGATGCGGTGGATGCCCTTGACGATGCCCTCGACGTCGACGCCCTCCGGCTCGGCGGGCTGCACGAGCGGCTCGTTGTACACCGTGAGGTAGTACATGACGTTCGGGTCGGGGTGCGACCCGCCGTACATCCGGTCGAGGCCGGACCGCACGAGGTGGCCGATCTCGTAGCCGTACGCGGGGTCGTAGGAGACGACCGCCGGGTTCGTCGCGGCGAGCAGGTGCGAGTGGCCGTCCGCGTGCTGCAGGCCCTCGCCGGTGAGCGTGGTGCGGCCCGCGGTCGCGCCGATGATGAACCCGCGGGCCATCTGGTCGCCCGCGGCCCACATCGCGTCGCCCGTGCGCTGGAACCCGAACATCGAGTAGAAGACGTAGATCGGGATGAGCGGTTCGGCCTGCGTGGCGTACGACGTGCCGATCGCGGTGAACGCGGCGAACGCGCCCGCCTCGTTGATGCCGACGTGCACCAGCTGGCCCTGGGGGCTCTCCTTGTAGGCGAGGAGCAGCTCCCGGTCGACCGACGTGTAGTGCTGGCCGTTCGGGTTGTAGATCTTCGCGTTCGGGAAGAACGCGTCCATGCCGAAGGTGCGCGCCTCGTCGGGGATGATCGGCACGATGCGGTGGCCGAAGTCCTTCGACCGCATGAGGTCCTTGAGGAGCCGGACGAACGCCATCGTCGTGGCGATCTCCTGCGTGCCGAAGCCCTTCTTCGCGATGGCGTAGGCCGACTCGTCGGGGACCGAGACCGGGACGTGCGTCGAGCGACGCTCGGGGACGTATCCGCCGAGGGTGCGACGGCGCTCCTGCAGGTACTGGATCGCCTCGTCGTCCTGGCCGGGGTGGTAGTACGGCGGCAGGTACGGGTTCTCCTCGAGCTGCGCGTCGGAGATCGGGATGCGCATCTCGTCGCGGAACGTCTTGAGGTTGTCCAGCGTCATCTTCTTCATCTGGTGGGTCGCGTTGCGACCCTCGAAGGCCTTGCCCAGGCCGTAGCCCTTGATGGTCTTCGCCAGGATGACGGTCGGCTGGCCCTTGTGCTCGGTGGCCGCCTTGAAGGCCGCGTAGATCTTGCGGTAGTCGTGGCCGCCGCGCTTGAGGCCCCAGACCTCGTCGTCGCTGAGGTGCGAGACGAGCTCGAGCGCCCGCGGGTCGCGGCCGAAGAAGTTCTCGCGGACGTACGCACCGGACTCGGTCTTGTACGTCTGGTAGTCGCCGTCGGGCGTGATGTTCATCAGGTTGCGCAGGGCACCGTTGTGGTCGCGGGCGAGCAGGTCGTCCCACTCGCGGCCCCAGACGACCTTGATGACGTTCCAGCCGGCACCGCGGAAGAAGCTCTCGAGCTCCTGGATGATCTTGCCGTTGCCGCGCACCGGGCCGTCGAGGCGCTGCAGGTTGCAGTTGATCACGAAGTTGAGGTTGTCGAGGCCGTCGTTCGCGGCGAGCTGCAGCGCGCCGCGGCTCTCGACCTCGTCCATCTCGCCGTCGCCGAGGAACGCCCACACCTGCTGCTCCGACGCATCCTTGATGCCGCGGTTGGTCAGGTACTTGTTGAGCTGCGCCTGGTAGATCGCGTTGATCGGGCCGAGGCCCATCGACACCGTTGGGAACTGCCAGAAGTCGGGCATGAGCCGCGGGTGCGGGTACGACGAGAGGCCGTTGGGCGCGTGCGACTTCTCCTGGCGGAATCCGTCGAGCTGCTCGGCGCCGAGCCGGCCCTCGAGGAAGGCGCGGGCGTACATGCCGGGGGAGGCGTGGCCCTGGAAGAAGACCTGGTCGCCGCCCGACGGGTGGTCGTGTCCACGGAAGAAGTGGTTCAGGCCGACCTCGTACAGCGAGGCCGCACCGGCGTACGTCGAGATGTGGCCGCCGACCGCGATGCCCGGGCGCTGCGCGCGGTGCACGAGGATCGCGGCATTCCAGCGCAGCCAGGCGCGGTAGCGCCGCTCGAGGTCCTCGTCACCGGGGAACTCGGGCTCGTTCTCAGGCGCGATCGTGTTGAGGTAGTCCGTCGTCGGCACCATCGGCACGCCGAGGTGGAGCTCCTTCGAACGCTTCAGCAGGCTGAGCATGACCTCGCGGCCGCGCTCGTGTCCCTTCGCGGAGACGAGTCCGTCGAGGGACTCACCCCACTCGTTCGTCTCCTCGGGATCCGAATCCATGGAAACGACCGAATAGGGGTCCTGGTCGTTGACAGTCACACTCGACCTCTCTCTGTCAGCAGGGGTGTCTGCACAAAACGGCATGAGCGCGCGCGGACGGATGGGTCCGGGGCATCGACGCCATCCTAGTGATTCTACGCCCGCATGAATCGCGCCGGTCCGCGTCGGTAGGCTTGCGGCCGCCCACCGTCACCCTTCCACGGAGGTCTCCGCATGATCCTCGCGCCCGGCACCGCGGCTCCCGGCTTCGATCTCGTCGACCAGTTCGGCGCGCCGGCGCGGCTCGGCGACTTCCTCGAGCGGGGCCCCGTCGCGCTCGTGTTCTTCCCGCTCGCGTTCTCCCGGGGGTGCCAGGGCGAGCTGTGCGAGCTCCGCGACCGGCTCGACCTGTTCGAGGAGGCGGGCGTGCAGCTCGTCGGCGTGTCGGTCGATTCGAAGTACGCGCTGCGTGCCTGGGCGGAGGAGCAGTCGTACGGATTCCCGCTGCTCAGCGACTTCTGGCCGCACGGCGCGACGGCGCAGGCCTACGGCGCGTTCCTGCCGGAGCGCGGCTACGCGACGCGCGCCACGTTCGTGATCGGCGCCGACGGCCGGATCGCGGCCTCCTTCGCGGTCGGCCCGGGCGAGGCCAGGCCGATCGAGGCGTACCGGGACGCGATCGCCGCGGTCGCGTCCCGCTAGCATGGACTCGCCGCTCGGGCGGCGCAGGGGCCTTTAGCTCAGTTGGTAGAGCGCCACGTTTACACCGTGGATGTCGTCGGTTCGAGCCCGGCAGGGCCCACCACCCGATTCCCGCGTCCCGCTGCGGAAGGCCGGGCGGGCTGCGGTCGACGGATGCCCCGCCGGTAGGCTGGACGGGTGACCCTCCGACTCGCCGACCTCCTGGAGACGATCGAGCGACTCTGGCCGCTCGCGGGCGCCGAGCCGTGGGACGCTCCGGGGCTGGTCGCCGGTGACCCGGCCGATCCGGTCGAGCGGGTGCTGTTGGCGGTCGACGCCGTCGCGGCGACCGTCGACGAGGCCGTCGACTCCGGCGCGCAGCTGCTCATCGCGCACCACCCGCTGCTGCTGCGCGGCGTCACCAGCGTCGCCGAGGACCGCTACAAGGGAGCGCTGCTCGCCCGGCTCATCCGCGCCCGCTGCGGCCTCGTCGCCGCTCACACCAACGCCGACGTCGTCGGCAGCGGTACCAGCGCCGTGCTCGCCGAACGCCTCGGCCTCGTCGATGTCGAGCCGATCGTCCCGTCCGCCGACGGCGTGCACGGCCTCGGCCGCGTCGGGCGGCTGCCCGAGCCCACGAGGCTCGGCCGGCTCGCGCGCCTCCTCGCCGAGGTCCTGCCGCCCACCGCGACCGGCGTCCGTGCCGCGGGCCCGTTCGACCTCCCCGTCGAGACCGTCGCGCTGTGCGGGGGAGCGGGCGACTCGCTGCTGGCCGATCCGCGCGTGCGCGCCGCCGACGTCTACATCACGAGCGACCTCCGGCACCATCCGGCGTCCGAGGCGCGCGAGCAGTCCGTGCTCGGCGGCGGACCGGCGCTCCTCGACGTGTCGCACTGGGCGAGCGAATGGCTCTGGCTCGATCGCGCCGCCGAGGAGCTGCGGGCGGCGCATCCCGACCTCGAGGTCGTCGTGAGCGACCTCCGCACCGACCCCTGGGACTTCCAGGTCGTGCAATGATCATCCGTCCGACCCGTCCCACGAGGAGCCCCGCGTGAACGCCACCCCCGCCGAGCAGCAGGAGCTGCTCCGCCTCCAGTCCGTCGACACCCGGCTCGCGCAGCTCGCGCATCGGCTCGGCTCCCTGCCGCAGGCGGCGCCGCTGGCCGAGCTCGCCACGCGCGACGACGCGCTGCGTCGTTCCCGTGCGGAGGCGGTCGGCAGCCTCGAGGACGTGCGCACCGAGCTGTCGCGCCTGGAATCGGATGTCTCGCTCGTCGAGGCCCGCATCGCCCGCGACAGCGAGCGGCTGACGCACACGTCGTCGGTGAAGGACGTCACGGCGCTCGAGGCGGAGCTCGCCTCGCTCGCCCGTCGCCGGAGCGACCTGGAGGACCAGGAGCTCGCCGTCATGGAGAAGGTCGACGAGGCCGAGGGCGCGGTCGCAGCGCTCGACGCCGAACGCGAGGGCCTGGTCACCGAGCGCTCGCGGCTGGAGGCCGAGCGCGACGAGTCGGCTGCCGGGCTCGCGACCGAGCGCGACCAGGCCGAGCGCGACCGGTCGACGATCGCCGAGACCATCCCGGCCGACCTGCTCGCCTTCTACGAGGTGCGTCGGGTGCGCGGCGGCGGCATCGGCGCGGCGCTGCTGCGCCAGCGGACCTGCGGCGGCTGCACGATCACGCTCACGGGCTCCGACCTCGAGGCGGTGCGGAAGGCCTCGGCCTTCGACGTGGTGCAGTGCCCCGAGTGCGACCGCATCCTCGTCCGCACCGACGAGTCGGGCATCTGACGCACGGGCCGGTCCGTCGCCCGGCCGCACGGTAGGCTGGACGGGCGAGCGGGTCGGCAAGACGGCCGCGTCATCCGAGCGATCGGATGCCGAGGAACGTCCGGGCTCCGCAGGGCAGGACGGTGGGTAACACCCACCCGGGGCAACCCGCGAGACAGTGCCACAGAAAGCAGACCGCCACGGGCTCCGGCCCGCGGTAAGGGTGAAACGGTGGGGTAAGAGCCCACCAGCGGCCGCGGTGACGCGGTCGGCTCGGTAAACCTCGTCCGGAGCAAGGCCAGACAGGGAACGATGGGGCTGCCCGTCCCGTTCCCGGGTAGGCCGCTGGAGGGGCACGGCAACGTGTCTCCGAGAGAGATGGCCGTCCAGCCGGTGTCGCGCAAGCGCCCGGTGAACAGAACCCGGCGTATCAGCCGGCCCGCTCGCCTCCGCCCGGGTCGCCCCAGTGGGGCCCGGCTACCGCACCGCGAGGGCCGCGGCGCCGAGGATGCCGGCGTTGTTCCGGTGCTGCGCCGGCACGATGGGCGTGCGCAGGTCGAGCATCGGCGCGAACTGGTCCCAGTGCTTCGAGACGCCCCCGCCGACCACGAACAGGTCGGGCGAGAACAGGAACTCGACGTGCGAGTAGTAGCGCTGGAGCCGCTCGGCCCACTCCTTCCAGGAGAGGTCCTCCCGCTCCATGGCCGAGTACGCCGCGCGGCTCTCCGCGTCGAACCCGTCGATCTCGAGGTGGCCGAGCTCGGAGTTCGGGATGAGCACGCCGTCGTGGATGAGCGCGGAGCCGATGCCGGTGCCGAGCGTCGTCAGGATCACGAGCCCGTCCTGGCCGGCGGCCGCGCCGAAGCGGATCTCGGCGTAGCCGGCGGCATCCGCGTCGTTGACGAAGTGGATGTCCCGCTCGAGCGCCTCCTCGAAGAGCTCCTCGGCGGGCAGGCCGATCCACTTCTTCGACACGTTCGCGGCCGACAGCGTGCGCCCCTGCTTGACGATCGCGGGGAAGCAGACGCCCACGGGAAGCTTGCCCTCGGCGACGCCGTCGATGCGGTCGAGCAGCTCGCGCGTCGTCTCGAGGATGTCGTCGGGCTTGCCGCCGTCGGGCGTGGCGATCTTGATGCGATCCGAGACGAGCGTGCCCGCCTCGAGGTCCACCACCGCCCCCTTGATCCCTGTGCCGCCGATGTCGATGCCGATCGCATGCCCAGTGGTCATGCCGCCAGCCTACCCCCGCACCCGGCGGGGATCCGGGACGCGGGGTCGTCGCTCGGCCCGGGCGGGAGGGGCGCGGAATAGGATCGGCCCATGAGCGAGGACATCGAACACGCCTACTGGTACAACATGCGCACCGGCGAGGTCGAGCACGGCTTCCAGTCGCCGTCGGTGGATCGCGTCGGCCCGTTCGCGACGCGCGCCGAGGCCGAGCACGCGCTCGAGAAGCTGCGCGAGAACAGCGCCAAGTGGGCCGAGGACGACGCCGCCGAGCAGTGAGCCCGAGCGTGGGGCGCAGGGTGGTGGGCTCCGGCGGCTCCGATCACTCGTAGGAGTGCTCGGGCCCCGGGTAGCTTCCGTTCGCGACGTCGGTCTGCCAGCGGTGGGCCGCGTCGGACAGGATGCCGGCGAGGTCGGCGTACTGCTTGACGAACTTGGGGATGCGCCCGGGCGTGAGCCCGGCCCAGTCGGTCCAGACGAGCAGCTGGCCGTCGCAGTGCGGGCCCGCGCCGACCGAGATCGTCGGGATGGCGAGCTCCTCCGTGACGCGCCGTGCCGCCTCTGCGGGCACCATCTCGAGCACCACCGCGAACGCCCCGGCGGCCTGAACCGCGCGGGCGTCGGCGAGGAGCTGCTCGACCGCGTCGCCGCGGCCCTGGATCAGGTGACCGCCGAGACCGTGCTCGCTCTGCGGCGTGAAGCCGATGTGCGCCATCACCGGGATGCCGGCCTGCACGATCCGGTGGATCTGCTTGTGGCTGCGTTCGCCGCCCTCGAGCTTCACCGCGTGCGCTCCGGTCTCCTTCATGAACCGCACCGCGGTGTGCAGCGCGTCCTCCGGGCCGTTCTCGTAGGAGCCGAACGGCATGTCGGCGATGACGAACGCCCGGGTGACGGCCCTCGCGACCGCACGGGTCAACGGGATGAGCTCGTCGACGGTCACCGGCAGCGTCGTGTCGTAGCCGAGCACGTTGTTGCCGGCCGAGTCGCCGACGAGGAGGAAGTCCACGCCCGCTCGGTCGAAGATCTGCGCCGTGAGCTGGTCGTAGCTGGTCAGGCCGGTGATCTTGATGCCGTCGCGCTTCGCGTTCTGGAAGTGCCGGGTGCGCACCCGCTTCGGGCCCGCGGACGCCGCAGCGCCCCCGTAGGGACGCTCCTCGCCGCTCGGCTCGGCCGCGTTCGCGGAGGACGGCGTCGTCTCGTCTGGCATGGGGTCAGTCTTCCACATGGCACCTCGGCCGACGGCCCGATGGGGCGGGGCCGAACCACTACGCTGTGAGGAGCGAGGAAGGGTGGGAATGGACAAGCAGCGCGACTTCGTTCTTCGAACCATCGAGGAGCGGGGGGTCAAGTTCGTCAGGCTCTGGTTCACCGACGTGGTGGGCACCCTGAAGTCGGTCGCGATCGCGCCGGCGGAGGTCGAGGGTGCGTTCGCCGAGGGCATCGGGTTCGACGGCTCGGCGATCGAGGGCCTCAGCCGGACCTTCGAGTCCGACCTGCTCGCGTTCCCCGACCCGGCGACGTTCCAGACCCTCCCGTGGCGCGGCGACGTCGACCCGACGGCCCGCATGTTCTGCGACATCACCACGCCCGACGGCGAGCCGGCGGTCGCCGACCCGCGCAACGTGCTCAAGCGCACGCTCGCCCTCGCGGCCGATCGGGGCTTCACGTTCTACACGCACCCCGAGATCGAGTTCTACCTGCTCAAGTCGTCGAAGTACGGCGAGGAGGGTCCGGTTCCCGTGGATTCGGCCGGGTACTTCGACAATGTGCCCGGCGGCACAGCGCACGACTTCCGCCGCCGCTCGGTGCGGATGCTGGAAGACCTCGGCATCTCGGTGGAGTTCAGCCACCACGAGGCCGGCCCCGGCCAGAACGAGATCGACCTGCGCTACGCCGACGCGCTGGCGACGGCCGACAACATCATGACCTTCCGCACCGTGGTGAAGGAGGTGGCGATCGAGCAGGGCGTCTACGCGACGTTCATGCCGAAGCCGTTCTCCGAGTTCCCGGGCAGCGGCATGCACACCCACCTCTCGCTCTTCGAGGGCGACCAGAACGCGTTCTACGAGGCCGGTGCCCAGTACCAGCTCTCGAAGATCGGACGGCAGTTCATCGCCGGCCTGCTCCGGCACGCCGGCGAGATCTCGGCGGTGACGAACCAGTTCGTGAACTCCTACAAGCGCCTCTGGGGCGGCGGCGAGGCGCCCAGCTTCGTGTGCTGGGGGCACAACAACCGCTCGGCGCTCGTGCGCGTGCCGCTCTACAAGCCCGGCAAGGGCCAGAGCGCGCGGGTCGAGTACCGCGCGATCGACTCCGCCGCGAACCCGTACCTCGCGTTCTCGCTGCTGCTCGCGGCCGGCCTGAAGGGCATCGAGGAGGGCTACGACCTCCCGCCCGAGGCGGAGGACAACGTGTGGACGCTGAGCGACAGCGAGCGGCGCGCCCTGGGCTACGACCCGCTTCCGGCGAGCCTGGATCACGCGATCGAGGCCATGGAGGGGTCGGAGCTGGTCGCCGAGACGCTCGGCGAGCAGGTGTACAGCTACGTGCTCGCGAACAAGCGGTCGGAGTGGCGCGACTACCGGGCACAGGTCACGCCGTTCGAGCTGCAGCGCAACCTCGAGATCCTCTGACGAGACCGATCGGATGACGCGCCAGGCCCCCACCCTCGGTGCGCTCGCGCGGGCCGGGTTCACCGACCTCGACCGCGCAGCCGGCCTGCTCGGCGCCCTGGCCGAGGATGCGGGGCTCGACGAATCGTGCCTCCTCGAGGCCCTGGCGCATGCCGCCGACCCCGACGAGGCGATCGACGCCGTCCAGCGCCTGCACGATCGGGCGCCCGACGGCCTCGGCCCGGTGCTCGCCGACCCGGCCTCCGCCGAGCGGCTGGCGCGACTGGTCGGGGCATCCCGCGGCCTCGCCGAGTTCCTGACCCGAGTCCCCGACGAGCTCGTCGTCCTGCGCGGCGAGCCGATGCCGCCACCCGACCAGCGCGCGGCGACCGTCGTGCTGCGCCAGGCGATCGTCGCCTCGGGCCCCGTCGGCGCATCGACGGATGCCGCGGCGCGCGCCCTGCGCGTGCGCTACCGTCGGCTCCTCGCCGAGGTCGCCGTCTGGGACCTCGGTCGGCCGAGCGCGATCGAAGCGGTCGACACGGTCGCCCACGGCCTCGCCGACCTCGCGGGCGCCGCGCTCGACGTCGCGATCGAGGTCGCGAGGAGCGCGATCTCGCGCGAGCCGGGGGAGCCGGCCGCCCCCGGCCGATTTCCCACAGCCGAGGTGGCGGCGACCCGCCTCGCGGTGATCGGCATGGGCAAGGCTGGCGCCGAGGAGCTGAACTACGTCAGCGACGTCGACGTGATCTTCGTCGGCGAATCGGCCGACGAGGAGGTCGTCTCGACGCCGCGCGCCCTGGAGATCGCGACCCGGCTGGCCATGCTCACCATGCGGATCATCGGCGAGCCCGGCATCGAGCCCCCGCTCTGGGAGGTCGACCCGAACCTCCGCCCGGAGGGCAAGGACGGCGCGCTCGTGCGCACCCTCGACTCGCACCGCCAGTACTACGAGCGGTGGGCGAAGAGCTGGGAGTTCCAGGCGCTGCTCAAGGCCCGGCCGATGGCGGGCGACCGCGACCTCGGCGATGCGTACCTCGCGATCGTCGCGCCGATGGTCTGGGCGAGTTCGTCGCGCGAGGGCTTCGTCGACTCCGTGCAGCGCATGCGGGAGCGCGTCACCGAGCACATCCCCGCCGCCGAGGTCGACCGGCAGTTGAAGCTCGGCCCCGGAGGCCTGCGCGACATCGAGTTCACGGTACAGCTGCTGCAACTGGTGCACGGTGCGTCCGATCCGGCGATCCGCCAGCGGGGGACGCTGCCAGCGCTGGCGGCCCTCGCCGAGCACGGATACGTCGGCCGCGACGAGGCATCCGAGTTCTCCCGCGACTACCGGCTGCTGCGCGTGCTCGAGCACCGGCTGCAGTTGTCGCGGCTGCGGCGCACCCACCTCATGCCCGTCGACGCGGCAGCGACCCGGGCCCTCGCACGCGCCTCGGGCGTCGCGCGCACCGCGGAGGAGCTCGACGCGGTGTGGCAGGCGACCCGCCAGCGGGTTCGCGGGCTCCACGAACGACTGTTCTACCGGCCGCTGCTGTCGGCCGTGGCTGCGCTCCGCGACGAGGGTCCCGAGCTCACGAGCGAGCAGGCGGCGGCGCGCCTCGCGGCGATCGGGTTCCGCGATCCCCGCGGCGCGCTCTCGCACATCGCGGCGCTGACCTCCGGCGTGTCCCGCCGCGCGACGATCCAGCGGCACCTGCTGCCGGTGCTCATCTCGTGGTTCGCCGAGGGAGCCGACCCCGACTACGGACTGCTCGCCTTCCGGCGGCTGAGCGAGACGCTCGGCACCACGCACTGGTACCTCCGGTTGCTCCGCGACTCCTCGGAGGCGGCCATGCGGCTCACGCGGGTGCTGTCGGGCTCGCGCTTCGCCGGGCAGCTCCTCGAGCGCATCCCCGAGGCGGTCGCCTGGCTCGAGGAGGTGTCGGAGCTGCGACCACGACCGCTGGAGGCACTCCAGGAGGAGGCATCCGCCGTCCTGGCGCGGCACGTGGAGGCTGACCACGCCGCGAAGGTGCTCCGGGCCATCCGCCGTCGCGAGGTGCTGCGCCTGGCGCTCTCGGCGATCCTCGACGTCTGCACGGTCGAGGAGCTGGGCCGGGGGCTGAGCGACGTGACCGAGACCCACCTCGTCTCGCTCGTCCGCGCGATCCGCGGCGGCACGCCCGACGGGATCGAGTTCGCCGTGATCGGCATGGGCCGGTTCGGCGGCCGTGAGCTCGGCATCAGCTCCGACGCGGACGTGATCTACGTCTACCGACCCGCTGGCGCGGAGCCCGACGCCGCGCACAGCACGGCGCTGCGGATCGTCTCGGAGCTCGTCCGGCTCAGCGAGGACGCGCGGCTGCCCTTCGAGCTCGACGCGAACCTGCGCCCGGAGGGCCGCAACGGCGTCGTCGCCCGCTCGCTCGACGCGTACCGGGCGTACTACGACCGCTGGTCGCTGACCTGGGAGGCGCAGGCGCTGCTCCGGGCGCGCGACGTCGCGGGTGACGCGGCGCTGCGCGCCGACTTCCTCGCCCTGGCCGACGGGGTGCGCTACCCCGAGTCGATCTCCGACCGCGACGTGCGGGAGGTCAAGCGCATCAAGGCGCGCGTCGAGAACGAACGGCTCCCGCAGGGCGCCGATCCGACCCGGCACCTGAAGCTCGGGCGCGGGTCGCTCAGCGACGTGGAGTGGTTCATCCAGCTCATCCAGTTGCAACACGCGGCGGATGTCCCGTCGCTGCGCACCCCGTCGACGCTCGACGCCCTCGCGGCCGGCGTCGACGCGGGGCTGGTGGCTCCGGAGGATGCGCAGGCGCTCCGCGAGGCGTGGGTGTTCGCGTCGCGGGCTCGCTCGGCCCTCACCCTCTGGCTCGACAAGACGACCGACGTCCTGCCCGTCGATCGCTCGCAACTCGAGGGCGTGGCTCGGATCATGGGCTACCCGTCGGGCTCCGCGACCCGGCTGGAGCACGACTACCTCCGCGTCACGCGGCGCGCTCGCGCGGTGTTCGATCGCGGGTTCTACGGAGTGGTCGAGGGGCCGACCCGGCGCGATCCCGCGACCGGCGCCTGAGGCGCACCGGACTCGCCTCGGGCCCGGCCCGGCCCGCCGATCCGGCATGCTCGACGGGGCGATCCGCAGGAGCGCACCGTCGACGAACTCCGCCCGGAAACGCGGAAGGGCCGCACCGCCGAAGCGGTGCGGCCCTTCCGGTCGCGGGGGCGACGGGCGATCAGACGCCGTAGTAGAGCTCGAACTCGAAGGGGTGCGGGCGCTGGGCCAGCGGCTTGAGCTCCTTCTCGCGCTTGTAGTCGATCCAGGTCTCGATGAGCTCCTTGGTGAACACGCCGCCCTCGAGGAGGAAGTCGTGGTCGGCCTCGAGCGCGTCGAGCACGGCGTCGAGCGAGCCCGGCACCTGCGGGATCGTCTTGGCCTCCTCGGCGGGGAGCTCGTAGAGGTCCTTGTCGACCGGCTCGTGCGGCTCGATGCGGTTCTTGATGCCGTCGAGACCCGCCATGAGCTGCGCGGCGAACGCGAGGTACGGGTTGCCCGAGGCGTCGGGGGCGCGGAACTCGATGCGCTTGGCCTTCGGGTTGGTGCCCGTGATCGGGATGCGGATGGCCGCCGAGCGGTTGCCCGCCGAGTAGACCAGGTTGACGGGGGCCTCGAAGCCCGGCACGAGGCGGTGGTACGAGTTCACCGTCGGGTTCGTGAAGGCGAGCACGGCGGGAGCGTGCTTGAGGAGGCCGCCGATGTACCAGCGGGCGATGTCGGAGAGACCGCCGTAGCCGGCCTCGTCGTAGAACAGGGGCTTGCCGTCGCTCCAGAGCGACTGGTGGGTGTGCATGCCCGAGCCGTTGTCGCCGAAGAGCGGCTTCGGCATGAACGTGGCGGTCTTGCCCCACTGCTCGGCCGTGTTCTTGACGATGTACTTGAACTTCAGGATGTCGTCGGCCGCGTGCACCATCGTGTCGAAGCGGTAGTTGATCTCGGCCTGGCCGCCGGTGCCGACCTCGTGGTGCGCGCGCTCGAGGATGAGGCCCGCGTCGATGAGCTTCAGCGAGATGTCGTCGCGCAGGTCGGCCTGCTTGTCGACCGGGGACACCGGGAAGTAGCCGCCCTTGTAGGGGGTCTTGTTGCCGAGGTTGCCGCCCTCTTCAGTGCGGCCCGAGTTCCACGCGCCCTCGTCGGAGTCGACGGAGTAGAAGCTGGCGTTCTGCTTCACCTCGTAGCGGACGTCGTCGAAGATGTAGAACTCCGCCTCGGGAGCGAAGAACGCGGTGTCGGCGATGCCGGTCGACGCGAGGTACTTCTCGGCCTTCTTGGCGACCTGGCGCGGGTCCTTCGCGTAGATCTCGCCGTTGCGCGGGTTGTAGATGTCGAAGACCATGATCAGCGTGCGCTCGGCGCGGAACGCGTCGATGTACGCGGTCGTCACGTCGGGGATGAGCTGCATGTCCGACTCGTGGATGTTCGCGAATCCGCGGATCGACGAGCCGTCGAAGAGCTGGCCGACGGTGAAGAACTCCTCGTCCACCGTCGACGCCGGGATGTTGAAGTGCTGCTGCACGCCCGGGAGGTCGGTGAAGCGGATGTCGAGGAACTTGACATCCGTCTCCTTGATGAACTTGAGGACTTCAGAGGAATCACTGAACATGTGGCGACACTCCAAGGGAGACGGGGGTGGGACTGCGGCGGCTGTTGCTCGACCGCCATCGAGGCTAGCGACGGTCAGTTTCCCTACCGTGACGCAAATGTTTCGGCGATGTTACGCGAGCGACGGATTGTGACGGGCTCGCGGCGGAGCGACGCGGCCCGCTCGACCGCGCCACCGCACGTAGAATCGAACGGTGCCAGACGCCAAGCCCACGACATTCGGCGACCTCGACCCGAGCCGGTGGCCGGGGGAGCGGCTCGGCCTCCCCGACGACGGGCCGCGATCGGTCGGCCGCGTCGGCCGGCGCATCGGCGGGATCGTCATCGACTGGGCGCTCGCGAACCTGATCGCGCTGCTGATCGCGCCCTACGGCACCACGACGCAGTCCTTCGCCACGCTCGGCATCTTCGCCCTCATGCAGGTCGTTTTCATCCCGACCATCGGCGGCAGCATCGGGCATCGGATCGTCGGACTCCAGCTCGTGCCGATCGCCGGCGGCTGGGTCGGCCCCTGGCGGCCGGTCGTCCGTACGCTCCTCCTCGTCATCGTCGTCCCGGCGCTCGTCTGGGACTCCGACCAGCGGGGCTTCCACGACAAGGTCGCCGGCACCGTCCTGATCCGCCGCTGACACCAGCGGCGCTGCGATCATCTACCGCCGAGGCCGTCCGCCGGTGGAACCGCGAAGAGGGCATCCGTGGAATCGACGGATGCCCTCTTCGGTGCCGGGATGCGACTAGCGCATGCGACCGCGCTGGGACCGGACCTTCATCGGGTCGATGCCCTTCGGGATCGGCAGCGACGTCTGCAGCGAGTTGAGCCGGTTCGAGACCGCGAGCACCTCGGGCTTCGTGAGCGACTTCTTCGCCTTGCGGAGCGCGGCGGGGATCTTGCGGAGCGGAACCTCGCCGTCGCCGTGGCCGACCGTGATCAGCGTGATGGGGACGTTCGGCAGGATGCGGGCGACCTTGCGCTGCTCGTCCTCGAGCATCCGCGTGGTCCGCGACGACGGGCCCTCGCCGATCAGGGCGATGCCGCCGCGACCGACGGCGCGGTACACCGCGTCCTGGGTCTTGCCGTTGACGGCGATCGGCATCTCGTTGCCGATCCATCCGCCGCGGAGGCCGCCTCGGAGCACCGCACCGACCGCGCCGGGCTGCCCGTCGATCTGGGCGTACGCGGCGCGCTCCGCGAGCCGGCCGAGGATGACCATCGCGAGCAGGAGGCCGGCGAGGGCGCCGGCGATGATCCAGAGGGCGATCGTGAAGCCGTTGCCCTCGCTCAGCCAGAGCGCGAGGCCGAGGCCGAGCGCGATGGGTGCGAGGAAGCCGAGCAGCATGAGCCACGGCGCCGTCGAGTCGTAGCGGCGGGTCATCTGGAAGACCTGCCACATCTGCTTCAGGCGGCCGGGCTCCTTCGAGGAGGACGCGGAGTCCTTGGAGCGAGCCATGGCATCAAGGATACCGGCGGCCGGGGGTGCTCGGGTCCGTCGTGCGACGACCGCGGGCACCCCCGGCGCGGGTCATCCGACCGCCTGGGCGAACCCGGCCGACGCATCGGCCAGGTGCGCGAGCTCCGGCGGCACCGCGCGGCCCTTCGCCTGCATCGACTGCGCCCAGAGCCGGCCAGCCCGGTAGGACGATCGGACAAGCGGCCCGGCGAGGACGCCGAGGAATCCGATCGCCTCGGCCTCGGCCTTCAGCTCGACGAACTCCTCCGGACGGACCCACCTGTCCACCGGGAGGTGACGAGGGCTCGGCCGCAGGTACTGGGTGATGGTGATGATGTCCGTCCCCGCGTCGTGGAGGTCCTGCAGGGCCTGCGACACCTCCTCGCGCGTCTCGCCCATGCCCAGGATGAGGTTCGACTTCGTGATGAGGCCCGCGTCGCGCCCCTGCGTGATCACGTCGAGCGACCGCTCGTACCGGAAGGCCGGGCGGATGCGCTTGAAGATGCGGGGCACGGTCTCGACGTTGTGCGCGAAGACCTCGGGCCTCGCGGAGAACACCTCGGCGAGGTGCGCCGGGTTCCCCGAGAAGTCGGGCACGAGGATCTCGACGCCGGTGCCGGGGGACTGGCGGTGAATCTCGCGGATCGTCTCGGCGTACAGCCACGCGCCCTCGTCGGGCAGGTCGTCGCGGGCGACGCCGGTCACCGTCGAGTAGCGCAGCTGCATCCGCACGACCGACTCGGCCACGCGGCGCGGCTCGTCCACGTCGTAGTCGGCCGGCCTGCCGGTGTCGATCTGGCAGAAGTCGCAGCGACGCGTGCACTGCGAGCCCCCGATGAGGAAGGTCGCCTCGCGGTCCTCCCAGCACTCGTAGATGTTCGGGCAGCCCGCCTCCTGGCAGACCGTGTGCAGCTCCTCGCCCTTCACGAGCGACTGCAGGGCGCGGTACTCGGGGCCCATCTTCGCGCGGGTCTTGATCCACTCGGGCTTCCGCTCGATCGGCGTCTGCGCGTTGCGGACCTCGAGGCGGAGCATCCGCCGGCCGTCTGCCGCCGCGTTCATGCGGCGACCCGCTCGAGCGCGGTGTCGAGGTGGCGCCGCACGGCGGCGGCGACCTCGGCGGGAGCGACCTCGCGGCCGAGGACGCGCGACATCGTGGTCACCCCCGCGTCCCGGATGCCGCAGGCGACGATCCGACCGTAGGGGGCGAGGTCGTTCGAGCAGTTGAGGGCGAACCCGTGCAGGGTGACGCCGCCCTCGACGCGGATGCCGATCGCGGCGATCTTCTCGTCCTTCGCGAACGGGCCGTCGCCGGTGCGGATCCAGACGCCCGAGCGGCCCTCGACCCGGCGGCCCTCGATGCCGAACTCCTCGAGCACGGCGATGAGGGCTCCCTCGAGCCGACGGACGTAGTCGACGACGTCGATCGGCTCGGGGAGCCGGACGATCGGGTACCCGACGAGCTGGCCCGGACCGTGCCAGGTGATCTTCCCGCCTCGATCGACGTCGATGACGGGCGTGCCGTCGACCGGACGTTCGTCGGGTGCGGTCCGCTTGCCCGCCGTGTAGACGGACTCGTGCTGGAGGAGGATGACGGTGTCGGGCCGCTGCCCGGACAGGACCGCCTGATGGATGGCGCGCTGGAGGGAGAGTCCCTCGAGATACGGCACGGAGTTGGCGCTTAGCCCCGCGTCGACGTAGTCGAGCATGGGTCCGAGTCTAGGTGCTCTCCTCCACAGGACGGGCGTGCGGCTCATCGGCCGGCAGGCGGGCCGATGGCGCCGGAACCGGCGGGTGCCCTCGGACAGCATCGGGGGATGCCGAATCGTCCGAATCCCCGTCGTGCGAGGTCGACGGTCGCGCCTCCGGCGCACCCGGCACCCGCGTCCGTGTCGTCGGCACCCGTCGTGGCCCCGTGGGCGCCCCCCGCGCCGCACGCCGCGACCGCCGGAGAGCAGCGGATCGCGGGCTACCGGATCCTCCGGCAGATCGCGCAAGGCGAGCGCGCCGAGCTCTACCTCGCGGCCGCCGCCTCGGGCGCGCCTCCGGCACTGGTCGTGCTGCGCCTGTACGGGGAGCCGGTCGACGGCGCGGCGATCACGGTCGAGGCCGAGGCGATGTCGGCAGGGATCGCCGCGCTCCCGAGCCTCCTCGACCTCGCGACCCTCGGGGACGGACGGGTCTGCCTCGTGGTCGAGCGCATCGCGGGCCCGAGCCTCGCCGCGGTGCTGCAGGCCCGGCGGCTCGGCGTCGGCGAAGCGGTCACGGCCCTCGCCCCGATCGTCGTGGCCGTCGGCGACCTGGCCGTCCACGGACTCGCGCACCCCGGGCTGCGTCCGGCGGACGTGCGGTTCGACGGCACCGGGCGCGCCCGCCTGCTCGGCCTCGGTGCGCTCGAGCCCGTGAGGTCCTCCGCCGGCCATGGCGACGGATCGCCGCTCCGGAGCACGCACGCCGCGCTCGGAGCGCTCGTGGCGGAGGTCGCGGCAGGGTCGTCGTCGCCGGCCGCGTTCGAGCCGCTTCGCCTGGCCATCGAGCGACGCGTCCACGCGCGGCCGTTCGACCCGTCCACCGGCGAGTACGAGCGGCTCCTGTTCGCGGCCGCTCCGGCGGAGCCCGTCTCCGGCGCGTGGACGACGTCGCCGGCCGGTGGGCCGGCGACCTCCGCAGGGCCGGTGGTGCCGGCCCCTCGGGCGCGGTCCGACCGCCGACCCGACGAGGTGTCCGCGGGAGCCGATGGTGCGTACGCCGGGGATGATGACTCCTTCGTCCGGCTCGGCACGGTGCCTCCCTCCGCCGAGACCGATGCTCGGCGCGGCGGTCGCATCCGCCGCCTGTTCGGCGACTTCGTGCCCGGACTCGCCCCGGCGTTCGAGACGGTGGAGGCGGCCGAATCGTCGCGGGGGGATGCCTCGTCGGGCGCTCCCGGCGCGAACTCGGGCGTCACGGTCGCACTCGAGCGGATCCGCGCGTTCCTCCGAGCGCGGCGAGCTGTGCTCATGGTCGGCGGACTCGCCGCCGCTGCGGCGCTCGTGCTCCTGTTGACCCTGGTACCGGAGCAGCGTGGTGCGTCGGTCGCTACGCAGTCAGCAGGGGATGGGACCGCGCCGGGCCTCGAGACGGCGCCCGGGACCGCCTCGTCGGAGGCGTCGGAGACGTCGGAGGCGTCGGAGACCGGCGGGGGAGCGACGGACGGTCGAGGCGCGGGTGCCGAGGCCACGGTCGCCCCGGAGGACCTCGATGCGGCGGTCGCCGCCGCGCGGCTGCTCGAGGAGCGGTCGGGATGCTTCGCCCGGATCGAGGCCGGCTGCCTCGAGCGGGTCGACCAGGCGGGCTCGCCGATCGAAGCATCCGACCTGGCGGCGATGGCGGCGGCTCGCGACGGCGCCGCCGAGTCGCCGGTCGACGACGACCTCGATCTCGGGGGCGTCGTCGCGGGGTCGGCGGCGATGGGAGACGCCCACCTCGTCACGGTGCCGTACCTCGCCGGCGAACGCGAACCGGCCTCGGTCCTGCTGATGCGGACCGAGGCCGGTTGGCTGCTCAGGGAGCTGTTCGACTAGATGCCGAGGTCGCCCTCGAAGTCGCCGCCTTCGAGGCGGTCCTTGACCGCCGTGAGGAAGCGCGCGGCGTCGGCGCCGTCGATGATGCGGTGGTCGTACGACAGGGCGAGGTAGACCATCGAGCGGATCGCGATCGCCTCGGAGCCGTCCTGCGAGACGACGACGGGGCGCTTCACGACGATGCCGGTGCCGAGGATCGCCGTCTGCGGGAGGAACACGACCGGCGTGTCGAACAGCGCGCCACGCGAACCCGTGTTCGTCAACGTGAACGTGCCGCCGGAGAGCTCGTCGGGCTTCAGCTGGTTGTTGCGGGTGCGCTCGGCGAGATCGGCGATCTGGCCCGCGAGACCGGCGAGGTCCAGCTCGCCCGCGTCGCGGACGACCGGGGTGAGCAGGCCGCGCTCGGTGTCGACCGCGATGCTGATGTTCTCGTGGTCGGGGTACACGATCGACTCGCCGTCGACGGTCGAGTTGATGATCGGGTACGCCCGGAGCGCCTCGGCGGCGGCCAGCGCGAAGAACGGCAGGAAGCTGAGCTTCGTACCGGTCTTGGCCAGGAAGTCGCCCTTCACGCGGTCGCGGAGTCGCGCGACCTTCGTCACATCGACCTCAACCACCGAGGTCAGCTGTGCGGTCGACTGCATCGAGACGACGGCGCGCTCGGCGACGACCTTGCGCAGGCGGGTCATGGGCACCGTCGTGCCGCGCAGCGGCGACGGCTCGAGCGGCTGGCGGGCCGGCTTCTCGGCGGCGGCCGGCGCGCTGCCCGCGCTGAGCACGTCCTGCTTGCGGATGCGGCCGCCGACACCGGTGCCGGTGAGGTTGGCCAGGTCGACGCCCTGCTCGTTGGCGAGCTTGCGCACGATCGGCGTCACGTAGCCGGAGCCGCCGGCGTGGGCGCCGGTGGCCGGGGCAGCGGGCGCAGCCGGGGCAGCGGGCGCAGCCGGGGCGGGCGCGGCCGGTGCCGCCGGGGCGGCAGGAGCTGCGGGAGCCGCAGGCGCCTCGGCGACCGGCGCGGGGGCCGGAGCCGCAGGTGCCGCCGGTGCCTCGGCAACGGGCGCTGCCGGAGCGGCCGGTGCCGCCGGAGCGGCCGGTGCCTCGGCAACGGGTGCGGCCGGAGCGGCCGGAGCCTCGGCAACGGGTGCGGCCGGAGCTGCCGGAGCTGCCGGAGCCTCGGCGACCGGTGCCGCGGGTGCCGCCGGTGCCGGAGCTTCAGCTGCCGGCGCTGCCGGTGCCTCGGCGGCGGGCGCAGCCGGTGCTTCGGCAGGCGCAGCCGAGCCATCGCCGATCGTCACGAGCGGCGTGCCGACCTCGACGGTCTCGTCCTCCTGGACGAGGATCGCCTCGATGACGCCGGCCACCGGCGACGGGATCTCGGTGTCGACCTTGTCGGTCGAGACCTCGAGCAGCGGCTCGTCCACCTCGACACGGTCGCCGACATTCTTCAGCCAGCGGGTGACCGTGCCTTCAGTGACACTCTCACCGAGTGCCGGGAGGCTGACGGATTCGCTCATTCGCTTCTCTCCTTCGCAGCGTTGGGGCGCGATTTCAGTGTATTGCAGTCGTTTCGGGGGTGCGCGTCAGAGCGCGTGCAGCGGCTTGCCCGCCAGCTTGAGGAAGGCTTCGCCGAGCGCCTCGTTCTGCGTCGGGTGCGCGTGGATGAAGGGGGCGACATCCTCGGGGTACGCCTCCCAGTTGACGGCGAGCTGGGCCTCGCCGATGAGCTCGCCGACGCGCGCGCCGATCATGTGGACGCCGATGACCGGTCCGTCGTTGACGCGCACGACCTTGATCGAGCCGCTCGTCTCGAGGATGTGGCTCTTGCCGTTGCCGGCGAGGTTGTACTCGTACGACGAGACCTGGTCGGCGCCGAACTTCTCCGCGGCCCGCGCCTCGGTGTAGCCGACCGACGCGACCTCGGGCTCGCAGTAGGTCACCTTCGGGATGTTGACGTCTTCGACGACGATCGGGTTGAGGCCCGCGATCTCCTCGGCGACGAAGATGCCCTGCTGGAAGCCGCGGTGGGCGAGCTGCAGGCCGGGCACGATGTCGCCGACGGCGTAGACGCCGGGCACGCTCGTGCGCAGGCGCTCGTCGGTGATGACGAACCCGCGATCGACCGTCACGCCGGCCTCCTCGAACCCGAGGCCCTGGGTGGCCGGGCCGCGGCCGACGGCCACGAGCAGCAGCTCGGCCTCGACGGTCTCGCCGTTCTCGAGCGTGACGACGACGCCGTCGTCGTGCTGCGTGACGCCCTGGAAGCGGATGCCCAGCTTGTAGTCGATGCCGCGCTTGCGGAAGGCGCGCTCGAGCTGCTTCGAGATCGACTCCTCCTCGTTCGGCACGAGGTGGGGGAGCGCCTCGATGATCGTCACGTCGGCGCCGAACGACTTCCAGACGCTGGCGAACTCGACGCCGATCACGCCGCCGCCGAGCACGGCGACCTTGCCGGGGACGAAGTCGAGGTCGAGCGCCTGCTCGCTCGTGATGACGCGGCCGCCGATCTCGAGGCCGGGGAGGCTGCGCGAGTAGGAACCGGTCGCGAGCACGACATCGGTGCCGACGTAGCGGTCGTCGCCGACCTGGACGGCGCGGTCGCCGACCAGGCGGCCTTCGCCCTCGACGACGGTGATGCCGCGGGCCTTGATGAGGCCCTGCAGGCCCTTCCACTTGCTGGAGATGATGCTGTCGCGGTAGCCGGCGACCTGGCCGAGGTCGATGCCCTCGAACGTCGTGCGAACGCCGAACCGGGCGGACTCGCGCGCGGTGTCGGCGACCTCGGCCGCGTGCAGCAGCGCCTTCGTCGGGATGCAGCCGCGGTGGAGGCAGGTGCCGCCCAGCTTGCCCTTCTCGATCAACGCGACGGACGAGCCGAGTTCGGCGGCGCGGAGAGCGGCGGCGTATCCGCCGCTTCCACCGCCGAGGACGACCAGGTCGAAGTTGTGCTCGGACAAGCCGGTATCTCCCTCTGCGCATGTGTGCTGCGACGTGGCTGCGCCGGGTCGGTGGCCCGGCTCAGAATATGGGCGAGATTTCGCCCATATGACTGTACTACCTGCGCGCGAGCGTCTCGCCCAGCCGGATGAGCGTGCGGACGGCCACGCCGGTGGGACCGGGAGCGGTGAAGCCCCAGCCCGCCTCGGTGTTGTCCGCGGGGCTCGCGATGTCGAGGTGAGCCCACGGGATGCGCTCGTCGGATCCGTTCCGACGGCCGACGAACTCCTGCAGGAAGACGCCGGCCAGGAGCATCCCGGGCACGGCGGTGCCGAGCTTCGCGTTGGCGAGGTCGGCCACGTCGCTGCGCAGCAGCGGGCGCAGGTGCGCGGGCAGCGGCATGGGCCAGAACGCCTCGTCGACCTCGGTCGCGGCGGCGCGCACCTCCTCCACGAGTGCGGTGTCGCCCATGAGCCCGGAGATGCGGGTGCCGAGCGCGACCCGCTGCGCGCCGGTGAGGGTCGCCACGTCGACGATGGCGTCGGGCTGCTCCTCGCTGGCCGCGGCGAGCGCGTCGGCCATCACGAGCCGCCCCTCCGCGTCGGTGTTCACGACCTCGACCGTCGTGCCGCCGTGGATGCGCAGCACGTCGTTCGGGCGCAGGGCGGTGCCCGACGGCATGTTCTCGGCCAGGCACAGCCACCCGGTGATCGCGATGGGCACCTCCAGCTCGGCGAGGGCCGTGATCGCCGTGAGCACCGCGGCGGCGCCCGACATGTCGACCTTCATGCCCACCATCGAGGCGCCGGGCTTCAGCGAGAGGCCGCCGGTGTCGAACGTGATGCCCTTGCCGACGAGGGCGAGGCGGAACGCGGCGCCGGTCGGCGCGTACTCCAGCTTGACGAGCCGGGGACCGCGAGCGGAGCCCTGGCCGACGCCGACGATGCCGCCGTAGCCCTGCGCACGGAGCTCCTCCTCGGCGAGGACGGTCGCCGTGACGCCGACGGCCGACGCGGATTCGACGGCGAGTTCCGCGAACGCCTCGGGCGAGAGCTCCGCCGGCGCCGCGTTCACGAGGTCCTTGGTGGCCGCCACCGCGGACACCACGGCTCGGATGCGTCGGAGCTCGACGTCGTCCTCGGAGCGGTCGGTGCGCAGCGCGATGGACGCGATGGGACGCCGGGGCTCCGACCTATATGCGTTGTAGCGGTAGGCGCCGAGCGCCGCCCCCTCGAGGAGCGCGGTTGCCGACGCGGCGTCCTCGACCGGGATCGCGATCTCGACCGTGTCGACGTCCGCGAGCTGCCGCAGGGCGGAGCCCGCGGCCAGCCGGAGTCGATCGGGGGTCGCGGGGCCGCCGAGGCCGGCGATCGCGACGATACGTGCACCGTCGCGACCCGGCAGCCGCACGAGTTCGTCCGCGGCGCCCTTCGCGCCGAGTGCGGCGAGCGCGTCGGCCGCCCAGCCGAAGCCCGCAGGTGCGAGCAGCGCCGTGCCCTCCTCGGACGGGACCGAGGCGAGCAGGACGACCTCGGAGACGGGGTCGGCGGCGGACAGGGGACGGAGCACGAGGTCGGGAATCGACATGCGTCGATGGTAGGTGTTCGCTCTGGGCGGCACATCGGAGCGGGGCATCCGGCCGACGCCCTCCCGCCGCTCAGTACGCTGGAGGCATGCGAGATCCCCGATCCCTGTACGAGCTGAACGCGGATGTCCCGGTGCCGCGTGGCCTGCCGCTCGTCGCGGGGCTGACGGGGTTCGCGGACGCGGGGTCCGCGGTGCAGCAGGTGACCGACTACCTGCTGGAGACGCTCGACACGGTCGTCGTGGCGACCTTCGACGCCGACGAACTGCTCGACTACCGGGCGCGTCGCCCGATCATCCTGTTCGATGCGGATCACCTCACCGCCTACCGGCCGCCGCGGCTCTCGCTCGACCTCGCGCAGGACGAGCTCGGTCGGCCCTTCCTCCTGCTGACCGGGTTCGAGCCCGACTTCCAGTGGGAGCGGTTCACCGACGCCGTGATCGGGCTCGTCGAGGACCTCGGGGTCGCCTCCACCACGTGGCTGAACTCGATCCCCATGCCGGTGCCGCACACGCGGCCGATCTCGTACACGGTCAGCGGCAACCGCTCGGAGCTCACCGACACGATGTCGGTGTGGAAGCCCACGACGCAGGTGCCGGCGAACGCGCTGCACCTGGTCGAGTACCGGCTGCAGGAGCGCGGGCACCCCACCGCCGGCTTCGTGCTGCTCATCCCGCACTACCTCGGCGACACCGAGTACCCGGATGCGGCCGTGGCCGCGCTCCAGGCCGTGACGGCCGCGACCGGGCTCATCATGCCGACCGACGCGTTGCGCGAGCAGGGTCGCGAGTTCGTCGCCAAGATCGACGAGCAGGTCGCCGGCAACCCGGAGCTCGCGAAGCTCGTCGGCACCCTCGAGGAGCGGCACGACTCCTACATGGAGGGCACGACGCTCCGCTCGCCGCTGATCGGCGAGGACGGCGAGGTGCCGACGGCCGACGAGATCGCCGACGAGCTCGAGAAGTTCCTGGCCCACCGCCGCACGCGCGACGACGAGCGTCCCGCCGACGGTTGAGGCCCTGGCCCCGGCCCGCGGAATGCCCGGCGGTCGGGGCGCGTTGTACTGCACGGAGCGTGATCGGGGTGTCATTCGGGGTGGTTCGGCGTCCGGAGCGGCCTGTCGGCGGTATAATTAACGACGGACCCGTTCTCGTCCGACCGGCGCGACCACAGTCGCGCGATTCCGGTGGACTTGACATGGGTCCTCATAGTGTCCGAGAACACGTGATCGAGATGACCGATCCGGCACGATGACCCCGAGCGCCGGCGGCGCGCGGCGGCGTCGCCACGGTGAGGAGAGGTGCAGACGCATGGCAGCCAGCAAGACTGCGACGGGAGCGGCCGAGGAGGCCGCGACCACGACGAAGACGACCCCGGCGAAGGCGACGGCGGCGAAGACCACGGCCGCGTCGAAGGCGGCGACGGCGACGAAGTCGACCACGGCCTCGAAGACCGCGCGGGCGAAGACCGCCAAGGGCGGCGCGAAGTCGAAGGCGGGAGCCGACGACGAGGACGGCGAGGACGAGGACCTCGACCCCGCCGAGCTCGAGGCGGAGGCCGCGACCGACGACGCGACGGATGCCTCGGACGAGGCCGCGGCGGACGGCGACGAGGAGGAGGCTCCGGTCATCCCGATCGAGCCGCACCCGACGGGCGCGCTCGTGCTGCGCGCCGGCGACGACGAGGACGAGGTTCCCGTCTACTCGGCGGCGATCACCGGCGCCACCGCCGACCCGGTCAAGGACTACCTGAAGCAGATCGGCAAGGTCGCCCTGCTCAACGCGGCCGAAGAGGTCGAACTCGCGATGCGCATCGAGGCGGGGTTGTTCGCCGAGGAGAAGCTCTCCAAGATGAGCGAGTCCGAGCGGAAGGCGAAGCTCGGCCGCGAGCTGCAGTGGGTCGCCCGCGACGGCCAGCGCGCGAAGAGCCACCTCCTGGGCGCGAACCTGCGCCTCGTGGTGTCGCTCGCCAAGCGCTACACCGGCCGCGGCATGCAGTTCCTCGACCTGATCCAGGAGGGCAACCTGGGCCTGATCCGTGCGGTCGAGAAGTTCGACTACACGAAGGGCTTCAAGTTCTCGACCTACGCGACGTGGTGGATCCGCCAGGCGATCACCCGTGCCATGGCCGACCAGGCCCGCACCATCCGCATCCCCGTGCACATGGTCGAGGTCATCAACAAGCTCGCCCGCGTGCAGCGCCAGATGCTGCAGGACCTGGGCCGCGAGCCCACCCCCGAGGAGCTGTCGAAGGAACTCGACATGACCCCGGAGAAGGTCATCGAGGTGCAGAAGTACGGTCGCGAGCCGATCTCGCTGCACACCCCGCTCGGCGAGGACGGCGACAGCGAGTTCGGCGACCTCATCGAGGACACCGAGGCCGTGGTGCCGGCCGACGCGGTCGGCTTCACGATGCTGCAGAAGCAGCTCGAGTCGCTGCTCGACTCGCTGAGCGAGCGCGAGGCCGGCGTCATCCGCATGCGCTTCGGCCTCGGCGACGGCATGCCGAAGACGCTCGACCAGATCGGCGACACCTTCGGCGTGACCCGTGAGCGGATCCGCCAGATCGAGTCGAAGACGATGGCGAAGCTGCGCCACCCGTCGCGTTCGCAGTCGCTCCGCGACTACCTCGAGTAGGCCGCCGGTGAGCGCTGGTTCGCTGCGATATGGGCCGGCGATCCTCGCCGGCCGCCTCACCCGATTCGCCGCCCGGCTGCGCAAGCCCGGCGGCGGATCGGCTGTTCCCGGCCTCGTCGTCAACCGCATCGCCCCCGGCTACCTGAAGCGGACGCTGTCGGGCTTCCCGCAGGGCCTCGTCGTCGTCTCGGGGTCGAGCGGCAAGTCGACCACCACGAAGATGCTGGTGGCGATCCTCCGCGCCCACGACGTCGACGTGTTCACGAACCCCTCGACGGCGAACATCAGCCAGGGGCTCACCTCGGCGCTCCTCGAACGCGCGGACTGGCGGGGACGGGTGCCCGGCGAGATGGCCGTGCTCGAGATGGACGAGGGACATGGCGCGCTCGTCATGGACGGCGTCGACGCCCGAGCCGTCGCCCTCACGAACGTGATGGTCGACCAGATCGACCGCTTCCACGACTCGGAGATGGTCGTGTCGATGCTCGGGCGGATCGCCGGCCGCGCCGGTGAGGCCCTGATCGTGAACGCCGACGACGCGAACATCCTGCGCATCGCCGACGGGGTGGCGCCCGGGGTCGCGGTGCATCCGCTCGGGGTCTCCCAGGGCGTGCTCGACGGAGCGCCGCGCGGGCTCGGCTACAGCGCCACCACCGCCGACCGGCTCGCCGACGGCGACGGCGTGCGCGTGGAGTCGGTCGACGGCCGCTCGGCCGTGCTCGCCGATGCGGGTACGGCGGTGCCGATCACCCTCCCGGCGCGAGGCATCCACTACGCCGTCGACGCGGCGATCGCCTATGCGACCGCGAAGGCCGTGCTCGGCGATCGCTTCGCGTCGCGGGTCGCGGCCGACGCCCTGAGCGCGATCCCGGCCGTGTTCGGCCGGGGCGAGCGCGTCGTCGTCCGCGGACAGGAGGTCGACTTCGTCCTCGTCCAGAATCCGGCGAGCTACCAGCTCAACGTCGACGGCATCGAGGCCGGAACCGAGCAGATCCTGTTCGCCATCGGCTCCGACGTGCGCGACCCCAGCTACTTCTGGCCGGTCGACGCGTCGTCGCTCGGCCGGGTGTCGATCGTCTCCGGGTCGAAGGCCGCGGAGGCGGCGCTCATGCTCGCCTACGACGGCGTCGTCATCGACCGCGTCGAGCCCGACCTGGCCCGGGCGATCGACGACTTCCTCGCGCTGCCCGCACCCGCCTCCGGCGTGAAGACGATCGTGTTCTCGGCCGACTCCATGCGACGCACCCGCGCCCACCTCGGACTGACGGGCACCGAATGAGCTTCACGATCATCACCCTGATCCCCTCGCTGCAGAACACGAACGGCGATGCCGAGAACGCCGCGGTGCTCGCCGCGCGCGCCCGGTGGGCGGGGCACGAGGCATCCGTCGTCGCCGTCGAGACGCCCGCCGACCTGCCGGAGCAGGTCGACGCGGTGGTCCTCGGCTCCGGCAGCGACTCGTCGCTCGACGCGGCCCGCGCCGCGCTGCTGCCCTTCCACGACGACCTCCGCCGATGGGGGACCGAGGGCGTGCCGATCCTCTCCGTCGGCACCGGCTGGGAGCTGCTCAGCTGGGGCATCGAACTCGCGAACGGCCACGTGGTGGAGGGCCTCGGCATCCTGCCCGGACGTGCCGTCACGGGCGACGGCGAGCGGCGCATCGGCGACCTCGTGATCCGCTCGCCGCGCTTCGGCCGGCTCGTCGGCTTCGAGAACCACGCCCGCGACTACCTGCAGGCCGAGGCGTCACCGCTCGGCCGCACGCAGGCGGGCGCCGGCAACGGCCGCGGGTCGGGCCAGGAGGGCGTCGTCATGGGCAACGTCTTCGGTACGCACCTGCACGGCCCGGTGCTCGCCAAGAATCCGGCCTTCGCCGACGCGCTTCTCACCGAGATGGCCGGTCGCGCGGGCGTCGCCTACGCGCCCGGTGCCCAGGCCGCCGAGGTCGACGGGTACGCGCATGCCGCACGTTCGTCGCAGCTCCGCGCCGCCGGCCTCGACACGGACTGACGCGAAGGCGGCGGGCGCCCCGGCGGACCGCTGTGAGACGGCGACGTCGCGACGATGCCGGATACGACGAACGCCCCGCCTTCCGGCGGGGCGTTCGGTGCGTCCGGACCTGGTCTAGTCGCGCGTGTTGTCGACCAGGAGCCGGCTCGATTCGTCGTGCCAGCTGTGTGCGATCTCGGAGAGCTTCTCCTGGTGCTTCCGCCCGTGGTGCGCGCAGAACAGGAGCTCGCCGCTGGCGACCACCACACGGATGTACGCCTGGGCGCCGCACGCGTCGCAGCGATCGAGGGCGGTGAGCTCGTGAGGGGTCTCGACCTCGACCGCACCGGTCGTCTCGGTGAACTGTGTCATGATGCCTCCTCCAAGCCCGGTGAACCAGCTACCCCTCCATGAAAGCACGCCGAGCGGTGGGCACCGGCAGCATGGCGTGGCATTTCGCTGAGCGCGTAGCGCCTGGCGGGCGGTGTCGGCCGTCGCAACTAGGCTTGGTCGACGTGAGTTCCGACTATTCCGCGCGTCACCTCTCCGTCCTCGAGGGGCTCGAAGCGGTGCGCAAGCGCCCGGGCATGTACATCGGCTCGACCGACTCCCGCGGCCTCATGCACTGCCTCTGGGAGATCATCGACAACTCGGTCGACGAGGCGCTCGCCGGCCACGGCGAGGAGATCGACGTCGTCCTCCACCGCGACGGCAGCGTCGAGGTCCGCGACCGCGCCCGCGGAATCCCGGTCGACATCGAGCCGAAGACCGGCCTGACCGGTGTCGAGGTGGTCTTCACCAAGTTGCACGCGGGCGGCAAGTTCGGTTCCGGCTCTTACGCGGCATCCGGCGGTCTGCACGGCGTCGGCGCCTCCGTCGTGAACGCCCTCTCGGAGCGCCTCGACGTCGAGGTGGACCGCGGCGGCAAGACCTGGGCGATGTCGTTCCACCGCGGCGAGCCCGGCCGGTTCGACGACCAGGGCGAGCCGAGCCCGTCGGCGCCGTTCCGCCCGTTCGAGGATGCGAGCGAACTGCGCGCCGTCGGGCGTGTCGCGAAGGGTGCCACGGGCACCCGGGTGCGGTATTGGGCCGACCAGCAGATCTTCACCCGTGGCGCCGCGTTCCAGCTCGACGACCTCATCACCCGCGCGCGCCAGACGGCGTTCCTCGTGCCCGGACTCGGGATCACGGTGGTCGACGCCCGCGGCGACGAGCCCGAGACGCACCGGTTCAAGTTCGACGGCGGCATCTCCGAGTTCGTCGAGCACCTCGCGGTCGACGGCCCGGTGACCGACATCTGGCGGCTCGAGGGCGACGGCCGGTTCACCGAGACGGTGCCGGTGCTGAACGACCACGGCGCGATGGTGCCGACCGAGGTCGAACGGCACTGCCACGTCGACATCGCGCTGCGTTGGGGCACCGGGTACGACACCGTGTTCCGCAGCTTCGTGAACATCATCGCCACGCCGAAAGGCGGCACGCACCAGACCGGCTTCGAGCAGGGGCTGCTGAAGTTCATCCGCACCCAGGTGGAGCAGAACGCCCGTCGCCTGAAGGTGGGCAACGACAAGGTCGAGAAGGACGACGTGCTGGCCGGCCTCACGGCCGTGCTCACCGTCCGACTCGCCGAGCCGCAGTTCGAGGGCCAGACGAAGGAGGTGCTCGGCACCCCGGCCGTGCGCTCCATCGTCGCGTCGGTCGTCACGAAGGCGCTGGGGGAGCGGTTCGCCTCGACGAAGCGCGACGACAAGGCGCAGACCGCGCTGGTGCTCGAGAAGGTCGTCTCCGAGATGAAGGCGCGCGTATCCGCGCGCCAGCACAAGGAGACGCAGCGGCGGAAGAACGCGCTCGAGAGCTCGTCGCTGCCGGCGAAGCTCGCCGACTGCCGATCGACGGATGTCGCGCAGAGCGAGCTGTTCATCGTCGAGGGCGACTCGGCGCTCGGCACCGCGAAGCTGGCGCGCGACAGCGAGCACCAGGCCCTGCTGCCCATCCGCGGCAAGATCCTGAACGTCCAGAAGGCGTCGGTCGCCGACATGCTCGGCAACGCCGAGTGCGCGGCGATCATCCAGACGATCGGCGCAGGCTCCGGCCGGACCTTCGACCTGGCGACCGCCCGCTACGGGAAGATCATCATCATGAGCGACGCCGACGTCGACGGCGCGCACATCCGCACCCTGCTGCTGACCCTCTTCTTCCGGTACATGCGGCCCATGGTCGAGGAGGGGCGCGTGTTCGCGGCCGTGCCGCCGCTGCACCGCATCGTCGTGCAGAACCCCGGCACGAAGCCGAACGAGACGATCTACACGTACTCCGAGGCGGAGTTCGCGGCAGTGACCGCCGACCTGCGCCGACGCGGCCGCAAGTTCGGCGACCCGCAGCGGTACAAGGGCCTCGGCGAGATGGACGCGGACCAGCTCGCGGAGACCACGATGGATCCCCGGCACCGCACCCTCCGACGGGTCAACATCGCGGATGCCGAGCAGGCGGGCCGCATCTTCGAGCTGCTGATGGGCAACGACGTCGCTCCACGCAAGGAGTTCATCGTCGACAGTGCGGCGGGACTCAGCCGCGACCGCATCGACGCCTGAGCTCGCGCTCGCACGCCGAGGCCGAAGGGGCCGGCACCGCTGCGGCGGTGCCGGCCCCTTCGGCGTGGATCCGGGCGGTCGCGGTCAGTCGACGCGACGGCCGACGGAGGCGATCGGCGCATCGATCGGCTGGCCGGATGCGTCGCGCTTCGCGCCGGACTCCGGCAGCTGCCGGGCGCTGCCGTCGGCGGCGAGGGCGAGCGCTGGGGCCGGGCCGACCCACGCGACCGAGAGCGCGTCCTGTCCCTTCAGGAATCGCTGCGCGCGGACACCGCCGGTCGCACGGCCCTTTCCGGGGAACTCGGCGAACTCCGACACCTTCGCCGCGCCGGGGTCGGCGCCGAGCAGGGTGTCGGTGGTCGCGGCAACCGTGACCACCACGGCGGACTCCACCTCGGCCGGCGCAAGCGCCGCGAAGGCGATGACGCGGGCGCCGTCGGCGAGCTTGATGCCCGCCATGCCGCCGGCGGCGCAGCCCTGGGGGCGCACGGTCGAGGCCGGGAAGTGGAGGAGCTGGGCGTCGTCGGCGACGAGCACGAGCTCGTCGTCGTCACCACCCTGGCCCGCGCCGACGACCTCGTCGCCCGCCTTCAGCGCGATCACCTCGAAGTCGGGCCGGTTCGGGTAGCCGCCGGGCGAGACGCGCTTCACGACGCCCTGCGCGGTGGCGAGGCTGATGGGCCGGTCGGACGTGAGATCGACGAGGGCGAGCACTCGCTCGGAGCGGTCGGCGAGGCCCAGGTAGTCGGCGATGCGCACGCCGGCGGCGAGCTGCACGCCGTTCGCGGGTAGGACGGGCACGTCGAGCGGCGTGAACCTGATGACCCGGCCGCGGTTCGTCAGGGCGCCGATCTCGCTCCGGCTGGTCGTGTCGATCCGGGAGCGGACGGCGTCGTGCTTCGAGCGACGGGTCGGGACGGTCACGGCGAACGCGTCGGCGCCTTCGGCCCGGTCGACCCTCGCGATGCGGCCCGTCGCGCCGAGGTAGACGCGGCAGGCGACGTCGGCGTGCTCGAGGGAGGCGCTCGCGGCCGCCTTCCGGGCCGCGGCGGTCGTCAGCTGCGCCCTCGCCTCGGTGAGGAGGGTCCGGCGCGGCGTGCCGAACTGCTCGGCGACCTGCCCGAGCTCGTCGGAGACGAGCGCACGGATCCGCTGGTCGCTGGCGAGCAGGCCCTCGAGGTCGGCGATCTCGGCGAGCAGCGCGTCGCGCTCGGTCTCGAGCTCGATGCGCGAGAACCGCGTGAGGCGGCGCAGCCGCAGCTCGAGGATGTAGTCGGCCTGGATCTCGCTGAGGTCGAACACCGTGGAGAGCCGGGTGCGGGCCTGCTCGACGTCGTCGCTCGACCGGATGACCTGGATGACCTCGTCGATGTCGAGGATCGCGATGAGGAGGCCCTCGACGAGGTGCAGGCGTTCGCGGCGGCGACGCAGCCGGTACTCGCTGCGGCGCGTCACGACCCGCACGCGGTGGCCGATGTAGACGAGGAGCAGCTCGCGGAGGCCGAGCGTCTGCGGCTGCCCGTCCACGAGCGCGACGTTGTTGATCGCGAAGCCGTCCTCGAGCGGGGTCAGGCGGTAGAGCTGCTCGAGCACGGCCTGCGGGTTGAACCCGGTCTTGATTCCGATGACGAGCCGCAGGCCGCGCTTGCGGTCGGTCAGGTCGGTGACGTCGCTGACGCCGGTGATCTTCTTGGCGTTGACGCCGTCCTTGATCTTCTCGATGACCTTCTCGGGCCCGACGAGGTACGGGAGCTCGGTGACGACGAGTCCCGCCTTGCGGGCGGTCAGCTGCTCGACGGCGACCTTGGCCCGGGTCTTGAACGAGCCGCGCCCGGTCGCGTAGGCGTCGCGGATGCCGGCGAGCCCGACGATCGTGCCGCCGGAGGGGAAGTCGGGGCCGGGCACGAACTCCATCAGCTCGTCGAGGCCGGCATCGGGGTGCTGGATCAGGTGCCGGGCGGCGTGCACGACCTCGATGAGGTTGTGCGGGGCCATGTTGGTCGCCATGCCGACCGCGATGCCGCTCGCGCCGTTGACGAGCAGGTTCGGGAACGCGGCCGGCAGCACCTCGGGCTGGGTCAGCTGGTTGTCGTAGTTCGGGACGAAGTCGACGACCTCTTCGTCGAGGTGCTCGGTCATCGACATCGCCGACGACGCCAGGCGGGCCTCGGTGTATCGGGCGGCCGCCGGGCCGTCGTCGAGCGAGCCGAAGTTGCCGTGCCCGTCCACGAGCGGCACCCGCAGCGTGAACGGCTGGGCGAGGCGCACCAGCGCGTCGTAGATCGCGGAGTCGCCGTGCGGGTGCAGCTTGCCCATCACCTCGCCGACGACGCGCGCCGACTTCACGTGACCGCGGTCGGGCCGCAGGCCCATGTCGCTCATCATGTAGAGGATGCGTCGCTGCACGGGTTTCAACCCGTCGCGTGCATCGGGGAGCGCGCGCGAGTAGATCACGGAGTAGGCGTACTCGAGGAACGAGCCCTGCATCTCCGTCGCGACGTCCACGTCCTCGATGCGGTCGGCGATCGGCGTGTCGGCAGGGTCCTGTGCTCGCGTCATCCGTCTTCTCGGGGTCGTCGCGCGGGGGACGCGCGGTGGAACGGGGGCGCGCCCGGCCTGTGCCAGACTGGGCGCGATGCCTGCCATGCTACCGGTGCCCGACGACACCGCTCCGCGGCTGGCCGCGGTGCTCCCGAGCGTGTCGGCGAGCCTCCAGGGGCACGAGAACGTGCTCGCCCTGCCGCCGGCGCGCAGCGCCGTCGTCGTGCTGGTCGACGGGCTCGGGGCCTCGAACCTGTCGCAGCGTGCGGGGCACGCGCGCCACCTGGCGAGCCGGATGTCCCGGCGCGACGTGATCCGCACGGTCTTCCCGAGCACGACGGCGGCCGCGATCGCGACCCTCGCGACGGGCCAGGCGCCCGGAACGCACGGACTGGTCGGCTACCGGGCGCTGCAGCCCGAACGGGACCGCCTGGTCAACCAGCTCAACGGCTGGGACGCCGGACTGCTTCCCGACGACTGGCAGCGCAGCCGGACCTGGTTCGAGGAGGCGGGGGAGCGGGGCATCCGCTCGGTGTCGGTGGCCGCCGCCCGGTACGCGGACTCCGGCTACACCCGCGCGGTGCTCCGCGGCGCCGAGGTGCGCATCGCGCCGCGCATCGGCGACCGGTTCGACGAGGCGCACCGCCTGCTCGTCGAGGGCCCGCCGACCCTGGTGTACCTCTACGTTCCCGAGCTCGACCAGCTCGCGCACGCCCACGGCTGGGAATCCGATCGCTGGCTCGCCGCCCTCGAGACGCTCGACTCCGAGTTCGGCCGGTTCCTCCAGCGGGTGCCCCGCGACGTCGGCGTGCTCGTGACGGCCGACCACGGCGTGGTCGACGTGCCGGCGCACAAGCACGTCTTCATCGACGCCCGGCCCGACCTCCTCGACGGCGTGCGCCACGTCGGCGGCGAACCGCGATGCCTCTCGCTGTACCTCGAGCCCTCGCTCGATGCCGCCGCACGGGACGCGCTCCTCGTGGCGTGGCGCGACGCCGAGGGACATCGGGCCTGGGTGCTGGGCCGGGACGAGGCCATCGAGGCCGGACTCTTCGGGTCGGTCGACGACGCCGTGCGCGATCGGATCGGCGACATCCTCGTCGCCGCGCGCGCCGGCATCGCCTACTACGATCGCCGCGAGGAGAACCGCCAGGCCGAGGAGATGATCGGCCAGCACGGGTCGCTCGGCGACGAGGAGACCCGGATCCCGCTCATCCGTGCCGGGGCGTTCGCCCGGGCGTGACTCGCGGGATCCGCGGGATCCGGCACGTCGGCAGCCGAATCGGAGCGAGACCTACAGGGTCGGGTACTGGCGCCGCTTCACCTGGGGCTTCGGCAGCCGGAGCACGCGCAGCTGCAGCGCGCGCATCGCGGCGTACCAGCGGACCTTCTCGGCCTTGTCGCCGTAGCGCGCCCGCAGCTTCCGGGTGAGCACCTGACCGAGGATGACGACGTCGATCACGGCGACGATGAAGAAGGCCCAGAGCAGGACGATCGAGATCGCCTGGATCTGCGCGCTCGGGATGAGCGTGAGGATGATCACGAGGAACATCACCGGGATCAGCACCTCGCCGATGCTGAAGCGGGCGTCGACGTAGTCGCGCACGAACTTCTTCTGCGGGCCGCGGTCGCGCAGCGGGAGGTACTTCTCCTCGCCCGCGGCGAGGCGGGCCTGCATGCGGGCCCGCTGCTCCGCGGCCTTCGCCTTCGCCTGGCGCGACGCTTCCTTGCGGTCGTCCGGCACGAGGGGACGCTTGCGGGCGGCCTCCTGCTGGGCACGGGTGGGTGTCGGAGCGCCCTTGCCCGCCTTCAGGCGGGCCTGCGTCTCCTCGAGCGACTCGGCGCTCGGCTGGTCGACGGGATTCTGCTGCTGCTTGGCCACGGGGATTCCTCAGATCGGTTCGCTCTTAAGATTACCGGCATGAGCGACCCTCGATCCGACGCATCCGCCCCGCCCGCCTCACCGAACGCCGCCGCCGTGCGCGACGCCGTCGACGCGGGCTTCCCGGCCGCCGTGGCCGACCTCGCGGGGCTCGTGCGCATCCCCTCCGTCTCATGGCCCGCCTTCGACGCCGCGCACGTGCACGAGAGCGCCGACCGGGTCGCCGGCCTCCTCCGGGGCATCGGCGTGTTCGACACCGTCGAGGTGCACCGCGCCCCGGTCGAGGACGGATCCGAGCTCGGCCAGCCGGCGGTGCTCGCGCACCGACCGGCGCGCGCGGGGCATCCGACCGTGCTCCTCTACGCCCACCACGACGTGCAGCCGCCCGGCCGCGACGAGGACTGGGACAGCCCGCCCTTCGAGCCGACGCAGCGCGGCGACCGCCTGCACGGACGCGGCGCCGCCGACGACAAGGCCGGCGTCATGGCGCACGTCGGCGCGATCCGCGCCCTGGCCGAGTCGGTCGACGACCTCGGACTCGGCCTCTCGGTGTTCATCGAGGGGGAGGAGGAGTGGGCGTCCCGCTCGTTCTCGAACTTCCTCGCCGAGCACCGCGAGGTGCTCGCCGCCGACGCGATCATCGTCGCCGACAGCGGCAACTGGGATGTCTCGACGCCGGCGCTGACCGTGGCGCTGCGCGGCGCGGTCGCCTTCAACCTGCGCGTCGAGACCCTCGCGCACGCCTCCCACTCCGGGATGTTCGGCGGTGCGGCCCCCGATGCGATGCTCGCGACCATTCGACTGCTCGACACGCTGTGGGCCGAGGACGGCTCGGTCGCCGTCGACGGACTGACCTCGGCGCCGCTCGACGCCCCCTCGTACTCGGAGGAGCAGTTCCGCGCCGAGGCCGGGCTGCTGCCTGGGGTCGACCCGATCGGGACGGGGGCGCTGCTCTCGCGGCTCTGGGCGCAGCCGGCGATCACGATCACGGGCATCGATGCACCGGATGTCGCGAACGCGTCGAACACCCTCCTGCCGAGCGTGCGGGTGCGGGTGAGCGCCCGCGTGGCGCCCGGCCAGGACGCGGGGGAGGCGTTCGCCGCGATCCGGGCCCATCTCGAGGCGAACGCGCCCTTCGGGGCGCGCCTGACGTTCGAGGAGCCCGACACCGGCCAGGCGTTCCTCGTCGACGCGGGCGGCTGGGCCGTCTCGGAGATGCGGGCCGCCCTCGCCGAGGCGTGGGGCGTCGAGCCCGTCGACATGGGCGTCGGCGGGTCGATCCCGTTCATCGCCGAGCTCGTGCGGGAGTTCCCGGCCGCGCAGGTGCTCGTGACCGGCGTCGAGGACCCGGACTCGCGCGCGCACAGCCCGAACGAGTCGCTGCACCTCGGCGTGTTCAAGCGCGCGCTGCTCGGCGAGGCGCTGTTCCTGGACCGGCTGAACGCGCGCGGAGCCGCATGAGGCCCGACAGCCGGCGACTTCCACGGCGTTCCCAGCCGACGTGCGCCTGCGCGCGCGTACACTGGAGGCGAACCATCCTGAAGCCAGAGACCGAGGAGTGAGATGGGCCAGACGATCACCGAGACGGGGCACGGCGTGCTGCTGTCCGAGCCCGCCGCGAACAAGGTCCGCAGCCTGCTCGAGCAGGAGGGCCGCGACGACCTGCGCCTGCGCGTCGCCGTGCAGCCGGGCGGATGCTCCGGCCTCATCTACCAGCTCTACTTCGACGAGCGCACGCTCGACGGCGACGCGATCGTCGACTTCGAGGGCGTGGAGCTCGTCGTCGACAAGATGAGCGTCCCGTACCTCGACGGCGCGTCCATCGACTTCGAGGACACGATCCAGAAGCAGGGGTTCACCATCGACAACCCCAATGCGCAGGGCAGTTGCGCCTGCGGCGACTCGTTCCACTGATCGTCGCCTGATCCACCGAGAGGGGAGCCGCATCGCGGCTCCCCTCTCGCGTTTCGCCAGATCCCGGCGGAATTCCGGCGCGCAGATCGCCGAGACACCGACCGCGGGTGCACAATCGGCCCGCCGAGTCGGAGTAGGCTAGGCACGATCCTGCACTTCGCTGAGAAGTGTCTTCGAGTCTCCCGAAAGGTCACCGGTGCGCCACAATCGCCGACTCCGATGGGCTGCTGTTCCGATCGCAGCGACACTCACCCTCGTCCTCGCAGGGTGCACGCAGGCGCAGCTCCACGGCTTCCTCCCCGGCTTCCAGGAGGGGGAGGCCCCGGTCACGAACCACACCGAGCGGGTGTCCGGCCTCTGGGTCACCTCGTGGATCGTGCTGCTCGTCGTCGGCGTCATCACCTGGGGCCTGACGATCTGGGCGGTCATCGCCTACCGCCGTCGTCGCGGACAGACCGGTCTTCCCGTGCAGCTGCGCTACAACATGCCGATCGAGGTCTTCTACACGATCGTGCCGCTGATCCTCGTGGTGGGCTTCTTCGCCTTCACCGCGCGCGACCAGGCGGCCATCGAGGAGCGCTTCGCCGCCGACGACGTCGACGTCAAGGTCGAGGTCATCGCCAAGCAGTGGGCGTGGGACTTCAATTACGTGAACGAGGACGTCTACTCGCCCGGCATCCAGGGCCAGCTCTCCGACGAGGGCCCCAAGGGCTCGCTCGTGCAGTCGGAGCTGCCGACGCTCTACCTGCCCGTCGACGCGAACGTCGAGATCGCCCTCGAGTCGCGCGACGTGATCCACTCCTTCTGGGTCGTGGACTTCCTCTACAAGAAGGACATGTTCCCGGGCAAGACCAACTACATGTCGTTCACGCCCACCCGTGAGGGCACCTACGCCGGCAAGTGCGCCGAGCTGTGCGGCGAGTACCACTCGCTGATGCTCTTCAACGTGAAGGTCGTGTCGCAGGACGAGTACGACGACTACATCGAGTCGCTCCGCGACGCCGGCCAGGAAGGCCAGCTGTCGAGCGAGTACGACCGCAACCAGAACCTGCCCGGCGCGGGCACGCCCGAGCTGAAAGAGGAGCACGAAGGCGAATGAGCACCACGACCGCACCGGCTCGCCCCCAGTCGAGCAGCCTGCCGTTCGGCGCTTCGAAGGTCGAGCGCAAGGGCAACGTCCTCGTCCGGTGGATCACCTCCACCGACCACAAGGTGATCGGCTACCTGTACCTGATCACCGCGTTCATCTACTTCTGCATCGGCGGCGTGATGGCGCTCGTCATCCGCGCCCAGCTCTTCGAGCCGGGCTTGGAGATCGTGCAGACGCGTGAGCAGTACAACCAGCTGTTCACCATGCACGGCACGATCATGCTGCTCATGTTCGCGACCCCGCTCTTCGCCGGGTTCGCGAACGTGCTCATGCCGCTGCAGATCGGCGCCCCCGACGTCGCCTTCCCGCGGCTGAACGCCTTCGCGTACTGGCTCTTCAACTTCGGTTCGCTGATGGCGGTCGCCGGCTTCTTCACGCCCCAGGGCGCCGCATCGTTCGGATGGTTCGCGTATCAGCCGCTCGCGTCGACGACGTTCTCACCGGGTGTCGGTGGAAACCTCTGGATGCTCGGCCTGGGCCTCTCCGGCTTCGGCACCATCCTCGGCGCGGTGAACTTCATCACCACGATCATCACGATGCGCGCGCCGGGCATGACCATGTTCCGCATGCCGATCTTCACGTGGAACACCCTCGTGACGTCGATCCTCGTGCTGATGGCCTTCCCGGTGCTCGCCGCCGCGATCCTCGCCGCCGGCGCCGACCGCATCTTCGGTGCGCACATCTACGACCCGGAGAACGGTGGCGTCATCCTGTGGCAGCACCTCTTCTGGTTCTTCGGCCACCCCGAGGTGTACATCATCGCGCTGCCGTTCTTCGGCATCGTCTCGGAGATCTTCCCGGTCTTCAGCCGCAAGCCGATCTTCGGCTACAAGACCCTGATCTACGCGACGATCGCGATCGCCGCCCTGTCGGTCACGGTCTGGGCGCACCACATGTACGTCACCGGTTCGGTGCTCCTGCCGTTCTTCGCCCTGATGACGATGCTCATCGCGGTGCCGACCGGCGTGAAGATCTTCAACTGGGTCGGCACGATGTGGCGCGGTTCGATCACCTTCGAGACGCCGCTGATCTGGTCGCTCGGCTTCCTCATCACGTTCGTCTTCGGTGGTCTCACCGGCGTCATCCTGGCGTCGCCGCCGCTCGACTTCCACGTGTCCGACACGTACTTCGTCGTCGCCCACTTCCACTACGTGGTCTTCGGCACGGTCGTGTTCGCGATGTTCGCCGGCTTCTACTTCTGGTGGCCGAAGTGGACCGGCAAGATGCTGAACGAGTCGCTCGGCAAGTGGCACTTCTGGCTGCTGTTCATCGGCTTCCACACGACGTTCCTCGTGCAGCACTGGCTCGGCGTCGTCGCCATGCCCCGCCGGTACTACTCGTACCTGCCCGAGGACAACATCACCTGGATGAACCAGCTCTCGACGATCGGCGCCTTCATCCTCGCCATCTCGCTGATCCCGTTCTTCCTGAACGTGTACCTCACCGCGCGTCGCGCGCCCAAGGTGACCGTGAACGACCCGTGGGGCTACGGCCGCTCGCTCGAGTGGGCGACCAGCTGCCCGCCGCCGCGGCACAACTTCACGTCCATCCCGCGCATCCGGTCGGAGGCTCCCGCGTTCGACCTCAACCACCCCGAGGCGGGTATCCCGGTCGGCATCGGCCCGGCGAAGGACGCCCCGGAGGCCCCGGTGTACGACGTGGACTCGAAGGAAGTCAAGTAAATGCGCGCGAACGTCATCCTGTTCTGGCTGCTGGCGGCGTTCTTCGCCGTCGCGGCGGTCGTCTACGCGATCTGGACCAGCGTCGACGACCTGGACCCGGGGCCCGAGTGGGTCGGCATCGTCGCGGTGTCGCTGGCCGCAGTGCTGAGCGCGTTCCTCGCGTTCTACCTCGGCCGTGTGCATGCCTCGCAGGGCGGCCCGCTGCCCGAGGACCGGCTGGACGCGAACATCGACGACGGCGACCCGGAGCTCGGCTTCTTCAGCCCGTGGAGCTGGTGGCCGATCGTGCTCGCCGGCGCTGCGGCGCTCGCGTTCCTCGGCCTGGCGATCGGGTTCTGGATCTCGTTCATCGCGATCCCGCTCGTGCTCATCGGCCTCGTCGGCTGGGTGTACGAGTACTACCGCGGCAACTTCGCACGCTGACCTGAGCGTCCCGAGAAGGCCCCTGGCGTTTCGCCAGGGGCCTTCTCGCGTCCCTGCGTCCTGTGGCGTGGCGTGGCGGACTCCTCGCCGAGGGCTGATCGGCTCTGAGCGCACCCGGCGGCGCGGGCCGGGCTCAGCGGCCGTGCTCGAACGCGAGCACGTCCACCGAGACGGTGATCGAGCTCTCGGGGCTCTCGGGGCCTCCGGCGCCCGCGGCGTCCTCGTCGCGATGGTGCGCCGACGGGCCCATGCCGATCAGGTGCGCCCGGGAGACGGCGTCGACCTCGATGGCCGTGTCGACGCGTCGACGATCCGCCAACTCGAGCCCGGTCGTGTCGAGCTGGCCGACCACGTGCTCGTCCTTCCCGTCGGGGATCTCGAGCATGGCGCCCTCGGCCCGGAGTTCGCCGAGATGCCGCACGGTGGGCACCACGACGATGAGCCGACCGCCGGGAGCGAGGACCCGTGCGAACTCACTCGGGTTGCGCGGCGCGAAGACGTCGAGGATGACGTCGGCGACTCCATCGCGCAGCGGGAGCGGGCGCCAGAGGTCGAGGACGACGCCGGTGAGGCGCTCGGACGCTCGCTCTGGCCCCGGCGATTCCGAACGCCCTGCAGGAGTCGGCTCGCGCGTCCACGCATCCCATTCGCTCCGGAGCGATCGCCGAGCGGCGCGGACGGCGTCGGGGGAGCGATCGGCGAGGAGGACGTCGGTGGACCCGAGTCGGCGGGCGACGATGGCAGCGTAGTACCCGGTGCCGCAGCCGAGGTCGGCGAGGCGAGGCGACGCCGAACGGTGGGTGATGCCGGGCGCGCCGCCGGCACGGTTGCGCGGCTCCGCACCCGACGCGAGCTGGGCCACGGCATCGGCGATCGGCCGATAGGCGCCCGTGTCGAGGAATGCGGTGCGCGCGTCCAGCATGGCGCGGTCGTCACCGATCGTGCGGGGCGCCTTCGGCGGCAGGAGCGTCAGATAGCCCTGCCTGGACTCGTCGAAGCGGTGGCCCGTGCTGCAGCCGACGGTGCGACCGTCGACGGATTCGAGGTCCTGGAAGCAGTTCGGGCACCGGAGCCAGGTCGTGTCGACCGTCATGCTCGGGTGCCCGAATGCTCAGGGTGGTTCAGGCTCAGTGGCTCGAACCGTGGTGGTGGGATGCCTCCAGCTCGCCCTTCGAGACCGGCGCGATGCGGTCCTCGAAGAACCAGCGCGACAGGGCGGCACGCGCGTGCTGGCCGGCGGTGATCTTGCCGCGCGAGTTCGGGCGGATCATCAGCGGCTCGTACTGCTCGTAGCTGACCAGGCGCCAGCGCTCGTACTCGTCGAGCGGCTGGTGCACCTCGATGAACTCGCCACCGGGGAGCTTCACGATGCGGCCCGACTCGTAGCCGTGCAGCACGATCTCGCGGTCCTTCTTCATGAGGGCGATGCAGACGCGCTTCGTGATGAAGTAGGCGACGAACGGCCCGAGCACCGTCACGGCCTGGAGCGCGTGGATCACGCCCTCCATGGTGAGGCTGAAGTGGGTGGCGAGGATGTCCGAGCTCGCCGCGGCCCAGAGGCCCGCGTAGAACGTGACGCCGGCGGCACCGATCGCGGTACGCGTCGGGGCGTTGCGGGGGCGGTCCGCGATGTGGTGCTCGCGCTTGTCCCCGGTGACCCAGGCTTCGATGAACGGGTACGAGACCACGAGCACGAGGAAGATGCCGATCGCGATCAGCGGGACGAGGATGTTGAACGACCAGGTGCGGTCGAGCCACACGAACTCCCAGCCCGGCGGGATGAGTCGCAGCGCGCCGTCGGCGAAGCCGATGTACCAGTCGGGCTGGGTACCGGCGGACACGGGGGAGGGGTCGTACGGGCCGTAGTTCCAGATCGGGTTGATCGTGAACATCGAGGCGATGAGCGCCAGGACGCCGAAGACGATGAAGAAGAACCCGCCGGCCTTGGCCGCGTAGATCGGGAGGATGGGCGGGCCCACCGCGTTCTGCTGGGTCTTGCCCGGGCCGGCGTACTGCGTGTGCTTGTGCACGACGACGAACACGAGGTGGAGCGCGATGAACGCGACCACGAGCGCGGGAAGCAGCAGGATGTGCAGCGTGTAGAGGCGGCCCACGATCGCCGTACCCGGGAACTCGCCGCCAAAGAGGAGGAACGAGGTCCAGGTGCCGATGACCGGGATGCCCTTCACGAGGCCGTCGATGATGCGGAGGCCGTTGCCCGAGAGCAGGTCGTCGGGGAGCGAGTAGCCCGTGAAGCCCTCGGCCATCGCGAGGACGAACAGCAGGAAGCCGATCACCCAGTTGAACTCGCGCGGCTTGCGGAACGCACCCGTGAAGAAGATGCGGAGCATGTGCAGGCCGATGCCGGCGACGAACAGCAGCGCCGCCCAGTGGTGCATCTGCCGGACGAACAGGCCGCCGCGGATGTCGAACGAGATGTCGAGCGTGGACGCCATCGCGACCGACATCTCGACGCCCTTCAGGGGCACGTACGAGCCGTCGTAGTGCACCTCGGCCATGGAGGCCTGGAAGAAGAACGTCAGGAACGTGCCGGTGATGAGCACGACGACGAAGCTGAAGAGCGCGACCTCGCCGAGCAGGAACGACCAGTGGTCGGGGAACGCCTTGCGTCCGAGCTCCTTGACGAAGCCCGCGATGCTGGTCCGCTCATTGACGTAGACGGATGCGGCCGCGGTGAACGACCGCTTCTGCGGCACGTTGGTCGTTGCGGTGCTCAATGGCGCTCCCAGAAGCTCGGGCCGACGGGTTCGTTGAAGTCGCTCTGCGCGACGAGGTAGCCCTCGTCATCCACGGCGATGGGCAGCTGCGGCAGCGGACGCGCCGCCGGCCCGAAGATGACCTCGCAGTGGTTGGACACGTCGAACTGCGACTGGTGGCAGGGGCAGAGCAGGTGGTGCGTGTGCTGCTCGTACAGGGCGACGGGGCAGCCGACGTGCGTGCAGATCTTGGAGTACGCGACGATGCCGTCGTACGACCACGACTCGCGCTCGGGGAGCTCGTTGAGGTCCTCGGGGTTCAGGCGCATGAGGAGCACGGCCGCCTTGGCCTTCTCCTCGAGCCGGCCGTGCTCGAGGTCCTGCAGGCCCTCGGGGATCACGTGGAACGCGCTGCCGATCGTGACGTCGGCGGCCTTGATCGGCACGCCGGAGGGGTCGAGCGCGAGGCGCGTGCCCTTCTTCCACATCGTGTGGCTGATCAGCTCGACCGGGAGCTGGTCCTGCGGGGCGAGCCCGCGGAAGAGCACGACGGCCGGCAGCGGGAACACCACGAGGGCGCCGATGAGGCTGTTGCGGATCACCGAGCGACGGGTGAAGCCCGACTCGCGGTCGGCGTCGGCGAACACCTGGACGGCGGCCGCCTGCGTCTCGGGGGAGCCGCCGATCGGGTGCCGCTCGTCGGCCAGTTCGACGTCGACCATGATCGACTTCGCCCAGTGCACGGCGCCGAACCCGAGGCCGAGCAGCGCGAGCGCGGCGCCGAGGCCGATGAACATGTTGTTCAGGCGGACGTCGCCGACGTTGTTCGACTCGATCGGGAACAGCATGTACGCCGCGATCGCCCAGACGCTGCCGAGGATCGAGAGGTAGAAGAGGGTGTAGACGGTGCGCTGAGCGCGCTTCTCCTTCGCCGGGTCCTCATCGGTGACGCGAGGCCGGTGCGGCGGGAATCCCGGGTTCTCGAACGCGTCGTCGAGGACGATGGCCGTCCCCGGCGATGCATGCGGGTGCTCGGCGTGCGACGAGTCGGCAGCGACGAGTTCGCTGCTGTGGTCGTCCTGGGCCATGGTTCTCCTTCGTGAGCTTCTTCGATGCCGGGTGCGCTAGTTGGACTTCGCCGTGATCCAGACGGTGATCGCCACGATCGCGCCCAAGCCGAAGATCCAGATGAACAGGCCCTCGGCCACCGGGCCGAGCGAGCCGAGTTCGAACCCACCGGGGGAGCGGTTGTCCTGCACGTACTTGAGGTACGTGATGATGTCCCGCTTGTCCTCCGGAGAGATGTTCAGGTCGTTGAAGACGGGCATGTTCTGCGGGCCGGTGACCATGGCCTCGTAGATGTGGACGCCCGTCGTCTCGGTGAGAGCCGGGGCGAACTTGCCCTCGGTCAGCGCGCCACCCGCGCCGGCGACGTTGTGGCACATCGCGCAGTTGATGCGGAAGAGCTCCGCACCGTTCGCCGCGTCGCCGCCGCCGTTCACGAGGTGGTCGGCGGGGATGTCGGGGCCGGGGCCGAGGGAGGCGACGTAGTACGCAAGCTGCTTGACCTGCTCGTCGGTGAACTGGAGCGGCTTCTCCTGCGCCTGCGGGCCCTGCATCTGCATGGGCATGCGGCCGGTGCCGACCTGGAAGTCGACGGCGGCCGCGCCGACGCCGATGAGGCTCGGGCCGGTCCCGGTGCCCTCGGCGTCGAGGCCGTGGCAGGTGGCGCAGTTGGCCTGGAAGAGCTTCTTGCCCTCTTCGATGGTCTCCTGCGAGGTCGGGTCGCCCTCGGCCTGAGCGGTTCCGGTGCTGAACGCGGCGTACGCGCCACCGGTGAAGACGAGTCCCAGTGCGAGGAGGGCGACGGCGGCGAGGGGATGCCTACGGCCGGTGCGTCGCTTCTGTCGGGTCATGGACTTCTTCCTGTTCACGGGCATGCTGTGCTGACGCTCCTGACGCGGGCTATCTGAGGACGTAGATGACGAGGAACAGGCCGATCCAGACGACATCGACGAAGTGCCAGTAGTACGAGACGACGATCGCGCTCGTCGCCTCCTTGTGACCGAAGTTCTTGACGGCGAAGACGCGGCCGATCACGAGCAGGAAGGCGATGAGGCCGCCGGTGACGTGCAGGCCGTGGAAGCCGGTCGTGAGGTAGAAGGCCGAGCCGTACGAGTTCGAGTCGATCGCGATGCCCTCGGAGACGAGCGAGGCGTACTCCCACACCTGACCGGCGACGAAGATCGCGCCCATGATGAAGGTGAGGTAGAACCACTCGACCATGCCCCACTGGGTCGGCTTCCAGCCGGTGCGGTGCGGCTGCATGCGCTCGGCGGCGAACACGCCGAACTGGCACGTGAAGCTCGACAGCACGAGGATGATCGTGTTCGTCAGCGAGAAGGGGAAGTTCAGGCGGTTGGCCTCGAAGCCCCACAGGTCGGGCGACATCGAACGCAGCGTGAAGTAGATCGCGAACAGGCCCGCGAAGAACATCACCTCGCTGCCGAGCCAGACGATCGTGCCCACGGCGACGGTATTGGGGCGTTTGATCAGGGGCGCGCTCGCCTGATGCGTCAATGAGGTGCTCGTCACCCTCCCATTATGGACGAAACCGGCGCTGAGTTTTCGTCAGGGCTTGCACCCGTGTCGGCGAGCGGGCTCCGTTCCCCCGTAATCATGCCGGGAAGCACCCGTGAATCCGCCCAGAACCCGGTCGCTAGGATCGTCGCCATGACCGATGTGCGCTCCTGGCCCGCGATTCTGACCACCCTGCTCGAAGGGGAGGACCTCAGCGTCTCGGATGCCTCGTGGTGCATGGAGCAGGTCATGACCGGCTCCGCGACGGACGCGCAGCTGTCGGCCTTCCTCGTCGCCCTCCGCGTGAAGGGGGAGACCGTCGACGAGATCGTCGGCTTCCGCGACGCCATCCTCGACCACGCGCTCCCGCTCGCCGTCGACCCGATGGCGCTCGACATCGTCGGCACCGGCGGGGACCGGTTCGGCACGGTGAACGTGTCGACGATGGCCTCCGTGATCGCCGCCGCGGCCGGCGTTCCCGTGGTGAAGCACGGGAACAAGGCCGCGAGCTCGGCCTCGGGGTCCTCCGACGTGCTCGGCGCGCTCGGGATCGACCTCTCGCTCCCGCCCGAGCGGGTCGCCGAGGTCTTCGAGCAGACCGGCATCACGTTCGCGTTCGCCGCCGCGTTCCACCCCGGCTTCAAGCACGCCGGCCCGGTGCGGGCGCAGCTCGGCGTGCCCACCGTGTTCAACTTCCTCGGCCCGCTGTGCAACCCGGCCCGGCCCGAGGCATCCGCCGTCGGGGTCGCGCACCTCGACCGCGTCCCGCTCATCGTCGGCGTGTTCCAGACGCGCGGCGCGACGGCACTGGTGTTCCGTGGCGACGACGGGCTCGACGAGCTGAGCACGACCGGGCACAGCCACCTCTGGGAGGTGTCGGGCGGCACGGTGAAGGAACACGACCTCGACCCCCGCGACCTCGGGCTCGCCCGTGCGCGGATCGAGGACCTGCAGGGCGGCGATGCCGCGCACAACGCGGGGATCGTGCACGAGGTGTTCCAGGGCGCACGCGGGCCGGTCCGCGACATCGTCGTGCTGAATGCGGCCGCGGGCCTCGTCTCGTTCGACCTCGCCCGCGATCCCGGCCAGTTCCAGCGGGCCATCCTCGACCGGTTCCGCGACAAGATGGCCGTCGCCGAGGAGGTCATCGACAGCGGCGCCGCGGCGTGCAAGCTCGAGGAGTGGGTGAGCGCGACGACCGCCTGACCCGGCCTCGAACGACGGATGCCCCGTGCGAGGTTCGCACGGGGCATCCGTCGTGTCCGGGGCAGGACGAGGACTACACCACGTCCTCGTCGACCCAGTCGAGCGTCTTCTGCACGGCCTTCTTCCAGTTGCGCAGCTGGCGGTCGCGCTCCTCGGGCGCCATCTGCGGCTCCCAGCGGCGGTCCTCCTGCCAGTTGGCGCGGAGGTCGTCGAGGCCCGACCAGAAGCCGACCGCGAGGCCCGCCGCGTACGCGGCGCCGAGCGCGGTCGTCTCGGCGACGACCGGTCGGACGACCGGGACGCCGAGGATGTCGGCCTGGAACTGCATGAGCGTGTTGTTCGCGATCATGCCGCCGTCGACCTTCAGCTCCGTGAGCTCGACGCCCGAGTCGGCGTTCACCGCGTCGAGGACTTCGCGAGTCTGGAACGCGGTCGCCTCGAGCGCGGCGCGGGCGATGTGGCCCTTGTTCACGTAGCGGGTGAGGCCGACGAGGGCACCGCGGGCGTCGGGACGCCAGTACGGTGCGAACAGGCCCGAGAACGCCGGCACGAAGTACGCGCCGCCGTTGTCCTCGACGGTCTTCGCGAGGTCCTCCACCTCGGGTGCGCTGCTGATCAGGCCGAGGTTGTCGCGCAGCCACTGGATCAGCGACCCGGTGACCGCGATCGAGCCCTCCAGTGCGTAGTGCGCCGGCTCGTCGCCGAGCTTGTAGCCCAACGTGGTGAGCAGCCCGTTCTTGGAGTGCACGATCTCGGTGTCGGTGTTGAAGATCAGGAAGTTGCCGGTGCCGTAGGTGTTCTTCGACTCGCCCTGGTCGAACGCCGCCTGGCCGAACGTCGCCGCCTGCTGGTCGCCGAGGATGCCCGCGACGGGCACCTCGCGGAGCAGGCTCGACGGGCCGACCGTGCCGAAGACGCCCGACGAGGGCAGGATCTCCGGCAGCATCGAGCGCGGCACGTCGAAGGCGGCGAGGATGTCGTCGTCCCACTGGAGCGTCTCGAGGTCCATGAACATGGTGCGGCTGGCGTTCGTGACGTCCGTCGCGTGGACGCCGCCGTCGACGCCGCCCGTCAGGTTCCACAGGACCCAGCAGTCGGTCGTGCCGAAGAGCAGGTCGCCGGCCTCCGCCTTCTCGCGCGCGCCCTCGACGTTCTCGAGGATCCACACGATCTTCGTACCGGAGAAGTAGGTCGCGAGCGGCAGGCCGACCTGGAGCTTGAACCGCTCGACGCCGCCGTCGGCCGCGAGCCGGTCGACGATCGGCTGCGTCCGCGTGTCCTGCCAGACGATCGCGTTGTACACGGGCTTGCCGGTGTTCTTGTCCCAGACGACCGCGGTCTCGCGCTGGTTCGTGATGCCGACCGCCGCGATGTCGTGCCGGGTGAGGTTCGCGGCACTGAGCGCCTTGCCGATCACCTCACGGGTGTTGTCCCAGATCTCGATCGGGTCGTGTTCGACCCAACCGGCCCGGGGAAGATCTGCTCGTGCTCGAGCTGGCCCGACGAGACGATCGATCCCGACTTGTCGAAGATGATCGCCCGCGAGCTTGTGGTGCCCTGGTCGATGGCCAGGATGTAGTCGGCCATGCCGCCCTCTCATTCCATTGGATGCCGCGACGAGGATGGCTCGCACGGCGACGTGCGTTTCGGGTTGGGGAACACGGAACGGGCCGGCCGGAGTCCGGCCGGCCCGACCGGTTCAAGGGATGATCGGCAGCAGCGCCACCGCGGAGAGGCCGGCGATCACGCCGCCGACGATCGGTCCGAAGACCGGCACCCACGAGTAGCCCCAGTCGCTCGACCCCTTGCCCTTGATGGGCAGGAAGGCGTGCGCGATGCGCGGACCGAGGTCGCGCGCCGGGTTGATGGCGTAGCCGGTGGGACCACCGAGCGAGGTGCCGATCACGATCACCAGGAAGGCGACGGGGATGGCGCCGAGCTCGGCGGGCGTCCCGCCGTAGCTGAAGCCGAGGATGACGAAGACGAGCACGAAGGTGCCGATGACCTCGGTGACGAAGTTCCACCCGTAGGAGCGGATCGCCGGGCCCGTCGAGAAGACGCCGAGCTTGTTCGCCGGCTCCGGTTCGGCGTCGAAGTGCTGCTTGTAGGCGAGCCAGCAGAAGACGGCGCCGATGATCGCGCCGAGCAGCTGCGCCCCGATGTACGTGGCGATGGATGCCCCGTCGACCGGGATGCCGGGCACGAAGTCGGTCTTGCCCTCGACGGCGTAGTTCGCCGCCAGCCCGAGCGTCACGGCCGGGTTCAGGTGCGCCCCCGACGCGTACGAGACGATCACACCGGCGAAGACCGCGAGACCCCAGCCGATGTTGACCATGAGGAACCCGCCGCCGTTGCCCTTCGTGCGGATGAGCGCGACGTTCGCGACGACGCCGGTTCCCAGAAGGACGAGCATGGCCGTGCCGACCAGCTCGGAAAGGAATATCACGCCGAGATTCACTGAGACCCCCTTGATCGCAGCAGGCGCCGTCGCCCGCCTGACCCTCACACTAGCCCTGCGTCGATCCGGAGGGAACGGCCCCGCCCGCGTTTCGTCCCGGCGCCCTTCCGGAGCATCCGGGCGGGGGCGTAGGTTGAGACGAGGTGCTGCCACGGCCGCCGCATCGGCGCGCGGCCCGCCCTGCAGCCGAGGGGAAGGGACGTCCGTGAAGAAGCTCATCAACGACCCCAAGCGCGTGGTCGACGAATCGGTCGCCGGCTTCGCCGCGGCGCACGCCGATCTGGTCAGGTTCGAGGCCGACCCGATCTTCGTGGTCCGGGCGGATGCGCCCGTGGCCGGCAAGGTCGGCCTGGTCAGCGGCGGCGGCAGCGGGCACGAGCCGCTCCACGCCGGATACGTCGGCTTCGGCATGCTCGACGCCGCCGTGCCCGGCGCGGTGTTCACCTCGCCGACGCCCGACCCGATCCTCGCGGCGACGAAGGCGGTCGACGGCGGCGCCGGGGTGCTGCACATCGTGAAGAACTACACGGGTGACGTGCTCAACTTCGAGACGGCGGCCGACCTCGCGGCGGCCGACGGCATCGAGGTGCGCGCGGTGGTCACGAACGACGACGTCGCCGTGAAGGACTCGCTCTACACCGCCGGCCGGCGCGGCGTCGCCGGCACGGTGCTCGTCGAGAAGATCGCGGGCGCGGCCGCCCAGCGCGGCGACACGCTCGACCAGGTGGCCGAGATCGCCGAGCGGGTGAACGCGAACGCCCGGTCGATGGGCATGGCGCTGACGCCGTGCACCGTCCCGCACGCGGGCGAGCCGAGCTTCACGCTCGCCGACGACGAATACGAGCTCGGCATCGGCATCCACGGCGAACCCGGGCGCGAGCGGCTCAAGCTGGAGCCGGCGGACGCGATCGTCGACCGCCTCCTCGAGCCCATCCTCGAGGACCTGCCGTTCGGATCCGGCGACCGGGTGCTCCTCTTCGTCAACGGCATGGGCGGCACCCCGCAGGTGGAGCTCTACATCGCCTACCGGCGCGCCGCGGAGGTGCTCGCCGAGCGCGGCATCGAGATCGCCCGCTCGCTGGTCGGCAACTACATCACCTCGCTCGAGATGCAGGGCATCTCGATCACCCTGTTGAAGCTGGACGACGAGTTCGTCGACCTGTGGGATGCCCCGGTGCAGACGCCGGCGCTCCGGTGGGGACGGTGACGGTGGCGGGCCTCGGACGCGACTGGGCGCTCGACTGGGTGCGCCGGAGCGCGGCGACCGTCGACGAGCACCGCGTCGAGCTGATCACGCTCGATCGGGAGATCGGCGACGGCGACCACGGCGAGAACCTCGATCGCGGGTTCCAGGCGGTGCTGGGCAAGCTCGACGGCGTCGCCGACGACGCGACGCCGGGCGACGTGCTGAAGCTGGTCGCGACGACGCTCATCTCGACGGTCGGCGGCGCGGCCGGCCCGCTCTACGGCACGGCGTACCTCAAGGGCGCCGTGGCAGCGGGCTCCGCGCCGGAACTCGACGCGGCGGCCGTCGCCGCCGTCCTCACGGCGGCGCGCGACGGCATCGTCTCGCGGGGCAAGGCGGAGTCGGGCGACAAGACCATGGTGGACGCCTGGACGCCGGCGGTCGAGGCTGCGGATGCCGCGGTGGCCGCGGGATCGGATGCCGCGGGCGTCCTCGCCGCGGCGGCGAAGGCCGCCGCCGACGGAGCGGTCGCCACCGACCCCCTCGTCGCCCGCAAGGGTCGCGCGAGCTACCTCGGCGAGCGCTCGGCGGGCCACCGCGACCCCGGCGCGCAGTCGACCGCCTACCTGCTGGCCGCGGCCGCCGCCGCGGCGGAGGACTGAGGTGGCCGGCGAGCGCGTCGGCGTGGTGTTCGTCTCGCATTCGGAGCTCATCGCCCGCGGCCTGGTCGACCTGGCCCGGCAGATGGCGCCGAACGCGGTGCTCGTCGCCGCCGGCGGCACGGACGACGGGCGGATCGGCACCAGCTTCGACAAGGTGAGCGAGGGCATCGCCGAAGCCGACGCGGGCGCCGGCGTGGTGGTGCTCTGCGACCTCGGCTCGGCGATCCTCACGGCTGAGACGGCCCTCGACTTCCTCGACGACGAGGTGCGCGAGCGCGTGCGCATCGTGGACGCCCCGCTCGTCGAGGGCGGCGTCGCCGCGGCGGTCTCCGCCGAGACGGGCGACCCGCTCGACGCGGTCGTGGCCGCCGCGCGCTCGGCGGCCGGGGTCGCCGGGGAGCCGGACGGCTCGGCCGGTTCATCCGCTCCCGAGTCGCAGGACGCGCCTCCGGCGGAGGACGACACGGGCGACCTGCGACGGCGGGTGACCCTCGTGAACCCGTCGGGGCTGCACGCCCGGCCGGCGGCCGACCTCGTGAAGCTCGCGAGCACGTTCCCGCAGCGGCTCACCGTGAACGGCGTGGACGCGAAGAGCCTGCTCGCCATCATGGCGCTCGGGCTCACGAAGGGCGCCGAGGTCGAGATCGCGACGGACGACCCGTCGGGCGCCGACGCCGTGCGCGCGGTCGCCGAGCTGGCCGCCTCGGGGTTCGGGGAGGCCTAGCCCGACCTCCGGGTGGGCGGAGGCGTCAGTTGCCGCCGGCCACCCGGATGTCGGCGCCCGTCGTGTACGAGGCATCCGCCGACAGCAGGTACGCGACCGCGCCGGCGATCTCGTGCGGGTGGCCCGCACGGCCCATCGGGATGCGGGATGCGCGTTCAGCGGGGGCATCCGGTCGCCCGGCCGCGGCGTGGATCTCGGTGAACGTCGTGCCCGGCGAGACCGTGTTCACGCGGACGCCCTCCGCGGCGAACTCCTTCGCCGCGCCTGTCGTGAGGGCGTTCAGCGCGGCCTTGCTCATCGCGTACGGGATGTACGTGTGCGCGGCGCCGTTCGTGGCCGCGCCCGAGGAGATGTTCACGACGGAACCGCCGGCGCCTCCGCGTTCGGTCGACATATGCGCGATCGCCGCGCGGGTGAGCACGATCGGGGCGAGCACGTTGATGCGGAAGACCTGCTCCGATTCCTCGATCGATGCGTCGAGGAAGGGTCCGATGAGCCCCGTGATGCCGGCATTGTTCACGAGGGCCGTCACGGTGCCGAACGCGGCGATCGCGGCCGGGACGACGCCGGCGGCGGCCTCGAGGTCGGCGAGTTCGACGCGATGCACCTCGACCCGTGCGCCGAGGGCGCGGCAGCGCGCGGCGACGTCCTCGACGTCGGCGGCACGGTCGCGGTAGGTCAGGAAGAGATCGTGACCGTCGTTCGCGAGCCGCTCGGCGATGGCCGCGCCGATGCCGCGGCCTCCGCCGGTGACGATGGTGACGGGGCGGGTGGATGCGTCGGAGGACATGCCGCCAGCCTAGGGCGGCCTGCGCGGCACGCGCTGCGGCGCTGGCGGCGGGGATGGCTCGGGCGTAGCATCCGCCCATGGCACGCGACGCGGCGAGCCGCCCTGAGGACGGCAACGCGTTCACCAGGTTCTTCGATCGAGTCGACCACGCACTCGAGCCGATCTTCGGCGACCCGCCCATGACCGACGCCTCCGACCCCGTCGACCCGCAGGAACTGCGGGCCCGGCCGTGCCCGGTCTGCGGGCACCCGATCGGCGAGCACTACATCGACGAGTCGTCCTCGAACGTGCTGATGGAGTGCCCGACGGACGACCGACTCCCGGAGCGCCGCCAGGACGCGCCGCTGAACGAACTCGGCATGCCGGCCGACGGCCGGCGCCTGGAGAAGCTCCAGGAACGCGGCTGACCCGCGCACCTGAGGCCGCGCATCGGCGCCGCGTCCGGCACGCCTACGCTGGAGGGGATGCTCACCCTCCTCGCCGTCCTGCTGCTCGTGAACGCCGCCTTCAACGCGATCGTCTGGCCGCGCTTCCTGAAGCGCATCGCCGACGACCCGCGCGCCCGGGATGCCTCGGGCCGGCGGACGCCGTTCTACACGGTGCACCTCGTGCTGATCTCGGCGGCACTCGTGATCGCCGCGGTGTCGGCGGTCGCCGCGATCGTCGCCCTCCTCGTCGGCTGAACGGCGCCCGGCTCAGCCGTCGCCGCGCCGGGCGACCTCCCGGCTGAGCCAGGCCGCGTAGCGCTCCCACGGGTCCTCGACGCCTTCGCGCAGCAGCGCGACATGGACGGCGAGCTCGTCGTTCGCCTCGAACCACTCGGTGCCCGGGATGCGGTGCTCGGCGAACTCGGCGTGCCGCCGCTGCTCGAGGGCGCGGCCGCCGAGCTCGAACGCGAGCACCTCATGGTGGGGGAGCGCCGCGATACGCGCCTTCGGGTTGGACGACGTGCCGATCTTCACCCGGTCGCCGAAGCGCAGGTAGTAGACGACGTCGACCCGCGGCGGCGGCAGTTCGCCGTCGGGCGCCTCGCCGACCCGCCAGTCGCACGTCGCGCAGAGCCATCCGCTCGGGAAGCGCACGCCGACCCGGCCGCCGCAGAGCCGGCAGGGGGCGGGCAGGAGGTCGGTCTGGCCGACCTCGCCGACGACCCAGTCGTGCGCGACCAGGAGGTGATCGCGGCAGAGCGCGAGGGGCGCGCCAGGCTCGGCGAGCGCCCGGCACCGGATGCCGTCGGTGACGATGACGCAGGCGTCGGCGGGCGACGTCGGGGGAGCCGTGGGCACGGCCACAGCCTATCGAACGCGTGTTCGAATCGGGAGTGGGGGCCGGGCGGGATAGATTGGCGCGAGACATCCGAAGGAGGATCCGTGCGGCTGCATCACGTCCAGGTCTCGATCCCGCGCGGCGGCGAGGACCGCGCGCGGGAGTTCTACGCCGGGGTGCTCGGGCTCACGGAGGTGCCGAAGCCGTCGGCGCTGGCGCACCGGGGCGGCTGCTGGTTCCGTGCCGTCCAGGACGGCGTCGTGACCGCGGAGTTCCACCTCGGCGTGGACGAGCCGTTCCGCGCGCCCGACCTGGCGCATCCCGCCGTCCTCGTCGACTCGGTGGACCAGCTCGAGGCGATCGCGGCGCGCGTCGCCGTCGGCGGCTACGACCTGTCCTGGGCCGACCGCGACACCCTCGCCGGCTTCGTGCGCTTCCACTGTCGCGACGGCTTCGGGAACCGGCTCGAGGTGCTCGCCCGCGCGGAGGCGTGAGCGGGCGGCAGTGGCCGCGCCGTGCCAGCATGGCGGCATGACGACCGTGACCGTGCGACCGATGACCGAGGACGAGTACGACGCCTGGCAGGCCGAGCTCGCCGAGGAGTACGCGGCGGACCAGGTGGCCGCCGGTCGGTGGGCGGCCGACGGCGCGGTGGAGCGGGCCCGCGAGGAGAACGCGGACCTGCTGCCGGCCGGGCGCGACACGCCGCGGATGCTCCTGCTCCGCGGCGTCGACGCGGACGGTGAACCCGTTGGTCGCGCCTGGGTCGGGCTCGACCATCCGCGTGGGGCCCCCGGCATCGCGTTCCTCTACGACATCGAGATCCTCGAGTCCCGGCGTGGCGCGGGCCTCGGGCGCGCCCTGCTCGACGCCGTGGAGGAGGCGACTCGGCGCGCCGGTGCCGGCGCGCTGGAGCTCAACGTCTTCGGGCGCAACGCGGTGGCGATCGGACTGTACGCGTCGAACGGGTACGGGGTGGTCACCCAGCAGATGCGCAAGGCCCTGTGACGGGAGCCGGAGGTACGCTCACCTCGTGGCCACCCTCGACGACGTGCGGCGTATCGCCGCCCCGCTGCCGGGCAGCGAGGAACGTGCGACGACGGGCGGCGCGGCCTGGTTCGTACGCGGCAAGCCCTACGCCTGGGAGTGCCATCCGTGGCCGAGCATCCCCGAGACGGAGCGGGCGGTCATCGCGACCGAGCTCGTCGTCGGCGTGAAGGTCGCCGACCCGGTCGACGCGCTCGCCCTCGTCGAGATGCAGCCGTCGGTGTTCCTCGCGCGGACCACGCGGTGGGGCGAGCCCAAGGTCGCGTTCCGCATGGCGGGCATCGAACCGGATCACCTCGAGGAGCTCGTGATCGAGGCGTGGTGCGTGCAGGCGCCGCGCTACCTGCGGCGCGCCTACGACGAGCGCCACCCGTGGGCGACGCGTTGACCTTCCGCTGAAGCGGGGAGTGCCCGACGACCGCATGCCCGCCGCCACTACGGTGGGAGCCGTGCCCTTCGCGCTCGCCCTCACCGTCGTCCTCGGCCTGCTGGCCGTCTTCCAGCTCGCGCTCGTCCTCGGCGCCCCGCTCGGCCGCTACGCGTGGGGCGGACAGCATCGCGTGCTCCCCGCGCGGCTCCGCATCGGAAGCGCCGTCTCGATCCTCGTCTACGCGTTCATCGCCGTGATCGCGTGGGACCGGGTCGGTGCGATCGACGTCTTCGGCGAGCCGTTCTCGGAGATCGCGATGTGGGTGATCTTCGCGTACTTCGTGCTCGGCATCGGCATGAACGCGATCTCGCGGAGCAAGCTCGAGCGCGCCACGATGGTGCCGGTGTCGATCGTGCTGGCGGCGCTCTCGTTCCTCATCGCCATGGGGTACGGGGAGCTCGCGACGGCGGCCTAGTCGCGCTCCACCGGCAGCCACAGCTCGCAGGTCGCGGTGCTGAAGTCGGGAGCGCGGTCGAGTACCGCCACGAGCGAGGGCCCCGGACGCAGTCGCCAGGGGTTGGACGGGAACCAGTCGGTCGCCGTCGCGGCCCATGCCGCCTGGAGCGCGGCGGGATACGGCCCCTCGGTGCGGAAGACCGCCCAGGTGCCGGCCGGAACCTCGATCACGTCGAGGTCGTCGGCGACGACCTCGCCCGCGGCGACGGCGACGCCGTGCAGGTAGGTCAGCTCGGTGCCCTCCGTGTAGTCGGGGTCGACGTCGGCGCTCACCTGGAGCAGTCCGGCCGGTTCGGTGCTGCTCAGCTCCTTGAGGCGGACGTGCTCCGACGCGGGGAGCCCGGCGATGTGCGCCTGGATGTGCGGGTTCGCGCCCTCGTGGATGAGCGGCACGCGGGCGGCGTGGCCGATGAGCCGGAAGGCGGGGCGTTCTGCGATGCGGGTGTCCATGGGGGTGTTCCCTTCGACGGTCAGGCGGAACCTGAGTTGCGGTTGCGAGCGAAGGGGACCGCCGTCGCGCCGCACGTCGGCCGGGCCGGCGCCGTGCACGGATCGGAACGCCCGGCCGAACGCCTCGGTCGAGCCGTAGCCGTACCGGACCGCGATGCCCAGCAGGTCACCGTCGCCGAGCAGGTCGGCCGCGGCGACGGTCATGCGGCGTCGCCGCACGTACTCCGACAGCGGCATCCCCGCGAGCGCGGAGAACATCCGCCGGACGTGGTACTCGGTCGTGCCGAGGCTGCGCGCGAGAGCGGCGACATCGAGGTCGTCGGCGAGGTGCTCCTCGACGACCTCGACCACCCGGTTGAGCGTGACGATCACGGTCCCTCCTTCGCCTCCCAGCCTTCCCGTCGACGTGCGCCGGCACCCGACTATCGCGGTTCGATTCGATCGTGCCCCAGATCCGTTCGCACCCGCATCGCCGTCGCCTCCGCGAAGGCGGTAGGCTCTGGGCGAACGTGACACGAACCGAGGAGGTGAGCCCATTGCACGCAACGTCCACCCTGGGCGCTCCTCGGACTTCACGATCGCGCGACTGACGTAGCGTCGCGGGGGAGCGCTGCACGCATCATGCTCAGAAAGCTCCCGACATGAACCTCTCCGCTTCACTCACCGCCCACTCGACCGCAACCGACCGCCTCGTTCCGCCCATTCGGACCGCCCTGGTCCTGGGCGGTGGGGGATCGGCGGGCAACGCCTGGCTCATCGGCGTCGTCGCCGGACTCCATGAGGCCGGGCTGGATGTCTCGGACGCCGACCTGATCATCGGGACGTCGGCCGGGTCCACCGCGGCCGCCCAGATCACCGGCGCCGCGCCCGCCGACCTGCTCGCCGACATCCTCGCCGCCCCCGCACGGCCGGTCGGGCGACCGGCCGCTCGACCGGCCGGAGCCGCAGGTGGACCTGCGCCCGGCCGCCTCACGACCGACCACCTCGCCAGGATGGATGCGATCATCGCCGCGTCCGAGGACCTGGCCGACTGGCGTCGCCGGATGGGCGCGGCACTCGACGCGGATCCGGCCTCCGACGACGCCGCATCCGCGCGGTGGCGCGCCACCGTCGAAACGCGGCTGCCGGGCGCGTCGTGGCCGGAGCGACAGCGAGTGCAGATCACGGCGGTCGACGCGCGCACCGCCGAGCCGGTCGTGTTCGACCGCCACAGCGGAGTCGACCTGGTCGACGCCGTCGCCGCCAGCTGCGCCGGCGGGTTCGCGTACCGCATCGGCGATCGCCGCTACATCGACGGCGGGTACCGGCGGAACGCCGACAACGCCGACCTCGCGGCCGGAGCCTCGCGGGTACTCGTGCTGTCGCCCCTCGGCGGCAGGTCGCGCACGCCGGACGCCTGGGGAGCGACCCTCGCATCGCAGGTGGAGGAACTGCGCGCCGGTGGCAGCGAGGTCGAGACGATCCTCCCGGACGGGCGATCGCTCAGCGCGTTCGGCGACAACATGATGAACCCGGCGACGCGTCCGCCCGCGGCGCGAGCCGGATACGACCAAGGGCGCGCGATGGCCGATGTGCTGGGGGAGTTCTGGCGCTGAGGGCCCCTGAGTCCGCGGGCGCGGGCTCACTGGCCCGCGGATCGACTGTAATGTGCAACGCCGGTAATGCACATTACGTCTAAATGGAGATTGTTTGTCCATTTCATTGGGTTGCCGTCGGGGTATGCGCGAACGGACGATCGGATTCGGTTCCGGCGCGTTCCGCTGAACGCGCAATCGATCCGATGTATAGCCAACACTTGTCTCCGTTTTGAGGGGGAGCGGACGATGGACCAGGGGGATGAGCGGTACCTACTGGAGCGCTCGCTCGCGGCGGGCTAGGTTGAGGCGATCCCGAGGCGGAGGAGCGGCGAATGGGCAAGGTGGTCATGTACGGCTCGGTGTCGGTCGACGGCTTCATCGCAGACGTGAACGACGATCCCGGGCCGCTGTTCGACTGGTTGACGGGCGGTGACGTCCCGCTGGACGAGACCGGTGTGTTGAAGGTGTCGCAGGCGTCGCACGAGTACGTCCGGTCGTACTGGGACCGGATCGGGGTGACGATCGTCGGTCGCCACGTCTTCGACCTGACCGACGGTTGGGAGGGGACGCCGCCGAGCGGAATCGACCACGTGGTCGTCGTCACGCACCGGCCGGCGCCCGACGGCTGGGATCCCGCGGCACCGTTCCACTTCGTCGACGGCGTCGAGGCCGCGATCGCCACGGCGCAGGAACTCGCCGGGAACCGCCTGGTCGAAGTCGCCGCGGGCGAGGTCGGCGGCCTGGCTCTGGCCGCGGGGCTGGTCGACGAGGTGCGCATGGACGTCGCGCCCGTCGTCTTCGGGGCCGGCAAGCGATTCTTCGGCTCGGTCGGCGCGCAGCACCTGCTGGAGGACCCCGACGTGGTGATCCAGGGAGACCGGGTGCTGCACCTGCGCTATCGGGTACGCCGGTGATCGTCGAACCCTTGATCCTCCGACCGCCCGAGGTCCATGCCGTCGGTGGTCACGCCGACGGATCCCAGGCTGCGAGCTGATCGAAGATGCGACGGTCGCCTTCGAACTCCAGCGAATCCAATGGGATTCGCCCGTAGAAGAACAGGACCAGGTCGCTCGCCGCGCCCCGCACGGAGACGTCGGCCGCGTCCGCGTCCTGCTCGGCAGTCGGTGCGAGGCGGGCGACCCGTGCGCCTTCGGGCGAGAGCCGGAGGCGCCAGGAGCGGCCCTCGGCCGAGCGGTACTCGACGATCGCGGGATCGTGCGGCCAGGCGACCGTCGTCGCGCAGAGGGTGAACTGGCAGTCGTCGAAACCGTCGAGGGCGATGTCGGCCGGAATCGGCTGCGGGACCCCCAGGAGCACTTGGACGTCGTAGGTGTGCACGGCGATCTCGTGGAGTTGGCGCCGCGCCCAGGCGCCGGACGTCTGCGGTGACGGCGAATCCGCCCACCAGGTCCAGCACGCGCGATCCGGGCCGGACTCGTGCAGGACGTTCGTCAACTGCTCGACGGACTCGACCCACCAGGCCAGGAGGGCCTCGCGTTCCCGAGGCGCATTCCTTCCGCCTCCCCAGGCGGACTCCTCCGGCGGAGCATCCGCAGGCCCTGCCGCGACGATGGCGGCCGCCTTGCGGCGAGCCATGCCGACGTGCTGCACGTGATCGAACAGCGTGCGCTCGGGATGGGTCGGCATCGGAACGTCGAGGCCGGGTGCCGCGGCGACCGCCGCGCGGAAGGCGGCCGACCGTTCGCCGATCAGCCGCAGCTGATCAGAGAAGCTGAGGAACTCCTGCATCCCGTCTTCCTATCACCGTGCGGCGCGGACGAGGCACGATGCGGCCGTTGCGTTGCGCCCAGACGAGCAGCCCCGCCGTCACGGCCGAGCACGCGAGGATCGCGACGAGGCTCGCCTCCGGGCCGAACGCGCCGCCGGTGAGCCAGACCGGCCCCTGCGTCACCGCGTCCACCAGCGAGCCCTGCGCGTCCGAACCCGACGAGACGCTGCCGAAGAGCGCGACGAGCGCGACGTTCCAGCCGAGGTGCAGCCCGATGGGCAGCCAGAGCGACCGCGTCGCGACGAACGCGGCGCCGAGCATGAGCCCGGCTTCGACGGCGACGGCCACGGCGCCCCACGGCGTCGCGCCGGGGTTGAGCAGGTGCACGAGCCCGAAGAGCACCGCGGAACCGGCGAGCGCGATCCACGTGCCGGTCGCGCGCTCGAGCAACTGAAGGATGACCCCGCGGAAGAGCACCTCTTCGGCCACCGCAATCGCGCACATCATGCCGACGATCGTGAGCGCCCCGGCCATCGTGCCGGCACCGGTGATCCGATAGCCGCCGAGCATTGCGATGACCCCGATCGTGACCGCGGCGAGGGCGAGCCCACCCAGCGCGCCGATGATCAGCCGCCTAACGCGTGGGCGTGCGAGTTCGACGACCGGACGACGTTCGACGCGTCCGACGAAGCGGGCATACAGCCACAGCACGAACACGCCCATGGCGGGTCCCATGACGAGCGCCACGAGCGGGTTCGTGAGCGCGGAGGCGACCGCGTTGACAGCGAGCATCACGATGACGAATGTCGTGACGAGAAGCGTGTTGCGACCGATCGAGTGCGATCGCGTTCGTGCCGGCTTCGACAGGAGTGAGTTCATGAAGCTCACGCTAGGAAGGTCATCGCTCGCTGTCGTCACACTCCGGTATTCGATCCGGCTAGCTCTACGGAGCTAGTCCGGGTCGATTACCCTGAAGCAAAAACGGGGGGCAATCGGCGTTGGCGAGTTCGCAGTCTCGCCAGCTCTTTGGATCCGTACCGACATAATGTGCATTATCGGCGTAATGATGAAGTGCTGATCACACGCGAGTTGTCGAGGAAGAGATCGCCATCGAAGTCGGCTCACGAGCGCAGGACATCGCTCGTCAACGCGTTCGTTTCTTGGGGTGAGAACGTCCTGGGCATTCGCCAGTCCGGGAATCCGGACGAACGCCGCGAGGTCCGGGCCTGGTCGCACGCGAGCGCTGCAGGCCGCCGCTCTCCCGAAGTCGGACATAATCTACCGATTCGCGCTCGGCGCGATCGCCCTCGGTCGTCACGACCCTCCGAACCGGTCGGCGTCCCGTCGGTACATCGCCGCGTGGTCGAGGAGGTCGGTCCGGTCCGTCTCCGCCGCACGGGCTCGCGTGAAGGACTCGAGTTCGCCCAGGTAGTCGCTCATCGCCTTGAGCACACGTCGCGGCGAGGCATCCGTGCCGTACGCATCGAGCAGGAGGCGGAGCCGCGCATCGCGATCGAGGCCGGATGCCTCGGGCGAATCCTCCGCGTACGGCACGAGCCGGTACGCCAGGTAGGCCAGGTCGCGGACCCTCGGACCGGGTGCGGCGAAGTCGAAGTCGATGACGCCGGCGAGCGACCCGCCTCGCACGATGAGGTTGTAGGTCGCGAAGTCGTTGTGGCAGATCACCTCGACCGGGTGCCGGGTCGGCGACCGCCAGATGAGTCCGGCGTCGACGAGACCGACGCTCGCGTCGTGGATGCGCCGGAGCATCACGCCGGCGTCGTGCAGCACCTGCTCCGACCAGAGCGTCGCAGGCGGCGCTGACGCGAGGTTCTCCCCCGCGATGAACGTCAGGATCTCGTGCCCGACGTCATCCGTGCCGAGCGGTTCCGGCACGCCGTCGACACCGTGCGACCGGAGCTCGCGGAGTAGCCGGTGCACGGCGGGCGTCCACTCCCCCGCATTGCGCCGGACGGTGTCGCCGATACGGAAGACATCCCCCATATTTCCGCCCGAGAGGATCTCCACGAGGACACGGGATCGGCGTCCGGTGGTCACAGACGGGCCTGTCGTCCGGTCTGCCTTGATGAGACGCCTTCAGATGGACGCAGAGGAGCGAACCCATGAGCGACAGCGGAACGACCCGGCGGATCGAGTACCCCGACGCGGCGGGCTATCCCGATGGTGCGGGCACCCTGGATGAGGGCACCCTCGCCCTCGTCGACGAGGTCACCGCAGCGGCGATCCACCAGGTCGACGTGCCGTCGACCGACGCCGACCTCGAGATCTCGGTGCACCATCGCGTCGCCGAGCTCCGGTACACGGCGGTGCTCGGCGACCGCGAGATCGGCAGCATCCGGTACGACCTCGCGGGCGACCGCGTCGTCGTGCTCACGACGATGGTCGATCCGGACTTCCGCGGCCGCGGCATCGCCGGCGACCTGATCGCCGACGTGCTCGACGACATCCGCGACCGGGGCCTCCTGGTGACGGCCCGGTGCCCCGTCGTCGCGGCGTTCCTGGCGGGCAACTCCCAGTACGCCGATCTCGCGGGCTGATCCGCACGGACTGCGGAATGTCGTCGTCGCCGACCTGGGTCATGCGAGCCACGTGCCGTCGCGCATCAGCACCCGTCCGGTCATCTCGTTCGCTTCGCGCCAGGCCTGGATCCGAGTCGGACGCAGCACGATGAACACGTAGCCGACCTCGCCGCGCGGATCCCAGTCCGCCTGGGCGGCATACGCCTCGCCGATGGGCGCGGCCGAATCCACGTCCACGCAGTCCTCGAGCTCGGCGTCGATGAGCACCACGTCGCGCGTCGGCCCGACGGCGAGCCGCGCGATTCCGGTGGCGAGGATGTTCCGGGCGGTCGCCGAGCCCCGCTGGAGCGCGATGACGGCGCGCTCATCGATCCAGCCGAGGGAGAGCGGCACCAAGTGCGGAGTCCCGTCGGGCGACGCCGTCGCCACCCACACGTCGGCGGCCGGCGCGGTCAGCAGTCGGATCGTGTCGGTCCGTCGCGTCGCACGATCCCGGAGCGTCTGGGTCATCGGCCGACGTACTCCGCGAGGTGCTCCCCCGTGAGGGTCGAGCGCCCGGCGACGAGGTCGGCCGGCGTGCCCTCGAACACGATGCGTCCACCGTCGTGGCCCGCGCCCGGCCCGAGGTCGATGATCCAGTCGGCGTGCGCCATCACGGCCTGGTGGTGCTCGATCACGATGACGGTCTTGCCCGAGTCGACGAGTCGGTCCAGGAGGCCGAGGAGGTTGGCGACGTCCGCGAGGTGGAGCCCCGTCGTGGGCTCGTCGAGCACGTAGACGTCGCCGGTCTCGCCCATCGCGATCGCGAGCTTCACGCGCTGGCGTTCACCGCCCGACAGGGTCGACAACGGCTGACCGAGGGTGAGGTAGCCGAGCCCGACGTCTTCGAGGCGACCGAGGATGCCGGCGGCGGCCGGGATCTTCGCCTCGCCCGACGAGAAGAACTCGCGCGCCTTCGCCACCGGCAGGTCGAACACCTCGGTGATGTCGAGGCCGCCGAGCTTGTACTCGAGCACGCCCGCCTGGAACCGCTTGCCACCGCAGTCCTCGCAGGGCGTCTCGATGGTGTCCATGAAGCCCAGCTCGGTGACGATCACGCCCGACCCCTTGCAGGTGGGGCAGGCTCCCTCGGAGTTCGCGCTGAACAGGGCCGGCTTCACCCCGTTCGCCTTCGCGAACGCCTTGCGGATCGGCTCGAGCATGCCGGTGTACGTCGCCGGGTTGCTCCGCCTCGAGCCCTTGATCGCGCCCTGGTCGATCGCGACGACGCCGTCGCGGCGCGTCACCGATCCGTGGATGAGCGAGCTCTTGCCCGATCCCGCCACGCCCGTGACGACCGTGAGCACGCCGAGCGGGATGTCGACGTCGACGTCCTGCAGGTTGTTCTCGTCGGCGCCCCGGATCTCGATCGCGCCGGACCCCGTCCGGACGGCGGGCTTGATCGCCGCGCGGTCGTCGAGGTGCCGGCCCGTCAGGGTGCCGCTCGATCGGAGGCCCGCGACCGTCCCCTCGAACACCACCTCGCCGCCGCCGCTGCCGGCGAGCGGGCCAAGGTCGACGACGTGGTCGGCGATCGCGATGGCCTCGGGCTTGTGCTCGACGACGAGCACGGTGTTGCCCTTGTCGCGGAGGCGCAGCAGGAGGGTGTTCATGCGCTGGATGTCGTGCGGGTGCAGGCCGATGGTCGGTTCGTCGAACACGTAGGTGACATCCGTCAGCGACGAGCCGAGGTGCCGCAGCATCTTGATGCGCTGCGCCTCCCCGCCCGACAGGGTGCCCGACGGCCGCTCGAGGCTGAGGTAACCGAGCCCGAGGGTGACGAACGCGTCGAGGTTCGCTCCGAGCGCCTCGAGCAGCGGCTTCGCCTCCGGCCGGTCGAGTCCGCGGATCCACTCGGCGAGGTCGGTGACCTGCATGCGGCACGCGTCGGCGATGCTGACGCCGTCGATCCTCGAGGACCGCGCCCCCTCGGTGAGGCGCGTGCCGTCGCACTCGGGGCACCTGGTGAAGGTGGCCACCCGCTCCACGAAGGCGCGGATGTGCGGCTGCAGCGCGTCGAGGTCCTTCGACAGCATCGCCTTCGTGATCTTGGGGATGAGCCCCTCGTAGGTCATGTTGATGTTCTGGATCTTGACCTTGGTGGGCTCGCTGTAGAGCAGCGCGTGACGCTCCTTCTCGGTGAAGTCGGCGATCGGCGTATCGGGGTCGTAGAAGCCCGATTCCGCGAAGCCGCGCACCATCCAGCCGTCGGCGGTGTACCCGGGCACCATGATCGCGCCCTCGTTCAGCGACCGGCTCTCGTCGATCACCTGCGTGAGGTCGATGTCGGAGACGGAGCCCCGGCCCTCGCACCGCGGGCACATCCCGCCGAGGTAGACGACGTTCCGCACGATCGTCTTGTCGCCGGTCGACGACGTCATGATGCCGCTGGCCTTCTGCGTCGGGATGTTGAACGAGAACGCGGTCGGCCCGCCGATGTACGGGTCGCCGAGCCGGCTGAACAGGATCCGCAGCATCGCGTTCGCATCGGTGACGGTGCCGACGGTGGAGCGCGGGTTCGCGCCGAGCCGCTCCTGGTCGACGAGGATGGCGGTGGTGAGTCCGTCGAGCACGTCGACGTCGGGCCGCGGCACCGATGGCATGAATCCCTGCACGAAGGCGCTGTACGTCTCGTCGATGAGCCGGCGCGACTCGGCCGCGATGGTGTCGAACACGAGCGAGCTCTTGCCCGATCCCGAGACGCCGGTGAACACCGTGAGCCTCCGCTTCGGGATCTCGACCAAGACATCCTTCAGGTTGTTCTCGCGGGCGCCCTGGACGCGGATCAGGTCGTGGCTGTCTGCGGGATTCGTCATGTCATCCATCTTGGCCGTCGGCACCGACGCAGCGGCCCGGCGCGCCTCAGCGCGGCTCCTGGATGCGGACCATGTTGCCGGCGGGATCGCGGAAGGCGCAGTCGCGCACGCCGTACGGCTGGTCGATGGGCTCCTGGGCGACCTCTGCGCCGCTCGCCGCGACGCGGTCGAAGGCGCCGTCGACGTCCTCGGTGGCGAGGACGATGCTCGCGTACGTGCCCTTCGCCATCATCTCCGCGATGGTGCGGCGCTCGTCGTCGGTGGTGCCGGGGTCGGGCGTGGGCGGCGTGAGCACGATCGACGTGCCGGGCTGGCCGGCCGGTCCGACGGTGATCCACCGCATGTCCTCGTAGCCGACGTCGTTGCGCACCTCGAAGCCGAGGGTGTCGCGGTAGAACGCGAGGGATGCCTCGGGGTCGGTGTGCGGCAGGAACGTGTACTGAATCGTGATGTCCATGCCGCCAAGCTACTGGCGCGCGGCGCGGGTCGCTTCTCGATTCCTGACCGGCCTGGCGGCCCGCTTGGCGAGCACCGACGGTACCGCCTCGAACAGCCCGTCGGGCTGCTGGCGGTACACGCTCGGGGGCACGCCGACGAGCTCGGTGAACCGGGTGCTGAAGGTACCGAGCGAGGAGCATCCGACCTCGAAGCACACCTCGGTGACGCTGAGGTCGCCGCGGCGCAGCAGCGCCATCGCGCGTTCGATGCGACGGGTCATGAGGTAGCTGTACGGCGACTCGCCGTAGGCGCGCTTGAACTCGCGGCTGAGGTGCCCGGCGGAGATGTTGACCCCGCGGGCGAGTGCGTCGACGTCGAGCGGCTGGGCGTATTCGCGGTCGATCCGGTCGCGCACGCGGCGCATCAGCGCGAGGTCGCGCAGGTGCTGGTCGTCGGCCGGGCTCGTCACCTTCGCGATGCTTCCACCTCGTCGAGGCGGTGTCCAGCGACCGCTACGCTCGGTCGGGATCGCGCGGGTCCGACGCCGCGCGGCGACGACGCGACGGGGAGCGGGGACACGTGGACGGGATCGCGATCCGAACGGAGCGCGTCACCGACGCCGTCGCCATCCACGCCCTCACCGAAGCGGCGTTCGCGCCGATGCCGTTCGCCTCCGGCACGGAGGCGGAGATCGTCGGCGCGTTGCGGGCGCGAGGCGAGTTGACGCGGTCGCTGGTCGCGCAGCTCGACGGAGCGGTCGGCACCGGGGCCGGCGGCGAGATCGTCGGCCACGTCGCGTTCTCTCCGGTCACGATCGACGGACACCCCGGCGGATGGCTCGGGCTCGGGCCCGTCTCGGTGCGGGCGGACCTGCAGCGGAACGGGATCGGCCGCGCGCTGATCGAGGCGGGCCTCCGGGACCTCGAGGCCGCCGGCGCGACGGGGTGCGCCCTGATCGGCAACCCGGCGATCTTCCGCCGGCTGGGGTTCACGGGCGGGACGCGCCTGCGGTACGGCGACCTCGACCCGGCGCTCGTGCAGTGGGTGTCGTTCACCGGTGAGGAGCCCGTCGGCGAGCTCCGATTCGCCCCGCCGCTCGAGCCCGGGTTCGCGTTCGGCTGATCGCCCGGACGGACCGGTCCCCCGCGCCGCGGCGCGTCGCGGCGTGCCGATTTGCCGTGAGACAGAACTGTCTGTCAGCATGGCGCGGTGGCCCCCACCTCCGCACCCCCGCTGCGCATCCTCGACACCGCGAACCGCCTCTTCTACGAGGAGGGACTCCGCGTCGGCATCGACCGCGTCATCGCCGAATCCCACGTCGCGAAGGCGTCGTTCTACCGCCACTACCCATCGAAGGACGACCTCGTCGCCGCCTACCTGCGACGCCGCCACGAGGAGTGGATGCGCTGGTTCGTACGCCGCGTCGACGCACTCGCGAACGAGCGCGGGCCGCGCCTGGAGCGCATCGCGGACGTGCTGCGCGAGTGGTTCGGCAGCGACGGGTTCCACGGCTCCGCCTTCATCAACGCGCTGGCGGATGCCTCGCTCGCGCCGGTGGCCCGCGACGTCGTGCGCCGGCACGACGACGAACTCCGCGAGACCCTGCTCGCGTTCGTCGAGCACGTCGGCCTGGAGCCGGCGGAGGAACTCGTCGAGGACGTGCTCGTCGTCGTCGACGGCGCCGTCGTACGCGCCCAGCACGCCGCCGATCGCGACGCGGCGATGGCGGCGGCCGACACCGCCGGGCGACTCCTCGCCCGCCTCGCGCGCTGACGCGTCAGTCCGGCGCGGCGCCCGAGCAGTCGACGCTCGCTCCCCCGCCGGCCGCGCTTCCGGCGGCCGCCGTGTCGGAGCCGATGCGCACGCCCCGGTAGGTGGCGAGGCAGCTGAGCGCGACCTCGCCGTCCGTGTCGGCATGGAAGCCCCAGTTCGACGTGGGCTCCGCGTCGGCGCAGTCGGCGACCACCACGGTGATCACCGGGCCCGGCGCCGTCATCCGGCGGATCATCCGCTGGCCGTCGGTCCGGTACACCGGGTAGGTGACGCGGACCGGGGTCGTATCGTCCCCCGTCGACACGGTGAACACGATGAGGTCGTCGTCCGCCGGGTCGATCGGGCAGTCGCCGCGCTGGCCGGGCATGACCGAGATCGCGGTGTCCGGTTCGGGCAGTTCCCCCGGCCACCCGGTCGGAGCGGGGCTTCCGGCCTCACCTGCTCCGGGCGGCGGCGGCGCGGACGGACCCGTCGGTCCGACGCATCCGACCACGGCCGGACCGAGCGCGAGCGCGACGATGCCGGCGACCGCTGCGCGCCCGACCCGACGATGCCTCCCGTTTCGCCGCATGTCGGCATGCTAAGACCTCCCACGGCGACTCGCGCGGAAACTCTGTCGCTCGCCCGCCCCGGCGCACTAGCCTGACCCTGCGCGCACCCGGCGCGCGAAGAAGGGGGCCCCATCGCATGACCAACTCGCAGTCCGACTCATTCATCGCCGCGTTCTCGCTGGATGCGGCGGACCTCTCGAAGTCGAGCATCAACACGATCCGGGCCACGCTCGGCATCGCCGGCGTGATCGCGCTGATCTTCGGCATCCTGATCACGTTCTGGCCGAAGGACTCGGTCATCGTCCTGACCTGGCTCCTGGGGCTCTACTTCCTGATCGCCGGCATCGCCTACCTGGGGCTCGGCATCTTCTCCCGGGGCATCTCGGGCGGCTCGAGGGCGCTCGACATCATCCTCGGCCTGCTGTTCGTCATCGGCGGGCTGATCGTGCTGTTCAACCCGAGCAACTCGGCCGTCGTGATCGGCGTCTTCCTGGGCGTCTTCATCGGCATCCTGTGGATCGTCGAGGGCGTCGTCACGCTCGTGCAGTCGGGGGACGCGCCGTCGCGAGGGTGGGCGATCTTCTTCGGCATCCTCGGCCTGGTCGCCGGCATCATCGTGCTGTTCTCGCCGCTGTGGGGCGCCGTGGTGCTGTTCTGGTTCGCCGGCATCGCACTCATCGTGCTCGGCATCGTGCAGATCGTCCGTGCGTTCACGTTCGGCCGGGGCGTCAAGGCCGCCTGACCTGCCGCAACGCCGAAGGCCGGCCCGGAGGACTCCTCCGGGCCGGCCTTCGTTCGTCGGCGGTGCCGCGCGTCAGTCGAGCGCGCTGGGCGCGAAGCCCGAGACATCCCCCACGTAGTGCGTGTGACCGGCCGGAACCGGCTCGACCGCGGCCGTCGCGACCTCGGCCGCGAACTCGGAGACGTTGTAGAGACGACCCGCCTGGTCCTTGCGCTCCTGGATCGCGCCCGGCTGCGCGCGCTCGAGCAGGGTCGCGGTGATCGTGCCCTCGATCATGTCGCCCGACACGACGACGAACGAGAAGCCGGCGGCTTCGAGCTCGGGGATGCGCTCGCGCAGCGCGTCCTCGCCGGCCCGCTTCGACAGGGCGACGGGCTCGTAGGCGTCCATCGTCGGGTGGGTGCGGATGAAGTGCGCCTGGTGGCTCGTGATGAAGACGATGCGCGCGCCGGGCGCGAGGTGCGGGATCGCGGTCTCGAGGGCGTTGAGCTGCGCGTCGCGGTTGAGCCGCATGGCGTAGTCCTCGCCGAGACCGCTCTCCATGCCGCCCGAGGCGTTGAGCACGAGCACGTCGATCGGGCCGAAGGCCTCGTTCGCCTGCGCGTAGAGCGCCTCGACCGAGGCGTAGTCGGTGAGGTCGGCCTCGACGGCCAGGGCGCGACCGCCCGCCTCCTCGATGCCGGCGACGATCTTGTCGGCGCGGGGCTTCTTGCTGCGGTAGTTCACGACGACGGCGGCGCCGGCCTCGGCGAGGTAGCGGGCCGTGTCCGCGCCGATGCCGCGGGAGGACCCCGTGACGAGGGCGACGCGGCCCTCGAGCGAACCGGGGGCGAGTGGGTTGGTCAAGTCGATCTCCTCGTTCGGACGCGTGCCGTCGGCGGGTCACGGAACGCCCGATCGCCGCCGGGGTCGACCCTATCAACCTCCCGCTGGAACGCGTGCCCTGCTAGGTTCGGAAGCGGGGGCCGCGTTCGACTTCGAAGGAGACCGAATGGATGTGCTGACCCAGTACGCCTGGATCGTCTGGCTGGTACTGATCCTCGCGTTCGCGACGATCGAGGTCTTCACGCTCGAGATGACGTTCCTGATGCTGGCGCTCGGCAGCGTCGCCGGGCTGTTGTCCGGCCTGTTCGGCATTCCCTGGTGGGCGCAGTTCATCATCGCCGCCGTGGTCGCCGTGCTCCTCATCCTCCTGTTGCGTCCACCGCTCCTGCGCGTCCTGCGCCGCGGCGGCGATCCGACCCGCAGCAACATCGACGCGCTCATCGGCGCGGAGGGGCGCGTGGTGCGCACCCTCAGCAGCGTGGGCGGCCAGGTGAAGCTGCAGAACGGCGACGTGTGGACGGCCCGGTTGTCGCCGATCACCGAGCAGGCGGATGTCGCGGTCGGCGAGCAGGTGCTCGTGACCGGGATCGACGGTGCGACGGCGGTCGTCGTGCCGGTGGAGAGGAGCACCCCGCAGTGAACGAAGTCGGCGGCATCATCACGCTGGTCGTCGTCCTGGCGATCGTGGTCTTCGTGGTCGTCGTGATCGCGAAGTCCATCCGGATCATCCCGCAGGCGTATGCCGGCGTCGTGGAACGGCTCGGCCGCTACCACAACACGCTCACGCCCGGCCTGAACCTCCTGGTGCCGTTCATCGACCGGCTGCGCCCGCTCGTCGACATGCGCGAGCAGGTCGTGTCGTTCCCCCGCAGCCGGTGATCACCGAGGACAACCTCGTCGTCTCGATCGACACGGTCGTGTACTTCCAGGTCACCGACGCGCGGGCCGCGACCTACGAGATCGCGAACTACCTCGGCGCGGTCGAGCAGCTCACGACGACCACCCTCCGCAACGTCGTCGGCGGTCTGAACCTCGAGGAGGCGCTGACCAGCCGCGACAACATCAACGGCCAGCTGCGCATCGTGCTCGACGAGGCCACGGGCAAGTGGGGCATCCGCGTCTCCCGCGTGGAGCTGAAGGCGATCGACCCGCCCCTCTCCATCCAGGACTCCATGGAGAAGCAGATGCGCGCCGAACGCGACCGTCGCGCGCTGATCCTCACCGCTGAGGGCACGAAGCAGTCCGCCATCCTCACCGCGGAGGGCCAGCGGCAGGCGGCCATCCTCCAGGCCGAGGGCGACGCGAAGGCCGCGGTGCTCCGCGCCCAGGGCGAGGCCGAGGCGATCCTCACGGTGTTCGACGCCATCCACAAGGGCGACCCCGACCCCAAGCTGCTCGGCTACCAGTACCTGCAGATGCTTCCGCAGCTCGCTGAGGGCCAGGCGAACAAGCTCTGGATCATCCCGAGCGAGCTGACCGAGGCGCTCAAGGGCATCGGCAAGGCCTTCACGCCCGGCTCGGGCGGCGTCGTGCCGCCGACCGCTCCCGCGGCGCCAGCGGCCGCGTCGTCGACCGAGGGCGACATCCGCCCGGGCGACCCGTCCGCGCCGCGCGCGTGACCGGCCGACCGGGACGGTGAGCGGCTACCTCTCCCCCGGCGGCCCGCGCGTGCTCGCGCATCGGGGGCTCGCCCTCGATGCACCGGAGAACACGCTGCGCGCCTTCGAGGCCGCCGCCCGGGCCGGCGCGGCGTACATCGAGACCGACGTGCACCGCTCCCGCGACGGCGTGGCGATCGTGTCGCACGACCCGACGCTCGACCGGGTCGCCGGCCGGCCCGGTCGGGTCGGCGACCTCTCTACGGGCGAACTCGCGGCGATCGACCTCGGCGGCGGCGGCTTCCCGACGCTCGTGGAGGCGCTCGACGCCTTTCCCGCCATCCGCTTCAACATCGACGTCAAGGAGGAGGCCGCGGCCGACGCCACCGTCGCGGCGGTGCGTGCGGCCGGGGCATCCGATCGCGTCCTGCTCACCAGCTTCGACGAGCGGCGCCGTCGACGGCTCGCCGCGCTGCTGCCGGGGGTCGCGACCTCGGTCGGCAGCTTCGGCGTGGTGCGCGCGGTGCTCGCGGCCCCGCTGGGCGGGCGGGCGGTCGCGCGTGCCGTCGCGGGCGCGGTCGCCCTGCAGGTGCCCGAACGGCAGGGACCGGTCCGCGTGGTCTCCCCCGACTCGTGCGCGCGGCGCACGCGGCGGGTGTCGAGGTGCACGTCTGGACCGTGAACGACCCGGTCGACATGCGCCGGCTGCTCGGCCTGGGCGTGGACGGCCTGGTCACCGATCGATGCGACCTCGCGCTCGCGATCGTGGCCGAGCGCTGACCCCAGTCTGGGAGTTGTCCGAGAAAACCTCAGCGTTCGGCAAGGTTCTGCTCAGCTTCGTCGTTTATACACGTAGGAGACGAAGAGACAGAGGAGCTTCCATGGCAGACCGGAGCCTTCGCGGCATGCGCATCGGTGCGCAGAGCCTGCAGAGCGAGGACGGCGTGGTGTTCGCCGACCGCGCTGAGTCCACCTACCGTTGCGAGAACTGCGGCCGCGACACCGTGATGGTGTTCGCCGCCGACGCGGATGTTCCCGACACGTGGGAGTGCCGTACCTGCGGCGGAAGCGCCGTCCACCTCGTCGACTCCAAGCCCGTCGAGGTCGACCGCTCCGGCGAGAAGGTCGCCCGCACCCACTGGGACATGCTGCTCGAGCGTCGCACCATCCCCGAGCTGGAGGAGCTCCTCGCCGAGCGCCTCGAGTACCTGCGTGCGCGCCGCGGACAGGCGCAGAAGCAGAAGACCGCCTGACCCATCCTCATCGCCCGCGCTCGACCACGGTCGGGTGCGGGCGATTCGCATGTCCGGGGCCGTCGCCGCAGGCGGCGACCGGCGGCACGAGGTCGCGTCGGGCGACCCGTCGTCAGGCCACGTCGCCGGGGGCGCCCTCGCGATCGCGGACGCCGGCGTCCCGATCGCGACGCCGGGCGAACACCCCGGCAGCGACCAGGGCGCCCAGCGCGAGCAGCGAGATCACGCTCGGCACCCATGCACCGAGCACCACCGACGGCGTCAGGCCCGTGCGCAGCGCGACGTCGGTGACCATCGCGCCCGGGGCATCCGCCGGAAGTCCGTCGATCGTGCGCCCGGCCGGGTCGATCACCTGGCTCGTGCCCACGGTCGACAGGTTCACGACCGACCTGCCCGTCTCGATCGCGCGCAACCGCGCGAACGCGAGCTGCTGCAGGTTCTCGTCGGTGCCGCGGAAGTCCGCGTTGTTCGTCTGCAGCAGGTAGACCTCGGCGCCGTCGCGCGCCGCATCCCAGATCACGTCGTCGTAGATCACGTCGAAGCAGATCGCGAGCCCGGCGATCGTGTCGCCGAGGTCGAACACCGGCGGCTTCGTGCCCGGCGTGTAGCCGCGCTGCACGAGCCCGATGAGGTCGGGCGCGAGCATCATGTAGAAGTCCCGATCGGGGATGTACTCCCCGAACGGCACCGGGTGGCGCTTGTCGTAGCTCTGCGTCGGGCCATCCGAGGTCCACAGCATCGAGGTGTTGAAGAACTCGTCGTCACGGGCGGTGACCACGTTCATGATCAGCGGCGCGCCCATGCGGTCGACCACGTCGTCGAGCCGGCGTGCTCCCGGCGTGCCCGGGCTCACGTTCTCGTCGACCGACCCCTCCGGCCAGAGCAGCACGTCGACGCCCGGCTCGTCGAGGATCGGCTCGGTCGCATCGAGCTGCGACTGCAGCACGTCTCCCGCGCTGCGGTCGTCGAAGTACCCGGCCGGGCCGTTGCCCTGCACGCTCGCGACGCGGAGGTCGCCCGCTCCGGCCGTCGGCCACGCGGGCAGCAGCACGGCGACGACGGTCACGACCGCGATCGGCACGAGGCCCCGGATGTCCCGCCAGCGCGCCTGCCGAACCCATTCGAGGCCCATGGCGGCGATCCAGACCATCACGAAGCCGAGGCCGGTGGAACCGACCCAGGAGACCACCTCTGCGAAGGGGCTCTCCGACTGGCTGACGGCCGCTCGCGCCCACGGGAAGCCGCCGTACGGGAACGTGCCCACCACCGTCTCGCGGACGATCCAGAGCCCGGCGACGATCGCCGGCAGCCACACGAGTCGCACCCATCGCGACGGCCAGGCGCGAGGCACCCACCGGTAGGCGAGGGTGATGAGCACGGCACCGCCGGCCACGAACACGGCCTCGAGCCCCGAGAGCGCCAGCCAGGGCACCGGACCGAGGTACCGGCTCGTCCACTCGACGTGCACCAGGTAGAAGGCCATGCCGAAGACGAAGCCGACGAGCAACGAGCCGCCGATGCTCCGCCCGACCAGGGTCACGAGCGCGCCGGCGATGGCCAGGAACGCGAGCGGCCACACGCCGACGGCCGGGAACGCCAGGTCGTAGACGACGCCGGCGAGGGCCGCGACCGGCACGGCGGCCCACCACGGCAGGATCGGGCGGACGGGCGCAGGCACGAGGATCAGCCTAGGCGACCCGGGTCGGCGTTCAGGACGCGATGACGTCGACCACCACGCCGCGGCGCACGCCGTCGATCGCGTCGCGCGCGGCGGTGCCGACGCCCGAGTCGGCGACGATCGACACCTGGTCGAGCAGGTCGACGACCTGCTTCGCCAGGCGCACGAAATCGCCCGCCGCGAGGTCGGTGTCCTCGAGGACCTTGCCGAGGCTCGCGCCGCGCGCCCACGCGTGCATCGCGTTCGCGAGTGCGGGCGACGGCACCTGGCTTCCGGGCAGCCGATGATCGCGTTCGAGGTCGTCGAGCGCGGCCCACGCGTCGGTGGTGGCTTCGAACGCCGCCCGGAACGGGCCGCGCGGGAAGCGGAACTCGACGCCGCGGTCGTCGCGCCGCGGCTCGTACACGATCGCCGCGGCCATCGCCGCGAGCGACGGCGCATCCAGGCCGTCCCACGTGCCTCGCCGCAGGCATTCGGCCACGAGCAGGTCGCGTTCGCCGTAGATGCGCTTGAGGGTTCGCCCCGCCGCCGTCGACACGGTCTCGCCGTGCCGGTCGGTCTCCACGTAGCCGAGTTCGAGGAGGACGTCGGTCACCCGGTCGAACCGCTTCGCGACCTGCCCGGTGCGGCCCCGGATCTGGCGCGACAGCTGGTCGTGGTCGCGCTTCAGGCGCCACCAGCGCTCGGCCCACCTCGCGTGCTGCTCGCGCTCGGCGCAGCCATGGCAGGGGTGCGCTCGGAGCGCCTTGCGCTGCGCCGCGAGCTCGCGCTGCATCCGCTCGCGCTGGGCGTGCGTCGGATTGCCCTTGGAGGACTCTCGCTCGAGCTCGCCGATGCGCCGGCGGAGCGCCGCGTACTCGCCGAAGTCGCCGAGGTGGCAGCGCATGGCCTCCTCGTATCCGGCCATCGACTCCTCCTGCTTGCGCAGGGTCCTGGCGAGGTCGACCACGGCCCGGTCGGCCTGGAACTGCGCGAACGAGAGCTCGAGCACCTGGCGGGTGCGCTCGCGGCCGAACTGGTCGATCAGATTCACCGCCATGTTGTAGGTCGGCTTGAAGCTGGAGTCCATCGGGTAGCTCCGCCGGGAGGCGAGCGAGGCCACCGCCTCGGGGTCGAGCCCGTCGACCCACTGGATGACCGAGTGCCCCTCGACGTCGATGCCGCGGCGGCCGGCACGGCCGGTGAGCTGCGTGTACTCCCCCGGCGTGATCGGCACGCGCGCCTCGCCGTTGAACTTCTCGAGCTTCTCGAGCACGACCGAGCGGGCCGGCATGTTGACGCCGAGCGCGAGGGTCTCGGTCGCGAACACCACCTTGAGGAGCTTCCGCTGGAACAGCTCCTCCACGACCTCCTTGAACGCGGGCAGCATGCCCGCGTGGTGCGCGGCGACGCCGCGCTGCAGGCCCTCGACCCACTCCCAGTAGCCGAGCACGGCGAGGTCGTCGTCGCGGAGCGTGCGCACCCGGGACTCGACCACGGCCCGGATCTCGTCGCGCTCGGATGCCTCGGTCAACCGGATGCCGCTCCGGAGCACCTGCCGGACCGCCTGGTCGCAGCCGGCCCGGGAGAAGACGAAGAAGATCGCCGGGAGGAGGTGCTTGCCGTGCAGCAGTTCGACGACCTCGGGGCGATCGATGCGGCCGGTGCCCGGGGCGTTGCCCCCGCCGCGGTGGTAGCGACCGCGGTCGGATCCGCGCCGGCCGCGCTGCGAGCGCGTGCCGAGCGACCGCGAACCGGCCAGCTGGCGCAGCTCGGGATTGACGCGATGGGTCGCGGCCTGCCCCGACGAGTCGAACAGGTCGATCAGCTTGCCCCGCACGAGCACGTGCTGCTCGAGGGGCACGGGCCGGGCCTCGGAGACGATCACGTCGGTGTCGCCGCGGACGGCCTGCAGCCAGTCGCCGAACTCCTCGGCGTTCGAGACCGTCGCGCTGAGCGAGACGAGCCGCACGGCCTCGGGGAGGTGGATGATGACCTCCTCCCAGACCGCTCCGCGGAACCGGTCGGCGAGGTAGTGCACCTCGTCCATCACGACGTACGCGAGGCGGTCGAGCAGCGGCGACTCGGCGTAGAGCATGTTCCGCAGCACCTCGGTCGTCATCACGACGATGCGGCCGGTGGGGTTGATGTTCGTGTCGCCGGTGAGCAGGCCGACGTCGTCGGCGCCCCACGCCTCGACGAACTCCTGGTACTTCTGGTTCGAGAGCGCCTTGATCGGGGTGGTGTAGAACACCTTCTCCCCCGGCTCCTGCATGGCGAGGTAGACGGCGAACTCGGCGACCACCGTCTTCCCGGCACCGGTCGGGGCGGCGACGAGCACGCTGCGGCCCTCGTCCAGCGCGCCGCACGCGGCGCGCTGGAACGGGTCCAAGTCGAACTTCTGGTGCGAGGCGAACTCGGCGAGGCGGGGGCGACGTCGCTGGTCGCGCGACAGCGCGTACCGCTCGGACGGAGAGAGGCTCGTCACCTCTCCAGCCTAGGCGTCGGACGGGACGCCCGGCCCCGCCCCGCCGCTCAGACGAGCGAGGCGCCGAACTCCTCAACCTGGCGCTTCGACACGCGGCGATCGTGGAGGAACGCGATGAACCACGCCCCGAAATACAGCAGCACCATCGGGATCGCCAGCATGAACATCGACACCACGTCGGCCGACGGGGTCGCGATCGCGGTGAACAGCACGATCACGAGGATCGCGATGCGCCAGGATCGCAGGATCGAGATCGCGCTGATCACGCCGGCGAAGTTCAGGATGACGATGAACACGGGCACGACGAACGCGATGCCGATCGCCAGCACCAGCTTCAGGACGAAGTCGAAGTAGATCTTCGCGTCGAGGAAGCTGACGTCCTGCTGCGGCACGAAGCTCGTCATGAGCTCCACGATGTGCGGCAGCACGAACCAGCCGGCCGCGCAGCCCAGGAGGAAGAGCGGCACCGCCGTGAACACGAACCCGAAGGCGTACCGACGCTCGCGCTTCGTCAGCCCCGGCACCAGGAAGGCGAACACCTGGTACAGCCAGACCGGGCTCGAGATCACGATGCCCAGGGTGAAGGCGATCTGCAGGCGCAGGTCGAACGCCCCGGTGATGGTCGGGTAGGTGATCTCCGCGTCCCGCGCCTGCGTCTCGACGATCAGGTCGACCGGTTCGCGCAGCGCGTCCCAGACGAACCCCGAGAGCAGCCAGCCGGCGACCGCGCCGACGAGGATCGCGGCGGCGGCGATGAAGAGTCGCTTGCGCAGCTCCAGCAGGTGCGCGCCGAGCGACATCCGCTTCTCGGAGTTCCGCTCCCCGCGCTCCTTCACCGTGGCCATCTGGCTCAGGAACTCGGGCCGGAGTCCGCGCTGCTGCCCGCAGCCTTCGGCTTCTCGGGCGCGCTCGCCGCCTGGTCGGTGGTACCGTCCGCGGCGTCGGGGGTCGTCTCGTCGGGCTTGTCGCTGCGCACCTCGCTGCGGAGGATCTTCATCGACTGGCCGAGGCTCCGCGCGAGGGCGGGCAGCTTCGGAGCACCGAACAGCAGGAGGATCACCAGGAGGATGATCAGGGCATGCCAGCCGGTGAAGGCGTTACCAAACATGGGCGATTCCGTTCTGGTGGTGGTCTGTCGAAAGTCTAGCCGTTGCTCGGCGGAACCTCCCGCCCAACCCTGCAGCGGTCAGTCGTCGAGGTCCTCGTATCCGGCCAGGCCCGACGCCGCCCACTCGGCGACGACGGCTCGCGCCTCGGGCGGAGCGACGACGGTGACGACGGCGGGCAGCCCCGCCACGAGCCGCTTCAGCCCGTGGTAGTGGGCCAGGCGCAGCGTCACGCGCAGGCGGCCCTCGACCTCCTCGGCCGTCGAGTCCGCGAGGTACTCGGCGATGAGCGGCAACGACTCCGGGGCGACGTCGACGACGACGTCGAGGTCGGTGTCGGCCCGCTGGAACAGGCCGTCGGGCAGCTCCACTCCCGAGTGGTCGCCGATCGGCTCGTCGGTGACCGAGAGGTCGGTCATGCGGTCGAGCCGGAAGCTGCGCACGTCCTCCCGCGTGTGGCAGTACGCCTGCAGGTACCAGTCAGCGCCGTTGGATCGCACCCGCAGCGGGTCGACCCGGCGTCGGCCCCGACCGCCCTGCACGTTGCGGTAGTCGAACTCCAGCTGGCGACCCTCGGCGACCGCGGTGCGCACCATCGCGAGCGAGGCATCCGCCTCGGCCTCGGCGACCGCGAGCGCGTTCGGCGCGTCGGACGCACCGGCGGTCAGCTTGCCCAGCAGGGCCCGGAGCTGCGCGCTGCCGGCGTTCTCGGGCAGCGCCGAGAGGTACTGCAGGCCGGCGATGAGCGCCGCGGCCTCCCGTGACGAGAGCCGCGGCGCGTCGTCGATCGCGACGTGGTGGACGATGATGATGACGCCCTCGTCGTCGAACGCGTCCCAGTCGATGTCGAAGAGGTCGTTCGCCTGGTACGTGCCCGTCTCGCCGGGCAGGCCGGAGGTCGCGATGAGGGTCACCGCGTCGCGGATCTGCGCCTCGGTCACGTTGAAGTGCTCGGCCGCCTCGGCGACGTCGACCACGCGCCGCTCCAGGAGGAACGGCACGAGCGACAGGAGGAAGACGAGCTTGTCGGGCGCCTTCTGCGCACGGGCGCGCCGCGGGGCGGGCGTGCTCATCGGGCGTCCTCCGAGCGGTGCGCGTCGCGCACCGCGGTCAGCCGGTCGCGCACGCGGCGGCGGAGCGACTCCGGCCCGAGCACGCGGACCTCGGGGCCGTACCCGGCCAGCTCGTCGGCGAAGGCGACCTCGTCGGTGTAGTGCAGGCTGATCACGCCGGCGTCCTCGTCGCGCTCGACGGCACGGCGGCCGAGCCGCACCTCGGCGTCGCTGTCGGCGGCGACCGCGAGGTCGGCGCGGTTGGAGAGGCGCAGCGCCTCGAGCTCGGCGAGGATCCGGTCCTGGACGCCCTCCGGCGGAGCCGGGAAGCTCGTGCCCTGCAGCACCTCAACGGGACCGGTGATCCGCTGGAGCAGGAACGTGCGCGGGGCATCCGCCCAGTGGTCGCGACCGTGCAGGTGCCAGCGCCCGTCGTGGAGCACGACCGCCCACGGGTCGACCGTGCGCACGCGCGGCTCGACGTCGCCCGGCTTCACGTACCGGAAGCGCACCGTCTGGCCGCGGTCGAGCGCCTGCCGCAGCGGGTCGAACGCGGCTTCTCGCACGCGCAGGCGGGGCGCGTAGCCGATCACCGGCTCGCGCGGCTCGATGCCGAGCGCGCGCAGCTTCGTCAGGGCGCGCTGCGAGTCCTCCGACAGCGACTCCTCGCGCCAGACCTCGGCGGCGAGGCTCAGCAGTGCGACCTCGTCGGGCGTGAAGCGCACGGACTCGGGCAGGTCGTAGCGGCCCTTCGGGATGCGGTACCGCAGCTGCTGGTTGTCACCGGCGTGGTCGGGCGACTCGATCGTGTCGAGCGGGATGCCGAGCTCGCGGATCGCCTCCTTGTCGCGCTCGAACTGCCGCTCGATGTTCGGGCTGGGCTTGTGCGCGTCGTACCGCTCGGCGTACCCGCGGACCGTCGAGAGGATCTCCGACTTCAACAGCCCGTGCTCGGTCGCCAGCAGCGCCAGCACGAGGCTGAACAGGCGGTCCTCGGCCGCGACGTTCGGCGCGCGCTTCGACTCCCCTGCCACAGCAGCGATCATAGTGCGGTCGGGAGGGCGGACCGCCCGGTCCGCGGGCTCAGATCACGCCCAGGATGTCGATGACGTAGAAGGTGGCCTCGCCCTGGTCGCCGGGGACGACCACGCCGACCTGCGAGCCGACGGCCTGGCCGATGATCGCGTCCGCCGTGCCGGCGAGGGTCTGCGCGACCCCGTCCTCGGAGGCGACGACGAGCGTCGGCTTGCCGTCCTCCCACGAGGAGCGGATGACGCTTCCCTCGTTCCAGTCGACCGCCGTGTACTGCACGACGACCTGGTCGCCCTCCTCGACGGCCGCGCCCGAGCCCTCCTTGAGGACCTCGATCTCGGTCGTGTCGAACGGCTCCGACTTGGGCACGGTGATGCCCGGGCGGCCGTCCGGCGCGAGCACGACGGCCGGGAATCCGTCGCGCGTGAGCCGCGGGGTGCCGTCGGCGTGCGTCGGGAACGCCCGGGCGACGTCGAGGACGGCGACCAGGCCGGTGTCGGGCACTCCGGCGGACGGGTCGGCGCCGTCCTGCACCGCGTCGGACGGCGGGATCACGACGACCACGCGCGACCCCTCGCGGGCGCAGGTCAGGCCCTTCGAGATGCCGGCGACGGTCGCACCCATCACGACCGGGATGGGGCCGTCGTCGTCGAAGCCGACGGACTGCAGCTCGTCGCCCGTGCCCGCGTCGTACAGGCTCGCTCCGAGCAGCACGAGCTGGCCGTCCTGGAGCAGCGGGCCCTCGCCGGCGATGACCTCGGTGCACTGGGTCGCTTCGGGGGTGAGCGGCGTCGGGAAGTCGACGCGCGGCTTCGCCCCGAAGTCGCCCTGCACCTCGACGGCGTCGGAGGATGCCCCGGTGGCGGCCTCCGGCTCGGACGCCCCGGCGCAGCCGGTCAGGGCGACGGCGAGTACGCCGACGGTGGCGATGAGCGCGAGTGACGAGCGCACGGATCCTCGTTCCTTCGATCGTGGGGGGTCGCCTGGCCGGCAGGCGCGTGGGAAAGCCTACCCGTCGGAGTCGGTCGATCCCGACGGCGCCGGGTCCCCGGCGGCGGGCTCGACCGGGGCATCCGCCGTGGGGTCGTCCTTGGCCAGTGCGGCCGCGGTGCCCGCGGCGCGGACCCGCTTGCGCAGGCTCTTCGGGCTGACCGTCCGCTCGCCGAGCGCGCCCGGCGTCCACGCCTCCACGTCCTCGTCGCTGAAGTCGGTCTTCGACGGACGGCGCTTCAGCTCGGGGAGGATCGTGTCCGGCGCCAGCCGGCGGGCCGTGATGAGGAAGCCGGTGTGCGCGATCATGCGGTGGTCGGGGCGCACGGCGAGGCCCTGCACGTGCCATCCGCGCACCATCGTCTCGTTCGCGACCGGCTCGGTGTAGCCGCCCGTCGCGCGGATCGCCTCGGCGACCCGGCTCAGCTGGGTCGCGGTCGCGACGTAGCAGAGCACCACGCCACCGGGCTTCAGCGCGTCGGAGACGGCGTCGAGGCACTCCCACGGCGCGAGCATGTCGAGCACGACGCGGTCGACGGATGCCTCGGCCACCGCCTCGGGAAGGGTGTCGGCGAGGTCGCCGAGCGTGATCGACCAGTTCGCCGGCACCTCGCCGTGGAACGTGCCGACGTTGCCGCGGGCCACGTCGGCGAACTCCTCGCGACGTTCGAACGAGTGCAGCCGGCCCTCGTCGCCGATCGCGCGCAGCAGCCACAGCGACAGCGCGCCCGAGCCGACGCCGGCCTCGACGACCACCGCACCCGGGAAGATGTCGGCCTGCGCGAGGATCTGCGCCGCGTCCTTCGGGTACACGATCGCCGCGCCGCGCGGCATCGACATGACGAAGTCGCTGAGCAACGGCCGGAGCGCGAGGTACTCGACGCCGACCTGGTTCGCGACGACCGAGCCGTCGGGCAGGCCGATCAGGTCGTCGTGTGCGATCACGCCCTTGTGCGAGTGGAAGACCTTGCCCGGCTCCAGCGTGACGGTGTGCATCCGGCCCTTCGGCCCGGTGAGCTGCACCCGGTCGCCGACGCGGAACGGCCCGCTGCGGACGCCCCGCGCGCTCATGCCCGCTCCCCCGCCATGGTCAGCACGCCGACGAGGTCGGCGGGCGTGCGGCCTGCGAGCGACTCCCAGAGCACGGTGTGCGGCACGTCGTCGAGCGACAGGATGTTCGGCACGCCGATCGCCGCCGCGCCCGAGGCGTGCGCCGAGGTGAGGCCCGACACGGAGTCCTCGATGGCGACGCAGTCGCGGATGTCGACGCCGAGCAGGTCGGCCGCGCGCAGGTAGGGCTCGGGGTGCGGCTTCGGCTCGTCCACCTCGTCACCGGCCACGACGACGTCGAAGGCGGGGAACGGGATGGCCCGCACCACGTCCTCCGCCAGCGTGCGGATCGACATGGTCACGAGCGCGGTGGGCACGGATGCCTCGCGCAGCCCCTCGAGGAACTCGCGGGCGCCGGGCCGCCAGGGGATGCCCTCCGCGTTGATCCGCTCGCGGACGGAGTCGGTGAGCCGGGTCACGATCTCGTCGGCAGGCAGGTCGGCGCCGGCCCGCTGGAGGACGGCGGCGGAGTCCCAGAGGCCGGAGCCGATGAGCTGGAGCGCCTGCTCATGGGTCCAGGCGCGGCCGAAGGAGCCGAGCAGCTCGACTTCGGCGGCCATCCAGTACGGCTCGGTGTCGACGAGGGTGCCGTCCATGTCCCACAGGACGGCGGCGGGAAGGCGTGTGGTCACGACCGTCAAGTCTACGGGCACGGCCTATTGTGGGTCTGAGAGCCCGGCGTGAGCGGGTTCGGGAAGCGGGCAAACGGGTGCATCAGCCGGTCGGGTTCAGCAGCGGACGGCTCCTCGTCGTCGCCTTCGAGGGCTGGAACGACGCGGGCGAGGCAGCGAGCGGCGCCGCACGGCTCCTCGCCGACCGCCTCGGCCTCGTCGAGATCGCCTCGGTCGACCCCGAGCTCTACTACGACTTCCAGTTCAACCGCCCGACCATCGCCGCGGGCGACGACGGCGTCCGCCGCATCGAATGGCCGGGTGCCGCGCTCCTCGGCCCCGGCGACCTCGTCGAGGACGACGAGGAGTCCGTCACCGGGCCCGGCGCCGAGGGCCTGCACGTGCTGCTCGGCGCGGAGCCCGCCCGCAGCTGGAAGAGCTTCGCCGCCGAGCTCATCGACGCGGCGCTCGCCGCCGACGTCGAGGGCATCATCCTGCTGGGTGCGATGCTGGCGGATGCCCCGCACACGCGCCCGCTGATGGTCTTCGCCTCGAGCGAGAACCCCGAGGTGCGCCAGTCGCTCGGCGTCGAGCGCTCGACCTACGAGGGGCCGATCGGCATCCTCAGCGTGCTCGCCGACCACGCCGAGCGCGCCGGCATCCCGACCGTGAGCCTGTGGGCGTCGGTGCCGCACTACGTGCACAACGCGCCGTCGCCGAAGGCCGTGCTCGCCCTGCTCGCGAAGGTCGAGGAGCTCACCGGCCTCAGCATCCCCCGCGGGAGCCTCGAGGAGGACGCCCAGGCGTGGGAGGCCGGCGTCGACGCCCTGGCCGCCGACGACGAGGACATGGCGGGCTACATCACCCAGCTCGAGCAGGCGCGCGACGCCGTCGACGCCCCGGAGGCGAGCGGCGAGGCGATCGCCAAGGAGTTCGAGCGGTACCTGCGCCGTCGGGGCGACCAGCGCGGCGGCGACGAGCCGTGGCGGCCTCGCGACGGGGCCTGACCGGCCCGAGGCGTCCGACCGCACGAGGCATCCGCTCGCGCGGGGCACACCTTCGCGCGTGGCATCCGCTCGCCGCGTCTGTCAGGCGTCGATGACGCCCGTCGCCAGCAGCACGAGGAGCAGGCCGCCGAGCGCGATGCGGTAGACCACGAACAGCAGGTAGCTGTGCCGTGAGATGTACCGCATGAAGAACGCGATGATCAGGATGCCCACCACGAACGCGACGAGGGTCGCCGCGGCCGTCTCGATCGGGCCGTAGGGGCCCGGCTCGCCGAGGCTCTTGTAGACCTGGTACAGGCCCGAGCCGAACACCGCGGGGATGGCCAGCAGGAACGCGTACCGCGCCGCCGCCGGTCGCTCGTAGCCCAGGAACAGGCCCATCGAGATCGTGCCGCCCGACCGGGAGACGCCCGGGATGAGCGCGAGCGCCTGCGCGAGGCCGAACAGGATGCCGTGCCCCACGGTGAGCTGGTCGAGCGTGCGGGTCTTCCGGCCGGCCCAGTCGGCGAGGCCGAGGATGATGCCGAACACGATGAGCGTCGTCGCGACGATCCACAGCGAGCGGAACGTCGTCTCGATCTCGTCCTGGAAGAGGAGCCCGAGCACGACGATCGGGATCGTGCCGATGATGATGAGCCAGCCCATGCGGGCGTCGGGATCGTTGCGGGGCACCCGGCCCGTGAACGAGCCGAACCAGTGCGAGACGATCCGCACGATGTCCCGCCAGAAGAAGACCAGCACCGCCGTCTCGGTGCCGAGCTGGGTGATCGCGGTGAACGCGGCGCCCGGGTCCTGCGCGCCGGGCAGGAACTCGCCCAGGATGCGCAGGTGCGCGCTCGAGGAGATCGGGAGGAACTCGGTGAGGCCCTGGACCAGGCCGAGGATGAGCGCTTCGAGCACGTCGCGTGTTCTCCTTCCGCCTCCGCGGAAGTCGGAGGAAACGGGACCGTCCCCGTCGCGCGGTCATGTCGAGCAGTGCCGCCGCCGGGCGACCGGCGGCCTAGTAATCGAGCAGCAGGTCCCGCAGGACCCGCCTTCCGAATGCTAGCGCGTCGAGCGGCACCCGCTCATCGACCCCGTGGAACATCGCCGGGAAGTCGAGGTGGTCGGGCAGCCGGAGCGGCGCGAAGCCGTACCCGCGGATGCCGAGCCGGCTGAGCGACTTGTTGTCGGTGCCGCCGCTCAGCAGGTACGGGAACACGGGCGCGCCCGGGTCGTGCACGGCGAGCGAGCGGCGCACCGCGTCGACGAGCGGTCCGGACGTCGGCGACTCCAGCCCGACGTCGCGGTGCACGATCTCGATCTCGATGTCGTCGCCGACGAGCCGGCGCACCTCGGCGAGCACCGCGTCCTCCTCGCCGGGGAGCGTGCGGATGTCGACGAGTGCCTCCGCGCGGTCGGGGATGACGTTGTGCTTGTAGCCGGCGGTCAGGGCCGTCGGGTTGGCGGTGGTGCGCAGGGTCGCGGTGATGAAGCCCGACGCCGAGCCCGTGGCCAGCGCCAGCTCGTCGGGCGAGGCCTTGGCCGGGTCGACGCCGAGCACCCGGGCGATCTCGCCGAGGAGCTCCTCGGTGGTGTCGGTGAGGCGCACCGGCCACTCGGCCGAGCCGAGCCGGGCGATCGCCCCGGCGAGCTTCGTCACGGCGTTGTCGCGGATCAGCCGGGAGCCGTGCGCGGCGACGCCGCGGGCGACGAGGCGGACCCAGAGCAGGGCCTTCTCCCCCGTCTGCAGCAGGTAGGCCCGCTGCCCGCCGATGGTGACCGAGTACCCGCCGACCTCGCTGATCGCCTCGGTCGCTCCGGCGAACAGCCCGGGGTGCTCGTCGACCATCCAGCTCGCGCCGAACGCGCCGCCGGCCTCCTCGTCGGCGAAGAACGCCACGACGAGGTCGCGCTCGGGCTGCCGGCCGGAGCCGAGGATGTCGCCGACGGCGGCGAGCATCATCGCGTCCATGTCCTTCATGTCGACGGCGCCGCGGCCCCAGAGCATGCCGTCGCGGATCTCGCCGGCGAACGGGTCGACGGTCCAGTTGCGCGGGTCGGCCGGCACGACGTCGAGGTGGCCGTGCAGCACGAGCCCGGGCTTGCCGGGGTCGCGGCCGGGCACGCGGGCGACGACGCTGGCGCGGCCGGGCGCGGACTCGAAGAGCTGCGGCGCGAGGCCGAGGGCGGCCAGCCGCGCCTCGACGTACTCGGCGGCCTCGCGTTCGCCGTTCGAGCGGCCCTCGCCGAAGTTCGTGGTGTCGAGGCGGATGAGGTCGCGGGCGATCACCGCCTCCTCCTCGAGCACCGGCAGCGCGGCGCCCTCCGGCTCGTGGTGTGCGGGGGTCGCGGATGCCTCGGCCATGCGCCCCACGGTATCGCGGGCGCATGGCGGATGCCCCGTCGCGGGTGTCATGCGGGTGTCATGAAGGATTTTCGTGGGCGAGGAACCCGGTCTCATCTGGGGGTTCTTCCTGAATGTCGACTGGAAGCGCCCTGAGTGGTCAAAGGCCCTCGGGAAAGCGTGCTAATGTCTTCTACGGCCGCTGAGAGATCAGGGGCCGACACAACGCGCGGGTGGCGGAAATGGCAGACGCGCTAGCTTGAGGTGCTAGTGCCCGAAAGGGCGTGGGGGTTCAAGTCCCCCCTCGCGCACGTTGACTCGAAAGGCCCGGACCGGATGGTCCGGGCCTTTCGTGTTTCTCCGTGCCGTTCGTGCGCCTGCGGGACGCACGGCTCGTCCGCATGCGCCGCGATGTCGGTGGGGCTTGCGATATTCGAACACATGTTCGAAGCTGGAACGGTGACGCCGACTGCACCACTGGCTCCCGCCGCGACCCCGTTCGATCGGGTCGGCGAGCTGCAGTCGCGCATCCGCGGCATGGAGGCGACCCGGCTCGACTCGAAGGCCGTGCCCACCCATCCGGCGCTCTCCGCCGTGCTGCCCGGCGGGACCCTGCGGGAGGGCACCGTGGTGCGGGCGCTGGGGTCCACCAGCCTCCTCATGGCGCTCCTGGCCGGTCCGTCGGCGAGCGGCCTGTGGGTCGCGGTCGCCGGCATCCCCGACTTCGGGGTCGAGGCGGCCCGCGGGTTCGACATCGACCTCGACCGGCTCGTGCTCGTGCCCGATCCGGGAGCCCAGTGGCTCTCGGTGGTCGCGGCGCTCGCCGACGCCGTGCCGGTCGTCGCGGCCAGGCCGGTCGGCCGGGTGTCGCCGGCGGAGGCATCCCGCTTCGCGGCCCGCCTCCGCCAACGGGGCGCCGTGCTCATCGTCGCGGGTGACTGGCCGGCCGCCGACCTGGTGCTCGAGGTGTCGGAGGGGCGCTGGCAGGGACTCGACCACGGGCACGGGGCCCTCCTCGAGCGGGAGGTCGTGCTGCGCGGATCGGGCCGGGGCGGATTCGGGCAGGAACGGCGGGCAACGCTCCGACTGCCCGATCGCGGGCTGGGCGTCGCCCCTGGCGGGGAGCCCGCCGAGGTGCGGTACGTCGACTTCGGGAGGCGGGCCGGATGACCTCGGCGACGCTCCCCACGCGCAGCATCGTGCTCTGGTGGCCCGACTGGCCGGTGTTCGCCGCGGCCAGGGAGACCGGGCTCGACGCCGCCGGCCCGATCGCGCTCACCGAGGCCGGGCTCGTGTACGCCTGCTCGGCGACGGCCCGCCGCGACGGGGTGGCCAGGGGCCTGCGCCTCCGGGAGGCGCAGTACCGCTCCCCCGCGGTCGCCGTGCTGCCCTACGACGCCGCGCTCGACGTGCGCGCCTTCGAACCCGTCGTGCGCCGCATCGAGGAGGCGGTGCCCGGGGTGCAGGTCGTGCGGCCGGGCACCCTCGCCATGCGCGCCCGCGGGCCCGTCCGCTACTACGGCGGCGAGGAGGCCGCCGCGCGGGCGCTGCTCGAGACCGCCGCCTCCGTCGGCGCCGCCGACGTGCGCGTGGGCATCGCCGACGGTCCGTTCGCCGCCGAGCAGGCGGCCCGCGGCGTGCAGCCCGGCCCGGTCGGCGTGATCCCGCCCGGGGCATCCGCCTCGTTCCTCGCCCCGCTCCCGGTGCGCCTCGTCGTGGAGCCGCGGGTCGCCGTGCTCCTGAACCGCCTGGGGGTGCGCACCCTCGGCGACTTCGCCGCGCTGCCCGAGGCCGACGTGCGGCGACGCTTCGGCGCCGCGGGCGCGTTCGCGCACGACCTCGCCGCCGGGCGCGAGGCGACCCGGGTCGCCGCCCGCACCCCGCCGCCCGAGTTCGCCGTCGAGCAGGACTTCGAGCCGCCCCTCGAGCGCATCGACCAGCTCGCCTTCGCGTTCCGCGTGCGCGCCGAGGAGTTCATCGACCGCATGCGGGCGAAGCGGCTGGTCTGCACGGCCGTGCGGGTCGACCTCGACGACGAGCGCGGCGGGCACTCCAGCCGCGAGTGGCTGCACCCCCGGTGGTTCACCGCGGCCGACGTCGTCGACCGCGTGCGCTGGCAGCTCCAGGGATCGGGCACCGCCGACAGCCCCCTCGCCGCCCCGATCACCCGGGTGCGGATCGTGCCCGAACGCGTCGACTCGACCGGAAACCACGAGGAGGGGCTCTGGGGCGGCGGGCCCGACGAGCGCGTGCACCACGGGCTCACCCGCGTGCAGGGCATGCTCGGGCACGACGCCGTGGTGACGGCCTCGGTCGGCGGCGGCCGGATGCTCGCCGACCGGCAGGTGCTCGTGCCGTGGGGCGACCGACCGCCCACCCGACGCGACGACGCCCCGTGGCCCGGGAGCCTGCCCGCGCTCGCCCCGGCCAGCGTGTTCCGCGAACGGCCCCGCGTGGCCCTCGCCGACGCCGCCGGCGGGAGCGTCGCGATCGACGAGCGCGGCAGCGTGACGGCGGCGCCCGAGACGTTCGCCGTCGACGGCGCCGCACCCGCGACGGTCCGCGCCTGGGCGGGGCCCTGGCCCGTCGTGGAGCGGTGGTGGGACGCCGAGCGGGGCCGGCGCGTGCACCGGTTCCAGGTCGTCGACGACGACGGCTGCGCGTGGCTGCTCGTGCGCGACGGCGAGGGCTGGTGGGCCGAGGCGAGGTACGACTGATGGGCTGGAACAACCCGGAGATCCCGTGGTCGGAGCTCGAGCGCGCCCTCTCCGACCGGCGACGCCCCGGCGGGTCCGGCGGGTCCGGGCAGCAGAAGCTCATCGCCGACGGCGGCGACAGCCCCGCCTGGAGCCGCAAGCGCCACCCCTACCGCCGGGGTGCCGGCGGCGAGTCGCCCGACGGGCCGGTCGTGCCCTACGCAGAGCTGCACGCCCACTCGGCGTTCAGCTTCCTCGACGGCGCGTCCATGCCCGAGCAGCTCGTCGAGGAGGCGAGCCGCCTCGGGCTCACCGGGCTCGCGCTCACCGACCACGACGGCTTCTACGGCATCGTCCGCTTCGCGGAGGCCGCCGAGAGCTTCCCCGACCTCACCACGGTGTTCGGCGCCGAGCTCTCCCTCGGGCTGTCCGAACCGCAGATGGGTGCCGCCGATCCCGAGGGCGACCACCTGCTCGTGCTCGCCCACCGGGAGGAGGGGTACCACCGGCTCGCGGCGGCGATCACGGCCGGGCAGCTCGCCGGCGGCGAGAAGGGACGGCCCGCGTACGGCCTGGAGGAGCTCGCCGCCCGATCCGGCGGCGAATGGGTGGTACCGACCGGCTGCCGGAAGGGCGCGGTCCGGCGCGCGCTCGCCACGGGAGGGCCGGATGCCGCGTGGCGGGAGCTCGACCGGCTCGTCGCCCTGTTCGGGCGGGAGCACGTGGTCGTGGAGCTCACCGACCACGGGCACCCGGGCGACCAGGGCGCCAACGATGCCCTCGCCGTCCTCGCCGAACGGGCGCGGGTGCCGCTGCTCGCCACGAACGCGGTCCACTACGCGACCCCGTCGGAGCACCGGCTCGCGTCCGCGCTCGCCGCGGTGCGGGCCCGGCGCAGCCTCGACGAGCTCGACGGCTGGCTGCCCGCCTCCGACGGGCTGCACCTGCGTTCGGGGGCCGAGATGGCCGCGCGGTTCGCGCGGTACCCGGGGGCCGTCGAGCGGTCCGCGGTCCTCGCGGAGGAGCTCGGCTTCCGCCTGCGCAGTGCTCGCCCCAGGCTGCCGAGGCAGCAGGTGCCGCCGGGGCACACCCCCATGAGCTGGCTGCGGCAGCTCGTGGAGGCCGGCGCGGAGGAGCTCTACCCGGGCGTGCCCGCCCACGTCCGCACGCGGCTCGAGCAGGAGCTGGCGGTCATCGAGCAGAAGGACTTCCCCGGCTACTTCCTCATCGTGCACGACCTGGTCCGCGAGGCGCGGGCGCGGGGCATCCTCTGCCAGGGCCGGGGGTCGGCGGCGAACTCGGCCGTCTGCTACGTGCTGCGGATCACCGCGGTCGACTCGATCTTCTACGACCTGCCGTTCGAGCGGTTCCTCTCGGCGCTCCGCGACGAGGAGCCCGACATCGACGTCGACTTCGACTCCGACCGCCGGGAGGAGATCATCCAGTACGTCTACGGCAAGTACGGCAGGCAGAACGCGGCCCAGGTCGCGAACGTGATCAGCTACCGGCCGAAGGCCGCCGTGCGCGACATGGCGAAGGCGCTCGGCTACTCGACCGGCCAGCAGGACGCCTGGTCGCGCCAGGTGGAGCGCTGGGGCGCCGTCGTCGAGACCGACGACCACGACATCCCCGACGCGGTGATCGAGCTCGCCGAGCAGGTGCTCACCTTCCCGCGGCACCTCGGGATCCACTCCGGCGGCATGGTGCTCACCGACCGACCCGTCGGCGAGGTCGTGCCGATCGAGCACGCCCGCATGGAGAACCGCACCGTCCTGCAATGGGACAAGGACGACTGCGCCTGGATGGGCCTCGTGAAGTTCGACCTGCTCGGCCTCGGCATGCTCGCCGCCCTGCGGTACGCGTTCGACCTGATCCGGGAGTCGACCGGCGAGGAGTGGGAGCTCGCCACCCTGCCGAAGGAGGAGCCGGCCGTCTACGACATGCTCTGCCGGGCCGACTCGATCGGCGTGTTCCAGGTCGAGAGCCGCGCCCAGATGGGCACCCTCCCCCGGCTCCGGCCCCGGCGGTTCTACGACCTGGTCGTCGAGATCGCGCTCATCCGCCCTGGCCCGGTGCAGGGCGGCGCGGTGCATCCGTACATCCGCCGCCGCACCGGCGAGGAGCCGGTGACCTACCTGCATCCGAAGCTCGAGCCCGTGCTCGAGCGCACCCTCGGGGTGCCGCTGTTCCAGGAGCAGCTCATGCAGATGGCCGTCGCCGTCGGCGACTGCACGCCCGCCGACGCCGACCTGCTGCGCCGGGCGATGGGCTCCAAGCGCGGCGTGGAGCGGATCGAGACGCTGCGCGAGAAGCTGTACGCCGGCATGGCGGCCAACGGCATCGACCAGGGCACGTCCGACGAGATCTACGCGAAGATCCAGGCGTTCGCGAACTTCGGCTTCGCCGAGAGCCACGCGCTGAGCTTCGCGCTCCTCGTCTACGGCAGCTCCTGGCTGAAGCTGCACTACCCCGCGGCGTTCCTCGCAGCGCTGCTGCGCGCCCAGCCCATGGGCTTCTACTCGCCGCAGACGCTGACGGCCGATGCGCGGCGCCACGGCGTGGAGGTGCGCCGGCCCGACATCCTGCGGTCGGGCGTGCACGCGGGCCTCGAAGCAGGCACGGCCGACGATGCCGCGGGCGGCCCGGGCGGCGGTGCGGATGCCCCGGCCGGCCCGCTTCCGCCCACCGGCCGGCCCCGCTGCGCCGACCCGGTGCAGCCGCCCGTGGGCGACTTCGACCGCGACGCGCCCGACCACTCGGCCGACCATCGTCGCGACGGCGCGTTCGCGGTGCGCCTGGGGCTCGCCGACGTCTCCTCGATCGGCACCGCCACCGCGGAGCGGATCGTCGCCGAGCGCGAGCGCGGCGGGCCCTACCGGGACATGGCGGATGTCTCGCGTCGGGCCGGCCTCGAGGCCGCCGAGCTGGAGGCGCTCGCAGCCGCCGGCGCGTTCGCCGGGTTCGGGCTCGACCGGCGACGGGCGCTCTGGCTCGCCGGCGAGGCCGCGCAGGACCGGGCCGAGTACCTGCCCGGATCGGTGGTCGTGGTCCAGCCCCCGTTGCTGCCCATGCTCACGCCGACCGAGCAGGTGGTCTACGACCTCTGGGCGACGGGCATCTCCCCCGACGACCACCCCATCCGGCACATCCGCGACCGCCTGGACGAACGCGGCGTGGTCCGGGTCGACCGGCTGCGGGAGGCGGAGTCGGGTCGACGGATCGAGGTCGGCGGCGTGGTCACCCACCGGCAGCGGCCGGCGACGGCGTCGGGCATCACCTTCCTCAACCTCGAGGACGAGTCGGGCACGGTCAACGTGATCGCGGGCGTCGGGGTGTGGACCAGGTATCGCCGTATCGCCCGCGAGGCGCCGGCGATGATCGTCCGCGGCATCCTCGAGCGCTCCCGCGACGGCGTCGTGAACGTCGTCGCCGACCGATTCGAATCCCTCACCGTGTCGGCGCCGTCGCGTTCGCGGGACTTCCGTTAATCTCGTCCGGTGCCCCCACACGACGATCTCGGCCCCGACCGCTACGGCACCGACGTGCTCGCCGGCGACTGGCGCGGGGCATCCAGACGGGCGACGCCCGAGGCCGCCGCCGAGCGCGACCTCGTGGTCGAGGTCGCGGCCGACGGGTTCTGCGGCGCGGTCGTCGGCATCGAGAAGCAGCTCGTCACCCTGGAGGACCGCTTCGGCCGGCGCCGGGTGTTCCCGCTCGGCCTCGGGTTCGTCCTCGACGGCGAGCCGGTGCGGCTCGTCGCACCGAAGGCGGCGGCCCCCACCGGGCGGATGCGCACCGCGTCGGGCTCGTTCGCCGTCGACGCGGGACCGGCCAAGGTCGCGCTGCCCAGCCGCATCTTCGTCGAGGGGCGGCATGACGCCGAACTCGTGGAGAAGATCTGGGGCTCCGACCTGCGCGTCGAGGGCGTCGTCGTCGAGTACCTCGAGGGCGTCGACGTGCTGCCCGAGGTGCTCGACCGGTTCCGCCCGGCGCCCGGCCGCCGGGTCGGGGTCCTGGTCGACCACCTCGTGCCGGGCTCGAAGGAGCAGCGCATCGCCGACGCCGTCGCGCGCGGACCGCACGGGGCCGACGTCCTCGTCGTCGGACACCCGTTCATCGACATCTGGCAGGCGGTACGGCCCGCGCGCCTCGGGATCGACGCGTGGCCGGTCATCCCGCGGGGCACGTCGTGGAAGCACGGCGTCTGCGCTGCGTTCGGCTGGCCGCACGCCGAGCAGGCCGACATCGCCCGCGCCTGGCAGCGCATCCTCGGCCAGGTGCGCGGCTACGGCGACCTCGAGCCGGCCCTCCTCGGCCGTGTCGAGGAGCTCATCGACTTCGTGACGGTGCCCGCCGAGGGCTGACGCGAGCCGCGACGCAGGCGCACCGCACCCCCGCCGACCCGCCCGGCGTACCCGTGCCCGGCGTCAGACCGCGCTGGCGCCGTCGCTGCGGATCCGCTGCCCCGAGACCCAGCGTCCGTCGTCGGACGCCAGCCAGGCGACGAGGCGGGCCGCGTCCGCCGGGGTGCCGAGCCGACCGGTCGGCTGGAGCGCGGTGAGCCGCTCGCGCGTCGAGGCGTCCATCCAGCCGGTGTCGACGGGGCCGGGATCGACGAGGTTCGCGGTGATCCCGAGCGGTCCCACTTCGCGGGCGGCGGCGATCACGATCCGGTCGAGCGCGCCCTTGCTCGCGCCGTACGGGACGTTCCCGACCACGTGGTCGCTCGTCAGCGCGATGATCGACCCGTGACCCGCGCGCGGGTCGCGATCATCCGCCGAAGCCGAAGCCGAAGCCGAAGCCGAAACTGAACCCGAATCCGACGCACGAACTGGGGCCGGACCCGGCGTCGCCTCCGGCTCGGCCGACGCCTCGCCGAACCGTTCCGCGAACGCCCGGATCAGCAGCCACGCGGCCCGGGTGTTCACCGCGAAGTGCCGGTCGAAGCTCTCCAGGGTGGTGTCGAGCAGGCCCGAGTCGACGCTCTCCGAGTGCGAGAGCACGAGGCTGCTCGGCGTGCCGAGCCGATCGACGACCTCCGCGAGGACGCGCTCGGGCGTCGTCGGGTCGGCGAGGTCCGCCTCGATCCGGATCGCGCGGGCGCCCCTGGCGATGAGCTCGCGACGGAGGTCATCGGGGTCGAGCTCCGGGTCGCCGCCGAGCGGCACCCGCCGTTCGTAGGACGTCCACGTGGTGACGGCGACGTCCCAGCCGTCGTCCGCCAGCGCGCGGGCGATGGCATGGGCGATGGAGTTCCGGCGACCCGCGCCGGTGACGAGGGCGATGCGTTCGGACATCCCGTCATCATGGCGCAGCCGGCGGCGCCGGCGCAGCCACGTCGGTCAGCCGAGCGCCCGTCACAGCCGAGCCCTGCGACTCGGCCGAGCCCCGCGACTCAGCCGATCGTCGTGCCGAACGCGAGCCCGAGCACGTACGTCACCGCCGCGGCGCCGAACCCGATCGCGAGCTGGCGCAGCGCCCGCTTCAGCGGCGATGCGCCCGACAGCACGCCGACGATGGCGCCGGTCACGAGCAGGGCGATGCCGACGAGCCCGGTCGACAGCGCGACGGCACCGAGCCCGCTCATGCCGAACAGGTAGGGCAGGACGGGGATCAGCGCGCCCGAGGCGAAGAAGCAGAAGCTCGAGATCGCGGCCGACCACGCGGTGCCGACGGCCTCGTCGTCCTCCGCGGACAGCGGGATCGCGCCGGTGGGCGTCCGCAGGCGGCCCGCCGCCGCGACCCGTGCGAGCACGAGCGACGCCTGCTCGACGGCCTCGGCCGGCTCCATGCCGCGCGCGCGGTACACGAGCGCGAGCTCGTTCGCGTCGAGGTCGAGGTCGGTCACGGCATCCTGCACGCCGGGGTCGGGGGCGGATGCCTCGAGCAGCTCGCGCTGCGAGCGGACCGAGACGAACTCGCCCGCGCCCATCGACAGCGCACCCGCGAGCAGGCCGGCGATGCCGGTGAAGAGCACGACCGGGGCGGGCACGCCGGTGGCGCCGATGCCGAGCACGAGGGCGAGGTTCGAGACCAGGCCGTCGTTGGCGCCGAAGACCGCCGCACGGAAGGTGCCCGCGAGCCGGCGGCGGCCCCGCGCGGCGAGCCCGCGGACGACCTCGCCGTGGATGCGCTCGTCGGCGGCCATCGCGGCCGTCGCGTGCGGGTCGTTCGCGTAGGGCGAGCGGGACTCGGCCTGCTGCGCGAGCGCGAGCACGAAGATGGAGCCGAACCGGCGGGCGAGCGCGACGAGCGTGCGCGTGCGCAGGTCGGCCCGCGGCACGCCCCGGTCGTCGCCGTCGAGCAGGGCCAGCCAGTGCGCTTCGTGGCGCCCCTCGGCGGCGGCGAGGGCGAGCAGGATCTCCCGCTCCTCGCCCTCCTTGCGGGCCGCGAGCTCGCGGTACACGGCGGCCTCGGCGCGTTCGTCGGCGAGGTAGCGACGCCACTTGGCGCGGTCCGCGTCGCTGGCGGCGGGTCGTGCGTCGGTCATCGTGCTCCCGGGTCGGGCGGGGGCATCGTGCCGGGCGGCGGGCTCCCGCGACGTCGCGTCGGGCCGGGGATCGGCCCTCGGCAACGCTAGCCGTCGAGTCTCGGCCGACCGGTCGATTCGCCGCGATTGGCAGCATTTCGGGCGGCCGAACGCGGTCGCCGCGTCCTCAGCCGATGAGCTGCTGCCAGCCGTCGCCGGCGACGTGCTCGAAGATCAGGTTCGTCTCGGTGTGCGCGACGGCCGGATGCCCCGTCAGGTACGCGAGCACGAACTCGCGCAGTTCGACCGCGTCCTTCGCGGCGACGTGCAGCAGGTAGTCGTCGGCGCCGGCCATGTGGAACACGCCGAGCACGCCGGGCAGGTGCGGCACCTGCTGGCGGAAGGCGTCGATCTCGCTGCGGTCGTGCTTCACCAGGCGCACGGCGATGAGGGCCTGCAGCGATACCCCCACGGAGGCGAGGTCCACGTCGACGCGGAAGCCCCGCACGGTGCCGAGCGCCTGCAGGCGGCGGAGCCGGAGGGAGACCGTCGACTCGGCGACGCCGACCTCCTGCGCGAGCGCGGAACCCGAGGCGCGCGCGTTGGTCGAGAGGGCGGAGAGCAGGGCCCGGTCGACGCGGTCGAGTTCTGGCTGCTGGGGCACGGACATCCTCCATCGGTGCAGGTCTTGCGATCTCGGCGATCGTAGCCGATGGTGCGATGGGCGAGCCGCCGCATGACGCGTGCCCCCGCCCGTCGGCGCTGCGCGGTCAGCGCCCGCCCATGCGCCGCCGCAGCAGGTCGATCCTGGCCTGCAGTTGTGTGACGGTGGCCTGCGCCACCTCGGGGCCGCCGCACGCTCGCCGGAGCTCGGCGTGGACCTGCGAGTGCGGCTGGCCGTTCTGCCGTGCCCACAGGCCGACGAGGCTGTTCAGCAGCGATCGCTGCTCCTTCAGCGTGCGGTAGAGCGCGACCGGCTCGGCAGGCGGCTGCTCCACGTCGTGGCGGCGACGCTCGCCGGCCCGACGGGCCTGGCGGGCCTGCCGGTGCCGCAGGAGCTCGGCGACCTGCTCGGGTTCGAGCAGGCCGGGCAGGCCGATGAAGTCGAGCTCCTCGTCGCTGCCGGGCTCCGCGAACGTGCCGAAGTCGGTGCCGTCGAAGACGACCCGGTCGAACGTGGCGTCCGAGGCGACCGCCTGCCATTCGAACAGGTCGACCTCCTCCGAGGCCTTCTCCTCCCGGTTGGCGGCCTCCAGCAGCCCGTCGTCGAGGCCGGGATCGTCGTCGCCCTCTCCGGTACGCCGGTCGAGCGCGTGGTCGCGTTCCCGCTCGAGCTCTCCGGCGAGGGCCATGAGCACGGGCACGTTCGGGAGGAAGACCGACGCGGTCTCACCGCGCCGGCGGGCGCGCACGAAGCGGCCGATCGCCTGGGCGAAGAACAGCGGCGTCGCCGAGCTGGTGGCGTACACGCCGACCGCGAGCCGGGGCACGTCGACGCCCTCCGACACCATGCGCACGGCGACCATCCACCGGCTGGTGCCCTCGCTGAACTCCTCGATCCGCGCGCTCGCCTCCTTCTCGTCGGAGAGGACCACGGTGACGCGTTCGCCGCAGATGCGCTCGAGGATCTCGGCGTAGGCGCGTGCGACGGTCTGGTCGGTCGCGATGACGAGTCCGCCGGCGTCGGGGATGCCGTGGCGCACCTCGGTCAGTCGACGATCCGCTGCCTGCAGCACGGACGGGATCCACTCCCCCGACGGCTCGAGCGCGGTGCGCCAGGCCGAGGACGTGATGTCCTTGGTGTTGTCCTCGCCGAGGCGGGCCTCCATCTCGTCGCCCGCCCGCGTGCGCCACCGCATGTGGCCGGCGTAGACCATGAAGAGCACCGGCCGGACGACGCCGTCGGCCAGCGCCCGCCCGTACCCGTAGGTGTAGTCCGACTGCGACAGCCGCACGCCGTGGCGGTCCTGCTCGTAGCGGACGAACGGGATGGGCGCGGTGTCGCTGCGGAACGGGGTGCCCGACAGCAGCAGTCGCTTCTCCGCGGGCTCGAACGCCTCGCGCAGTGCGTCGCCCCAGCTGAGCGCGTCGCCGCCGTGGTGCACCTCGTCGAGGATGACGAGGGACCGGCCCGAGAGCGTGAGCTCGCGGTGCAGCGCCGGGCGGGTGGCGACCTGCGCGTAGGTGACGGCGACGCCGTGGTAGTGCCGGGCGGTGCGTCCGTGCGCGTTGCGGAACCCGGGGTCGAGGCGGATGCCGACGCGCGCGGCCGCATCGGCCCACTGCCGCTTGAGGTGGTCGGTCGGCGCGACCACGGTGATGCGGTCGATGATGCGGCGCGAACGCAGCTCGGCCGCGATGCGGAGGGCGAAGGTCGTCTTGCCGGCGCCGGGCGTCGCGGCGGCGAGGAAGTCGCGCGGCAGCTCGTCGAGGTACTTCTCGAGCGCCTCGGCCTGCCAGGCCCGCAGCTTTCCGGCGGTACCCCACGGCGCGCGGGCCGGGAACGACGGGGAGAGGTGCTCAGCGGCCGCGGTGCCCGGCTGATGGCTGCCGGATGGGGTCGCTGTGCTCACTCTGCAGCACTGTAGCCGACCCGTCTGACACGGCGGTCCGGCCGCGATGAATCCGCCCGATCCGGCGCGCGCGCCGCGCCGTGCAGAATGGAGGGATGGTCACCCAGCAGCACCCCTGGTCCCGGTACGTCGCCATCGGCGACTCGTTCACGGAGGGCATCGGCGACGCCGACGACCGCGTGCCCGGTGGCAACCGCGGTTGGGCCGACCGCGTCGCCGAGGTGCTGAGCCGCGGTACCGAGGACTTCGCGTACGCGAACCTCGCGATCCGGGGGCGCCTGATCCAGCAGATCATCGACGAGCAGATCGAGCCGGCGCTCGAGCTGCGGCCCGACCTCATCACGATCTCCGCGGGCGGGAACGACGTCATCCGCCCCGGCACCGATCCCGACGAGATCTCGGCCCGGTTCGAGTACGCGATCGAGCGGTTGAGTCGCGACCACGCCACCATCGTCATCTTCACGGGCGTCGACGTCGGCTTCTCCCCGGTGTTCCGCGGCATCCGCGGCAAGGTCGCGATCTACAACGAGAACCTGCGGGCGATCGCGTCGAAGTACGACTGCGTCGTCGCCGACCAGTGGGCGCTCGCCGCGATCCAGGACCAGCGCATGTGGGCGCCCGACCGCCTCCACCTGAACTCGCTCGGCCACCACACGGTCGCACGCATGGTGCTCGACGCCCTGAACGTCGAGAACGACCTCGAGCCGCTGAAGCCCGAGCCGCTGCCCGGGTCGAGCTGGCGGCAGGCGCGCGTCGAAGACCTGGCGTGGGCGCGCGAGTACCTCGTGCCGTGGGTGCTCCGGCGCATCCGCCACCAGTCGTCCGGCGACCTGGTGACGGCCAAGCGCCCGTCGGCCGGTCCCTACGCGGCCGGAGCCACGACCGGCGAGGTTGACGAGGTCGACGAGGTCGACGAGGAGATCGTCGCCGCCCCCCTCGCGCCCGCCGAGGACTGAACCGGGTCGAGCCCGCCCGGGTTCTGCAGGCGCCACCAGGCGCCCGGGTCCTCGAACGAGCCGTCGAGCACGATCGGCACAGTGAGCTGCTGGTCGCCGGCGTGCACGATCGCGGTGCCGACCTCGCTGTCGTCGGTCGCGAGGGTGAGGTCGTCGACCTGCACCTCGACGTCGACGGGCGTGTCGCTCCACACCACGACGGATGCCCCGTCGCGTGCCCGGGCGACCGCGGTCTGGCCCCACGGCTGCGCGTACGACGCGAGCTCCTGGCCGGCGGCCAGCGCCTGCACCTCGTGGAACCCGGGGGCGACGCTGTCGAGCATCGTCGCGATCGCGTCGTTCAGCACCGCGTGGGTCTCCGCGCCGAGCACGACGCCCACGACGGTCACGCTCGTCGCGCCCACCGGGTAGTCGGCCGAGAACAGCAGGTTCGCGGCGTCGTCGGTCGTGCCGGTCTTGATGCCGTCGACGCCGTGGGTGCCGAGGAGCTTGTTCGAGTTCGTGACGGTGCCGACGCCGGGGATCTCGGCGGACTTCATCGCGACGATCTCGGCGAGCACGGGGTCGGCGAGGGCGAGCTGGCCGAGCTGCACCAGGTCGGTCGGCGTGCTCGTGTTCTCGAGCGACAGGCCGGAGGCGTCCGCGATGGTCGTGTGCACGAGCCCATGGGCGTCGAGCCAGCCCCTGGCCGCGTCGACGAGTCCCTGCTCGGAGCCGAAGGCCCAGTTCGACAGCGAGATCGCGTAGTTGTTGCCCGACGGCAGCAGCATCGTCTCGAGGCTCTGCTTGAGCGTGAGCGACGAACCCGCGGGCACCGGGGCGACCGAGCCGTTCTGGGCGACCATGTCCCAGTAGATGTCCACGTCGTCGTCGGTGTACGCGATCGACGGCCCCTCCTCGCCGGGGGCGATCGGGTTGCGGTCGAGGATCACGAGCGAGGTGATCACCTTCGTGATGCTCGCGGACGGCAGCGGCGACTGGTCCTCGCTCTGCGCGAGCGTGCCCGGGAACCCGACGGCTCCGATCGCCCAGGTGCCGAATCCGGGGCCGGCGACCTGCTGCGCCGGGGCGACCACGGGAGCCGGGTCGGTGACGACCGCGGTCGCGGTGGGGATGGGCGCGTTCAGCGCGTTCGCCGCGTAGGCGCCGGCGCCGAGGAGCAGTGCCAGCACGATCGCGAGCGCGCCGAACACGACGATCCTGCGACGCCGGTACATGCGCCGGCGGGCCGCCGCGCGCTGCTGGGCGCGCTCGACGTCGTCGTCGTAGGCGGGGCGGGGGCCGGTGGTCGGCGGCTCGGCGGTGGTGCGTGACATCCGTTGCAGCCTAACCGTCGGCGGTGAGCGCATAGAGCACCACCGCGGCGCTCGCCGCGACGTTCAGCGAATCGACACCTCGGGCCATCGGGATCGTGACGACGCGGTCGGCCGCCGCGAGCGCGCGCCGGCTGAGGCCGTCGCCCTCCGCACCGAACACGAGGGCCGCACGCTCGGGCGGATCGGCGGCGAGGGCGCGGAGGGGCACGGCGTCGTCGGCCAGGGCGAGCGCGAGCACCTCGAAGCCGTGCTCGTGGAGCAGCGGCAGCGCGTCGTCCCAGCCGGGGAGCCGGGTCCACGGCACCTGGAACACGGTGCCCATGCTGACCCGCACGCTCCGCCGGTACAGCGGGTCGGCGCAGCGCTCGCTCACGAGCACGGCGTCGGCGCCGAGGGCGGCGACGCTGCGGAAGATCGCGCCCACGTTGGTGTGGTCGACGATGTCCTCCAGCACGACGACGCGACGCGACGTGCGCAGCAGGTCGGCCGGGTCGGGCAGTTCGGGCCGCTCGAACGCCGCCAGGGCGCCGCGGTGCACGCGGTAGCCGGTGATCTGCTCGAGCTGGTCGGGCGAGGCGAGGTGCACGGGGATGTCGAACGGCTCGAGCGCGGGCTCGAGCGCGGGCAGCCACTTCTCCTCGGTGAGCACCGAGCGCGGGCGGTGCCCGGCGCGGATGGCCCGGCCGATGACCTTCGCCGACTCGGCGATGTAGAGGCCGCGTTCGGCCTCGGTGCGGCTGCGCAGGGCGACGTCGGTGAGTGCGGCGTAGTCGGCGACGAGGTCGGATGTCGCGTCGGCGACCCGTTCGATGTGCATGTGGTCCTCCCCGCCCAGCCTGCCATCCGGCGAAACATTCCGGTAAACCGGCGCGTTTACTATCGTGACGATCACCGAAGGAGGCCGAGTGGGCACCGCGATCGAACCCGGCACGGACACCGACACCCTGCTCCAGCACGCCGTCTCGCTGATGCGAGGCGCGCGCGTCGCCGTCCTGACGGGCGCGGGCGTGAGCACCGATTCCGGCATCCCCGACTATCGCGGCGAGGGCGCGCCGGTGCGCACGCCCATGACGTTCCAATCCTTCCTCGCCTCCGAGCAGGCCCGGCGGCGCTACTGGGCCGGCAGCCACCTCGGCTGGCGGACCTTCGGGTCGGCGGTGCCGAACCGGGGGCACCTCGCGCTCGCCGCCCTCGAGGCCGGCGGCGTGGTCACCGGCGTCGTGACCCAGAACGTCGACGGACTGCACCGTCGGGCGGGCAGCCGCCGGGTGGTGGAGCTCCACGGCACGATGGACCGCGTCGTCTGCCTCACCTGCGGCCAGGCGTTCGCACGGCAGGCGATCGCCGACCGGCTCGAGGCGCTGAACCCCCAGATCCGCCTCGACCGGGCCATCCGCATCGCCCCAGACGGCGACGTGGAGGTCGACGACGTCGACGCGATGCGACTGCCCGAGTGCACCGTCTGCGGCGGGGTGCTGAAGCCCGACGTGGTGTTCTTCGGCGAGTTCGTGCCCGTCGAGACGTTCGACGCCGCCCGGTCGATCGTGCAGGGCAGCGACGTGCTGCTCGTCGGCGGCTCGTCGCTCGTCGTGAACTCCGGCATGCGGCTCATCGAGCTCGCCCGTCGCCGGAAGATGCCGATCATCGTCGTGAACCGCGGCATCACCAAGGGCGACAGCCGCGCTGCCGTCAAGATCGACGCGGGTGCGAGCGAGGTCTTCGACCGCATGGCCGCTGCGCTGCTCTGACGAACACCGCCGCGGTCCCGCTCAGCGGCCCCGACGCTCGACGGTCTCGTGCATGAGGGCGAGCAGGCGCTCGGCCGACGCCGCCCAGGTGAACCGCGCGGCCTCCTCGAGCGCGGCCGCGCTCCGGCCCTCCCACTCCCCCGGTTCCTCGAGCCGGCCGAGGGCATCGACGAGCTCGTCGACCCGGTCGGGGTGGAAGAACAGCGCGGTGTCGCCCCCGATCTCGCGGAAGATCGGGATGTCGCTCACGACGATGGGCGTGCCGACCCGCATCGCCTCGACGAGCGGGATGCCGAAGCCTTCGGCCCGGGATCCGTGGACGAGGGCCGTCGCGTTCGTGAGCAGGTCGGCGTACTCGGCGTCGGTGACCCCGTCGTGGAACACCAGGCGCGCACTCGGCGCGAGCCGGGTCAGCCGTTGGCGCTCGGCGTCGGAGATGCGGCTGCAGAGGTGGAGCTCGTGGTCGGGCAGGCGGCCGGCGGCGAGCACGAGCGCGTCGACGTTCTTGTACGGCATGTACGAGCCCATGTACACGAGGCGATGGCCGTCGGGCCGGCGCCGCGGGAGCGCCGGAGTCGCCAGCTCGTCGGCGGCGTTCGGCACGACGGCGATCGGCCGCTTCGTGAGCCGGTGCTCGCGGATGAGCCCCTCGGTCGTCGAGGAGACCGTGACCACGGCGTCGGCGCGGTTCAGCAGGACCCGCTGGGGCCACCAGGCGAGGTGGTAGAGGCGCCACAGCAGCCGGACGGGCGCCGGCAGGTCGCGCGGCGGCGTGCGGTTCTCGTAGTAGATGAGGTCGTGCAGGGTCAGCAGCAGTGCGTAGTCGCGCCCCCACGACCCCATGGTCTGCATCGGCGAGAAAACGAGGTCGGGCCGGAGCCGGCGCACCTGCCGTGCCACGAACGGCTCGCGGATGCTCGTCGGGCCGCTGACGAGCTCCCACGGCAGATCGGGCAGCAGCTCGAGCTGCCGGTGATCGCTGATGAGCATGGTGAGCGGATGCCGCTTCGCGAGCTCGCCCACGATGCCGGCGGTGAAGCGGCTGATGCCGTCGTGCTGCCCGATGCGCGTGTACCGGCAGTCGACGACGACCTTCACGCGTCCGCTCCGGCGGCGAGGAACTGCCGGATGTGGTCGGCCGCCGCGGCGGGCGTCTCGTAGTGGATGAGGTGGCCCACGTCGGGGATCTCCTCGAGCGAGGCATCCGGGAACCGCGCGACCAGGGTGCGCTGCGCCTCGATGGGGGTGATGTCGTCGCGCACGGCGGCGACGAGCAGGGTCGGCACGTGGATGTCGGCGGCGAACTCGCGCACGTCGTGGCTCACCGAGGCCCGGAACGCCTCGAGCACGGCGTCGCGGTCGGCGAACGCCGAGAAGTAGCGGTCGTGCTGGTCGTGGATGAAGCGGCGGAGCTCCTTCTCGCGGGTCTTCGCCATGGTGACGCTCATGACCCGAACGATCGCGCGGTTGCGCAGCAGCGCGAAGCCGGCGCGCGGCGGCAGCGCCGCGGCTGCCCGGTAGTAGCCGACCGCGAGCCGCGTCATCACGCCGCGCGGCCCCTCGAGTGCGGGCGCGCCGATCGGGTTGACGAGCACGAGCCGGGTCGGCGCGAGGCCCCCCGCGACGGCCGCGGCCGAGACGATCGACCCGAACGAGTGCCCGAGGAGCGTGAAGTCGGCGTCGACGCCGACGGCCGCCACGAAGGCGGCGAGCCAGGTGCGGTACCCCTCGATGTCGTGCGCGAGGTCCGCGAGCGGCTCGGATGCCCCGAAGCCGGGCAGGTCGGGCGAGATGATGCGGTACCCGGGCAGGTGCGCGACGACGGGCTCGAGCCCGTGGTGGTCGCCGCGGAAGCCGTGCACGAGCACGAGGGCCGGATCGCCCGGATCGCCGTACTCCCACCACGCGGTCTCGGTGCCGAGCACCCGGGTGCGGTGCTCCCGCACCGGGATGCGCGAGAGCGCGGCAGCGTACGGCGAGGGGGTCATCCCGACCAGTCTAGGCGCGGCCGGCTGGGCGAACGGTGAGGCCCGGCGCGGCTCGCAGCCGATGTCGCCGGGCGCTCATATGGTGACGGCATGGATGCATCGAGCGCCCGCTGGGCCGACACCCTCGCCGTCTTCGACCTCGAGACGACGGGCATCGACGTCGACGTCTGCCGCATCGTGACGGCCCACGTCGGCGTGATCGGCCCGTCGGGCGAGGTGCTCGAGCAGCGTCGGTGGATCGCCGATCCCGGCGTCGAGATCCCGACCGCGGCGACGCTCATCCACGGCATCACCATCGAGCGCGCCCGCGCCGAGGGGCAGCCGGCCGCGGTGGCCGTCGCCGAGATCATCTCGGCGCTCGCCGACGCCGCCGAACGGGGCCTGCCGATCGTCGCCTACAACGCCGCGTACGACCTCACCGTGCTCGCCCGTGAGGCGGAGCGCTACGGGCTCGCCGCGCTGCCCGGCCCGGCGCCGGTGATCGACCCGCTCGTCATCGACAAGGCCGTCGACCGCTACCGCCGCGGCAAGCGCACGCTCACGGCGACCGCCGAGCACTACGGCGTGCCGCTGCTCGACGCGCACGACGCCGCCGCGGACGCGATCGCGGCGGGCCGCGTCGCCCAGGCCATCGCGCGCGCGTACCCCGAGCTCGCCGCGATCGCGGCGGCCGAGCTGCACACCCAGCAGGTGGGCTGGTGCGCCCAGCAGGCGGCGAGCTACCAGGACTGGCGCCGGCGCAACGGCGAGCCGGAGTTCACGACCTCGGGCCTCTGGCCGGTGCGCTGAGAGGCGCCTCCCCGCACCGCCGTCGGGCGGGTGCGCCGAGGGACGACGAAAGGGCGGACGACCCCAGGTCGTCCGCCCTTCCGCTCGAGGCGACTTACTTGCCGCCGAAGCCCTTGAAGCGCTGGTTGAACTTCTCGACGCGACCGGCCGAGTCGAGGATGCGCTGCTTGCCCGTGTAGAACGGGTGCGACTCGCTCGAGATCTCGACGTCGATCACCGGGTAGGTGACACCATCGAGCTCGATGGTCTTGTCGCTCGTCGCGGTCGAGCGCGTGAGGAAGGTGGCGCCGGAGGCGAGGTCGCGGAAGACGATCGCGTTGTACTCGGGGTGGATGTCGGTCTTCATGAAGACGTTCCTTGCTGATCGGATGGTGGGTGTCACCCGCCAGGCGTGAACCGGTGGCGGGAAGTCGTCGTGGCCCGTGGGCCAGCTGACGAGTCTAGCAGAAGCGACCGTGCGGCGGCTTCACACCGCGCGCGCGGCGTAGCGGCCGTTCGACTCGGTGAGCTCGATGCCGATGCCGAACGTGTCGCTGAGGGTCTCGGAGGTGAGCGCCTCCGCGAGCGGGCCGGCGGCGCGGACCGCGCCGTTCGCCAGGAGCAGCGCGTGCGTGAAGCCCGCGGGGATCTCCTCGGCGTGGTGGGTCACCATGACGATCGCGGGCGACGCGGGCGACGACGCGTAGCCGCCGAGCAGCCCGACGAGCTCCTCGCGCGCGCCCAGGTCGAGGCTGGCGGCCGGCTCGTCGAGCAGGAGCAGCTCGGGGTCGGTCATGACCGCGCGCGCGATCTGCACCCGCTTCTGCTCGCCGTCGGAGAGGTTGCCGAACCGGCGGTCGGCGAACTCGTCGAGCTTCCACTCGGAGAGCACGCGCTGCGCACGGCGCACGTCGATCTCCTCGTACTCCTCGTTCCACCGGCCGGTGACCGAGTAGGCGGCGGTGAGCACGACGTCGAGCACGGTCTCGTTCCGCGGGATCTTCCGCGCCATCGCCGTCGAGGCGAACCCGATCATCGGGCGCAGTTCGAACACGTCGACCTTGCCGAGCGATTCGAGCAGCACGTCGGCCTCGCCCTTGGAGGGGTGCATCGCGGCGGCGGCGATCTGCAGCAGCGTCGTCTTGCCGGCACCGTTCGGGCCGAGCACGACCCAGCGCTCGTCGGACTCCACGGTCCAGTTCACCCCGTCGAGGATCGTGTTGCCGTCGCGGACCACCGATACGTCGCGGAAGTTCAGAACCGTACTCGCCATGCCATCCATGCTATCGGGACGGAACGAGGCATCCGGCCACGCCGGGTCAGCCCCGCGAGCGCGCCAGCACGCCCTCGTAGACCTCGATCGTGCGGTCCGCGATGGACGTCCACGCGAAGTGCTCCTCGGCCCGCCGGCGGCCCGCCGCGCCCATCTCCGCAGCCCGCGCCGGGTCCGACACGACGGCGGTGAGCGCCGCGGCGAGATCGACGACGAAGCGGTCGGGGTCGACGGGGGTGCCGGTGCCGTCCTGCACCTGCTCGATCGGCACGAGCACGCCCGTGACGCCGTCGTCGACGACCTCGGGGATGCCGCCGGTCGCGGTGCCGACGACCGGAGCCCCGCAGGCCATGGCCTCGAGGTTCACGATGCCGAGCGGCTCGTACACCGACGGGCACACGAACGCCGTCGCCCGCGTCAGCAGGGCGGTGAGCTCGGGACGCGGCAGGTGGCGGTCGATCCAGACGACCCCGGCGCGCTCCGCGCGGAGCTGCTCGACCAGGCCGGTGACCTCGGCCATGATCTCGGGCGTGTCGGGTGCGCCCGCGCACAGCACCAGCTGCACCTCCGGCGGAAGCAGGCGCGCGGCGCGCAGGAGGTACGGCAGTCCCTTCTGGCGGGTGATGCGGCCGACGAACACGATCGAGGGCGCATCGGGGTCGACGCCGAGCGCGCGAACCGCATCGGCGTCGTCGTTCGGGGCCCAGTCGGCGAGGTCGATGCCGTTGTACACGACCTCGACGCGATCGGGATCGATGGTCGGGTACGCCCGCAGGATGTCCCGGCGCATGCCGCCGCTCACCGCGATCACCGCATCGGCCTCCTCGAAGGCGGTCTGCTCGGCCCACGACGAGACGCGGTAGCCGCCTCCGAGCTGCTCGGCCTTCCACGGGCGGAGCGGCTCGAGGCTGTGCGCGGTGACGACGTGCGGGATGCCGTGGAGGCGCTTGGCCGTCGCCCCGGCGAAGTTGGCGTACCAGGTGTGCGAGTGCACCAGGTCGGCGCCCGAGGCATCCTGCGCCATCTCCAGGTCGACGCCGAGGGTCGCGATCGCGGCGTTCGCGTCGGCGAGCCCGGAGGGGGTCGCGTAGGCGAACGTGCCGGCCTCGTCGCGCGGGGCGCCGAAGCAGCGGACCTGCACGTCGATGCGCCGGCGAAGGGCTCGGACGAGCTCGCCGACGTGGACGCCGGCACCCCCGTAGACCTCGGGCGGATACTCTCTGGTCAGCAGGTCGACGCGCATGCGCCCACGCTAGCGCAGCACCCGTTTCGCCCGGCGTCGCACGCCTGCACGCCGATGGGCGTTCGCTGGGTACGCTGGGCGCATGGCAGCGCGCAAGGTCTTCGGAATCGTCCTCGCCGGTGGCGAGGGCAAACGTCTCATGCCCCTCACCGAAGACCGGGCCAAGCCCGCGGTGCCGTTCGGCGGCCAGTACCGCCTCATCGACTTCGCGCTGTCGAACCTCGTCAACTCGGGGCTCCGACAGATCGTCGTGCTCACGCAGTACAAGTCGCACAGCCTCGACCGCCACATCTCGCAGACCTGGCGCCTGCCCGGCATGCTCAACTCGTACGTCGCGTCCGTGCCCGCGCAGCAGCGGCTCGGCAAGCGCTGGTTCTCGGGCTCGGCCGACGCGATCCTGCAGAGCCTGAACCTCATCTACGACGAGCAGCCCGACCTCATCGTCGTGGTCGGCGCCGACCACGTGTACCGCATGGACTTCGACCAGATGGTCGACGCGCACGTCGAGTCGGGCGCGAAGGCGACCGTCGCGGCGATCCGCCAGCCGATCTCGCTCGCGAACCAGTTCGGCGTGATCGAGGTCGACCCGACGGACCCGACCAAGATCAAGCAGTTCCTCGAGAAGCCGGAGAAGCCCACCGGCCTGCCCGATGCGCCCAAGCAGGTGCTCGCGTCGATGGGCAACTACGTGTTCGACGCCGAGGCGCTGATCGACGCGGTGCTGCGCGACGGCGAGCGCACCGACTCCAGCCACGACATGGGCGGCGACATCATCCCCTCCTTCGTGGCCCAGGGCACGGCCGGCGTCTACGACCTGATGCGCAACGACGTGCCGGGGTCGACCGACCGCGACCGCTACTACTGGCGCGACGTGGGAACGATCGACTCGTACTTCGAGGCCCACCAGGACCTCATCTCGGTGCTGCCGGTGTTCAACCTCTACAACCGCGAGTGGCCGATCTTCTCGCAGCAGCTGAACAGCCCGCCCGCGAAGTTCACGCGCGACGCGCGCGGCGCCCTCGGCACCGTCATCGACTCCATCGTCGGCCTCGGGTCGGTGATCTCGGGCGCGCACCTCGAGCGCAGCGTCATCGGGCCGTGGGCGATCGTCGGGTCGGGCGCGCACGTCGCCGACTCGATCCTGTTCGACCGCGCCCGCATCGAGGCCGGCGCCACCGTGCGCCGGGCCATCCTCGACAAGGAGGTCGTCGTCGAGGAGGGCGCACGCGTCGGCATCGATCGCGCCGAGGACCTCGCGCGCGGCTTCATCGTGACCGACTCCGGCCTCACCGTCGTGGGCAAGGGCTCGCGCGTCCGGGCCACCGCGTGACCGCCGCGACCACCGGCCCGGTCACCGGGCCGCTCGTCGTGCTGGACGCCGACTCCACGCTGATCCGCGAGGAGGCCATCGAACTGCTGGCCGAGGCCGCCGGCTCCCTGGAGCAGGTCGCCGAGGTCACCGAGCGCGCGATGCGCGGCGAGCTCGACTTCGCGGCGAGCCTGCGCGAGCGCGTGGCGACGCTCGCCGGGCTCGACGCGTCGGTGTTCGCCTCGGTCCGCGAGCGGATGACGCCGACGCCCGGCGTCGTCGAGCTGATCGACGCGGTCCACGCGGCCGGCGGCCGGGTGGGCGTGGTGTCCGGCGGATTCCACGAGCTCCTCGACCCGCTGGCCGAACGGCTCGGACTCGACTTCTGCCGGGCGAACCGGCTCGAGCTCGACGGCGGCGTCCTCACCGGCCGGGTCGACGGCGCGATCGTCGACGCCGACGCGAAGGCGGCCGCGCTCCGCGAGTGGGCCGACGCCAGCGGCATCCCGCTGCACCGCACCGCGGCGATCGGCGACGGCGCGAACGACCTGCGCATGCTCGGCGCCGCCGCACTCGGCGTGGCCTTCTGCGCGAAGCCGATCGTGCGGGCGCAGGCGGACGTCGCGATCGACACGCCCGACCTCGGCCAGGTGCTGCCGCTGCTCGGCCTCCGCGGCTGACGCGGGGCGCGACCGACGACGAACGCCGGGCCCCGTGGGGCCCGGCGTTCGCGGTCTGTCGGGGATGACGTGCGGTCAGTGCCCCATGCCGAGACCGCCGTCGACGGGGATCACGGCGCCCGAGATGTACGCCGCGTCGTCGCCCGCGAGCCACTCGACGGCCTTGGCGACCTCGCTCGGCTCGGCGAACCGGCCGGCGGGGATCTGCTTGAGGTACTCGGCGCGCAGCGCGTCGTCGAGCTCGTCGGTCATGTCGGTGCGGATGAAGCCCGGCGCGACGACGTTCGCCGTGATGCCGCGGCCGCCGAGCTCGCGGGTGAGCGAGCGGGCGAAGCCGACGAGGCCGGCCTTCGACGCGGAGTAGTTGACCTGGCCGGCCGAGCCCAGGAGGCCCACGACGCTGGAGATCAGGATGACGCGACCGAACCTCGCGCGGAGCATCCCCTTCGAGGCCCGCTTGACGATGCGGAACGCGCCCGTGAGGTTGGTGTCGACGACGGACGTGAAGTCGTCCTCGGTCATGCGCAGCAGCAGGGTGTCGCGGGTGATGCCGGCGTTCGCGACGACGACCTCGACCGGGCCGAGCTCGGCCTCGATCTCGGTGAACGCGCGGTCGATCGACTCGGCGTCGGTGACGTCGGCGCGAACCGTGAGCGTGCCCGCAGGGCCCTCACCGGAGCGAGCGGTGACCGCCACTCGGTGGCCGGCTGCGACGAACGCCTCGGCGATGGCATAGCCGATGCCACGGTTGCCGCCGGTCACCAGCACAGTACGGATCGTCATCGCCCAGGGCTCCACTTCGTCGATTCCACGGCCGAACGGCCGTGGGCCAGTCTAGCGACGCGAACGAGTGGCACCCGGGGCCGCCGGCCGCCCCCGCGCGACGTAGGCTTGAGCAGGAGGAACGCCGCGCGGATCCCGCGGCGACCAGCATGAAGCAGCAGTACACGATCACCTCGCTGCCGCCCTCGCCAGAGGCGGAGCGGAAGTCGCGCATGGTGAAGTACACGATCACCATGTCGATCCGCGTGCTCTGCATCTTCTGCATGCTCTTCGCGCGCGGCTGGTGGCTCTGGATCTTCGCCGCCGGCGCGATCTTCCTGCCGTACGTCGCGGTCGTGCTCGCGAACGTCGGGTCGTCGCGCGGCGAGCAGGTCGCCCCACCGGTCGGCGCGCTTCCCGCGAGCCCGTCCACTCCCACGAACCCGTCGGAGGTCCCGGGCCGCCCGGACGTCACCCGGGCATCGGATGCCCCGGGCGAGGCATCCGATCGCGCACCCGAGACCGCGCCGACCGAGGAGGGCGACCGATGATCGGCCTTCCCGGCACCGCCCCCGAGGCGGACACCTGCTCGCGCGCCGGCTGCCGCGAGGCGGCGACCTGGCGCATCGACTGGCGCAACCCCCGCATCCACACCGACGGGCGCACCAAGACCTGGCTCGCGTGCGACGAGCACGTGGAGTACCTGCAGGGCTTCCTGGAGGCGCGGTCGTTCCCCGTCGCGGTGTCGGCGTTCGCGGGCGACGCGGCGGGCTCCGCCGCGGCCGACTCGGGCAGCTCCCCCGCCGCCGGCGAGGCGGCCTCGTGAACGAGTGGGGATTCCTCCGCTCGAAGCGGTGGGCCGGCTACCTCGCGCTCGTCGTCGTCTTCGCGATCGCGTGCTGCGCGCTCGGCACCTGGCAACTGAACCGGCGCGCCGAGGCGCAGGCGGAGATCGCGAGGATCGACCGCAACTACGACGCCGACCCGGTCCCCGTGACCGAGGCCCTGCCGGACTCCGCCGGCTTCGACATCGACCAGCGCTGGCGCGTCGTCGCGCTGTCCGGCGAGTACCTCGCCGACGAGGAGGTCGTGGTGCGGAACCGTCCGTACCAGGGCGCGTCGGGCTTCGAGGTCGTGACGCCCTTCCGCCTCGACGACGGCACGGTCTTCTTCGTCGATCGCGGCTGGATCTCGCAGGGGTCCGACGGCCGGCCGTCGGAGTACGCGGCGCCCCCCGCCGGGCCGGTCGACGCCGTCGTGCGGCTGAAGGCCGGCGAGGGCACGATCGCCGGACGCACGGCCGCCGGGGCCGAGCTCGCGACGATCGACCTCGACGAGCTCGCCGACCGGGTCGGCGAGCCGTCGTACACGGGCGCGTACGGGTTGCTCGTGCAGCAGGGCGACGAGGCCTCCGAGCCGCCGCTCGCGTTCTCGCGACCCGTGCGCGACGAGGGCCCGCACCTGTCGTACGCGCTGCAGTGGTTCGTGTTCGCCCTGATGGCGTTCGTCGGCCTCGGGTGGGCGGCGAACCAGGAGCGCAAGGCACTGCTCGCGGCATCCGGAACCGCCGGAGGCACGGGCCGCGACCGCGACGATCGCGGCGCCCGCTCGGGCACGCCGACGGCGCGGCCGAGCCGCGCGTCGCGGACCTCGCGCGGCGGACGCGACGCCGACGTCGAGGACGAGATCCTCGATCGCGGCTGACGCGGCGCGACCGAGCTGGCGCGGCCGTCACGGTCGCCGCGGCGAGGCTGGTGCGCGACGAGCGCTCCGCGCCGACCTCACGCCAGCTCGATGAGCTCCTGGTACTCGGCCGACCAGTGGTCCTCGACGCCGTCGGGGAGGATGAGCACCCGCTCCGGGTTCAGCGCCTCGACGGCGCCCGGGTCGTGCGAGACCAGCACCACGGCGCCCTCGAAGTGGGCGAGCGCGTCGAGGATCTCGTCGCGGCTGGCCGGGTCGAGGTTGTTCGTCGGCTCGTCGAGGAGCAGCACGTTGGCCCCCGACACGACGATCATCGCGAGCGCGAGACGGGTCTTCTCGCCGCCCGAGAGCACGCCGGCGGGCTTGTGCACGTCGTCGCCGGTGAACAGGAACGAGCCGAGCACCTTGCGCGCCTCGGTCTCGGTCAGGTTCGGCGAGGCGCTCACCATGTTCTGCAGCACGGTGCGCGCGACCTCGATGGTCTCGTGCTCCTGCGCGAAGTAGCCGATCCGCAGGCCGTGCCCGGGCTCGACGAGCCCGGTGTCGGGCGTGTCGACTCCCGCGAGGATGCGCAGCAGCGTCGTCTTGCCGGCGCCGTTCAGGCCGATGATGACGACCTTCGTGCCGCGATCGATCGCGAGGTCGACCGCCGTGAAGATCTCGAGCGAGCCGTACGACTTCGACAGGTCGCTGGCGGTGAGCGGCGTCCGGCCGCAGGGTGCGGGCGTCGGGAACCGCAGCTTGGCGACCCGGTCGCTCTGGCGCACCTCCTCGAGGCCCGACAGCAGCTTCTCGGCGCGGGCGACCATCTGGTGGGCCGCGGCGGCCTTCGAGGCCTTCGCGCCGAAGCGGGCGGCCTGCAGCTGGAGCGCCGACGCCTTCTTCTCGGCGTTCATCCGCTCCTTCTTGCGGCGCTCCTCGTCGGCGGCGCGCTGGCGGAGGTAGTGCTTCCAGCCCATGTTGTAGATGTCGATGACCGAGCGGTTCGCGTCGAGGTAGAAGACGCGGTTCACCACCTCGCCGACGAGCTCGACATCGTGGCTGATCACGATGACGCCGCCCTTGTACCCCTTGAGGAACTCGCGCAGCCACACGACCGAGTCGGCGTCGAGGTGGTTCGTCGGCTCGTCGAGGATCATCGTGTCGGCGTCGGAGAAGAGGATGCGCGCGAGCTCGATACGGCGGCGCTGACCGCCCGACAGGGTCTTCAGCGGCTGGTCGAGGATGCGGTCGGGCAGGTTGAGGTTCGAGGCGATCGACGCCGCCTCGGCCTCGGCCGCGTAGCCGCCGAGCGCGGTGAAGCGGTCGGTCAGGTTGCCGTACTTCTTCATCGCCTTCGCGGCGACGGCGGGGTCGTCGGAGCCCATCAGGTGCGACGCCTCGTGCATGCCGAGCACGAGCGAGCCGAGCCCGCGGGCGTCGAGGATGCGCGTACGGGCGAGCATCTCGGGGTCGCCGGAGCGCGGATCCTGCGGCAGGTAGCCGATCTCGCCGGATCGTTCGATGCGGCCGTCGGTCGGGAGGGTCTCCCCCGCGAGCGTCTTCGTGAGGGTGGTCTTGCCGGCGCCGTTCCGGCCGACGAGGCCGATCTTGTCGCCCGCGGAGACGCGGAAGCCGACGTTCTCCATGAGGACGCGCGCGCCAACTCGGATCTCGAGGTCGTGGACGGCGAGCACGGCGATTCCTCCGGGGTTCGTGCGGGATGCTGACGTGCCGAGCGGCACAGCCTCCCAGTCTATCCGTGCGGCGCGACCGCGGTGTCGCCGGGTGGGTGCAGGCTTCCGGCATGGCCACCGCATCGGATGTCTCGCGCCTGCGTGCCGCCCGTCTCGCCGCCCACGGCCTCGCCGGCGGCGGGCTGCCGTCGATCACGGCAGCCGTGGAACGGCTCGGGGCGGTGCAGGCGCAGGACCTGGGCGCGGCGAAGTGGGTGCTCGGCGCACGGGTGGCGGGTGCGCGCGAGGCCGACGTCGATGCCGCGATCGAGTCCCGGGCGATCGTGCGGACCTGGCCGCTGCGCGGCACGCTGCACCTCATGCCCGCGGCGCTCGTGCGACCGGTGCTGGCGCTCACCGCGCCGCGCGAGTTCCGCCGGCTCACCACCCGCCACCGCGACCTCGGTCTCGATGCGGCCGTCGTCGCCGAGGCGCGGCGGATCGTCGTCGCCGAGCTCGCCGCGCGCACACGCACCCGCGACGAGCTCTTCGCCGCGTGGGAGGGCGCCGGGATCGCGACGGGCGGCCAGCGCGGCTACCACCTGGTGTGGCGCTTCGCCCTCGAGGCGCTCGTCTGCTGCGGGCCGGTCGACGGCCGGACGCAGTCGTTCGTGCTGCTCGACGAGTGGGCGCCGGGTCCGCCGGCAGGCGCCGGCGACGACGCGCGCGACGAGACCCTTACCCGGCTGCTCACGGCGTACGCCACCGGACATGGGCCGGTGACCGTGGCCGACTTCGCCTGGTGGGCGGGCCTCACGCTCGGCGACGCCCGACGGGCGCGGGCGGTCGCGGGCGAGGCGCTGGCGGAGTTCGACGCCGAACGGCTGGTCGCGGTCGGCGCCGAGGAGCCGGCGCGGGCAGCGGCAGCGGCAGCGGCCCGACCGGGCGGCCGACTCGCGCTCGCGGCGTTCGACGAGTACTTCCTCGGCTACGCCGACCGATCGGTCGTCTGCGCCCCGGACGACGCACGGAAGGTGGTCCCGGGCGGCAACGGCGTGTTCCAGCCGATCCTCGTCGACCGTGGCTGGGTGACGGGCACCTGGCGGCGGCGGGACACCCGCGGCGGGACATCCGTCACCCTCGAAGGGTTCGGCGATGCGATTGCCCCGGGCGGGTATCGACGCGCGCTCGAGGCGTGGGCCGCGTTCCGCGGGGTGCCGTTGCTGGCGCTCGAAGCGGCCGACGGCTGAGGCGGCACGGAGGATCACGCCCCGGAACGCACCGGAGGGCGGGACGGCCGAAACCGTCCCGCCCTCCCTGTCGCGTCGCGATTACTGCTGGAGCGCGGCCTGCAGCTCGAGCGTGATGGTGACCTGGTCGCCCAGGAGCACGCCGCCGGTCTCGAGTGCGGCGTTGTAGGTGAGGCCGAAGTCCTCGCGGTTGATGACGGCCTTGGCGGTGGCGCCGCCCTTGTAGTTGCCGTACGGGTCGCCGCCGAAGCCGCCGAAGTCGAAGTCGAACGTGACGGGCTTGGTGATGCCGCGGATGGTGAGGTCGCCGTCCACCTTGAAGTCGCCGCCCTCGACGCGTACGCCGGTCGAGACGAAGTCGATGGTCGGGTACGTCTCGGCCTCGAAGAAGTCGCCGGTGCGGAGGTGACCGTCGCGGTTGGGCTCGTTCGTGTTGATCGAGGCGACCTCAGCCGACGCGGTGACCGTCGAGTCCAGCGGGTCCTCGGCGGTGACGAAGGTCGCCTCGAAGCGCTCGAACTTGCCCTTCACCTTGCTGATCATGAGGTGACGGATGCTGAAGCCGACCTCACTGTGGGTCGGGTCGATGGTCCAGGTGCCGGCGCGGTAGCCGGGGATCTCGATGGTCGAGGCGGTGGTCGTCATGCGTCGATGTCTCCAGTCGTATGCGGGTCGGTCTCCCGACGATTCTCCCATGCAAACGCATGGAGACGCCGGGGGCATTCCCCGAGGCCCCCGCACTCAGGACTTTCTCAGGAATCCGGCACCGCCCGCGGCCTGTCCATGCGACGCGTGTCCCTGCGGCCGCGCCGACGACCCGTGGGTAGACTCGCGCGCTCAGGGACGGGCTGGATCAACGGGGGTGGCATGGCTCGTGCACGGGTCCACCGGGCGGTCGCGCTCGCCGCGGCTGCCGGACTGGTCCTCGCCCTGCTGCCCCTCTCCCCCGCAGCGGCCGAGGACTACCCGACGTGGGACGAGGTCGCCGCAGCGAAGGCCGACGTCACCGCCCGCGAGGCCGAGGCGACGCGCATCGACGGGCTCATCGCCGATCTCGAGGTCGAATCGGGCCGCCTCGGCGACGCGGCCGTCGAGGCCGCCGCCGTGGCATCCACCGCCGAAGCCGCCCGGGTGACCGCGTCGCTGCGCGCCACCACCTTGCGCGATGCCTCGGCCCAGGCGACGGCCCGGGCGGATGCCTCGGCCGCACGCTTCGGTCGCAGCGCCGCGCTGCTTGCCCGCACCGGGGGCGTCGACCCGACGCTCGCGCTCCTCGGCCAAGGATCCGACGACCCCGGCACCGCAGCGGAGCTGCTCCAGCGCCTCGCGCGCTCCGCGCGGATCGCCGACCTCACCGCCTCGGTCGCCGCCGAGGCCCAGGTCGACCGTTCGGCTTCGACGGCACTGAGCGACCAGGCGGCCGTCGCCGAGCAGGAACGCGACCGGCTCGCGCGCGAGGCCGCAGACCGCGCCGCCGAGGCGGAGGCGGCCCACCGGGCCGCGGAGGCCGCGCTCGCCGAGCAGCGTGCCGCCATCGAGACGCTCTACGCCCAGCTCGCGAGCCTCCGGGACTCCACCGCCGACCTCGAGCGCCGCTACCGCATCGGCGAGCAGGCGCGCGCCGAGGCGGCGGCCCGGGAAGCTGCCGCCGCGGCAGCCGCGGCAGCCGCCTCCGGCGGCGCAGGCAGCACCGCTCCCCCGCCCAGTGGCGTCGTCGTCGATCCAGCCGGGCACAAGGCGTACGCGCGGAGCGCGATCGGTGCGTACGGGTGGGGCGACGGCGAGTACCAGTGCCTGGTGTTGCTGTGGACCCGTGAGTCGAGCTGGCGGGCCGACGCGTACAACGCCTCGAGCGGTGCGTACGGGATCCCGCAGTCACTCCCCGGCAGCAAGATGGCCTCCGCCGGCGCCGACTGGCGGACCAACGGCCGCACGCAGGTCGACTGGGGTCTCGGGTACATCGCGGCGAGGTACGGCTCGCCATGTGGCGCGTGGGCGCACTCGGAGCGGTACAACTGGTATTGATGGACGCCACCGACCGCGAGATCTTCCGCCGCTACTCGGGCGATGCGACGCTGCTCGTCGGGGGCGCCGCCGCGATCCTGCTGCAACTCGCCGATCCGCGCGTCGCGCGCGGCGTCGCCAGGCACAGCGGCTTCCAGGAGGATCCGATGGGCCGCCTCCGGGCGACGCTCGACTACGCCTACACGGTCGGGTTCGGCGACGACCGGCTCGTCGCGGCCGCCGTTCGCGAGGTGAACGCCCGCCATGCTCCGGTCCGCGGGCCGGCCGCCGACGGCGCACCCGCGTACAACGCGTTCGACGACGACGCCCAGCGGTGGGTGGCCTCGACGCTGCTCGCGATGGCGCTCGCCGTGCACGAGCGGGTGTCGGCCCGGTTCGAGCCGGAAGTCGCCGACGCGATCGTGCGCGGGTACGGCCCGCTCGGATCCCGGCTCCAGGCCACCCGGGCCGGATGGCCCGACACGCGGCACGAGTTCGACGACTGGTGGACGACCCGGCTCACCGGACTCCGCGTCGGACCGGAGGCGCGCGACGTCGCCCGCTCCCTCCTCGTCACGCCGAACCTCCCGACGCCGCTCCGCGCCGCCCTGCCGCCCGTCCGCCTCATGACGGCCGCGCTGCTCCCCCCGGTCGTCCGCGAGGCCTACGGGTTCCGCTGGACGCCGCGCGTCGAGCGCGCCGCCGACGGATGGTTCACCGTCGTCGCTGCGAGCCGCCTCGCGGTCCCCGCCCCCGTGCGACGCATCCCGATGCATCTTGCGCTCAGGCGCGTCGCCGCGCGCACTCGCGCACGCTGACGGATGCCCCTCCTCGGCCGCGCTCGCTGGCGCTAGGCTGGGCGCAGATTCCGAGGACGACGATGACCGAATCCGCAGTGTCCGGCGCCGACCCGCTCGACGCCATCGACCGCCGCATCGTGGCCGAGTTGAGCCGCGACGGTCGCCTCTCGGTGCGCACGCTCGCCGATCGCGTCCACATCTCCCGCACGGCCGCGCACAACCGCATCCAGCACCTCCAGGTCCGCGGCGTCATCACCGGCTACGGCGCCCAGATCGACCGCGAGTCGATCGGGTTGCGCAGCTGCGCACTCGTCGTGGTGCGCGTCGAGCCCGGTGCGTGGGAGGAGATCGCCGCCCGCCTCGCAGCGCTGCCGTTCGTCGAGAAGGTGCAGGCGGTCGCGAGCGAGGTCGACCTCATCCTCACCGTGAGCGCGCCCGACCACGAGCAGCTCAGCCAGGCGATCCTGCGGGACATCCAGCAGGCGCCCGGCGTGGTCTCGACGCGATCGCACCTGATCCGCGCCGAGGTGACCGGGCGGCCGCCGGCGCAGGCGCTGGAGAACTGGAACCACTGACCCGACGGGCTGCGCTGCAGCCCGCCTCCTCAGCGGATCAGAAGAAGTCGGCGGGAGTCCCGGCTGCGCGCTCCACGTCGCGGGTGTCGATGCCCGAGGCACGCAGCTTCGCGACGCCGACGCGCAGACCCGACTCGAGCTGGGCAGCCCACGCGTCGGCCTCGCGCGCGGCCGCCTCGGCGGCGCGGGCGCGGGCATCGGCCGCCTCAGCGGCCTCACGTGCGTCGCGCACCTGCTTCAGCGCGAGCGAGATGCCGTAGTAGGCCGCCACCATCGTCGCGATGGGCGCCGCGATGACCGCGAGCGCGCTGATCGCAGCCCCGGTCGGGCTGAACGCGATGAGGAGGGCGAACGCGAGGAACAGGGTCACGATGGCGACCAGGACCACGAACATGAACCGGAGGTCGCTGCTCCACGGGCGGACGCCGGGCTTGGCCGACGCGGCGGCGGATTCGGCCGGGGCGGCGATGACCTCGGTGTGCGCCGGATCCGTTCGCGGGACCGCCTCCTGGGCGATGGCGGAGGCCTCGAGGGACCACGTCGGGTCGTCGGCCGTCGACATCACCCTCGTCGGGTCGTTCGCCGTGGACCGGGTGTCTGCGTCGGCCATCCGTCTTCCCCCTGTTGCTCGTGGGCGTACCCCTGTTGCTGGTGGGCGTACCCGCCAATTCTGTGACGGACCCCGAACCGGGTCAACCCGGCACGCCGCACGACGGCGGCAGAGCCGGCATCAGGGGGTCAGGCGAGCGCCAGGCCCGCGACTTCGAGCCACAGGAACGCGACCACCACGAACAGGAGCCCCGTGTACAGGAGGTCCTCGACCCAGTCGACGAGCCCCGGCTTGCGCTCCAGCATGATGACCGGGTTGTAGTAGAAGATCGAGACCACGACGATCAGCGCCGAGAAGACCAGGCCCACCCATGCCGCACCCGGCACCGCCGCCAGCAGCAGGACGATCACGACCGCCGCGACGACGTAGAGCCAGAGGTTCCAGACCAGGAACGCCCGCCACGAGTCGTGCCGTGACGCGCCCGCCTTCGCGGACGCTCGCCACAGCTCGTACGCCAACGAGATCACGAACGCGACGATCAGCAGCCACGCTGCCAGCGTCTCGAGCAGAGTCGGATGCACTTCGCCTCCTGGGGATGACGTCGACCGTGAGTCACAGTAAAGCGACGCGCCGTCGGCGTGGTCAAGACCCGTGCGTGACGAGTCTCCGTATTCGTGGACCGAAATGGCGCGGACGACCGACGCGGCCAGAACGACGGGAGGCGCAGCGTCCGCATTCACGGCTGAGGGATAGGGGCGTTCACGTGATCGTCTTCGTCCGGCGGCGAGGCTGCCTCGAGTTTCCTGAGAGTTACCTGAACGATATGGTCGGAATTTCGTACCGTATCGAAAGGACCGAACACCAGTGACCGTCACCGCTGAACCCTCCCCTGCAGAGAAGACGCGTCGGCGTCGCATCGTCTGGATCGTCACGTGCGCCGCGGTCGCCATCCTTGCGGCCGCCGGCACCATCGTCGGCACCGTCGCCGGGCAGAGGCCGGACGCCCGTGCCGTTGCCGCGTCGTTCCTCGAGGCGTGGGAGGGAGGCGACACCGACCGGCTCGCAGAGCTACTCCCCGGCGATGCGGCCATCGAGATCCTCGCCGGCATCGAGGCGGCATCCGCAACTCCGACGAACATCCGCATCACCGGCGAGGGTGACGGGATTGATGATGTCGAATGGCTGTTCCCGGTCGCCTACGAGCTCGACGGGAAGACGTGGGAGACCGTCGTGCCGGTCATCGCCGACGAGGACCGGAATTGGAAGCTCGGGTTGGTGAGCACCCACGAGGTCGGTCAGGTCGACGGTGAAGCGAACGCGTACATCACGGGCGCCGACAAGCCGCTGTCGGTCCTCCCTGCGGTGTACCCGATCACCTACCGCGCGTCCGAGTTCTTCGAACTCCGCGCAGGCGACAGCGTCGCTGTGACCGAGGACTTCGACAACGACCTCATCCGCCCGGACCTGGCGAAGGTCGGCCATGAGCTCACGTCTCAGTTCGCCCGGTTCCTCGACCGATGCTTCGCGACCGGCCAGGGTGAGCCGGAGGGGTGCGGCATCCGAGCGCTCGGCGGTAGCCCGTTCTCCGACTCCTTCACCGCTGTATGGACGCTCACCGACTCCGCACGCCTTTCCCCGATGCCCGAGACATTCAACGCCGAGTTCACCGCGACGGCTCTCATCGGGTACGACACGTTCAATGGTCCGACGACGAAGCAGCTCGACCCGGTCGACTACGCGTTCGAGGGTGTTTGGGGCTGGGCAGCCGGGGGGATCCCGCAGATCCAAGGCATGGAGGTCACCTCCGGCCCGGACCAGGGCCCGAACGCGATCGTGAACGTGTACGGCGGCTGACACGAGCGGGAAACAGCAGATACTGGAACGCCGGCGGGCTTGAGCCGTCAGCCTCGAGGTGCGGACTGCTGTCGGTCTTGGTGACCCTTCGGGTCAGGCGGAAGACCGACAGCAGTTTCTCGGTCGGTCGGGCGTTCAGCCAGGCCTGGACGTTCCCTCGCCTGAATCGCAGGAATATGGCGAGCTTGGTGGCCTTCCGGCCGGTTCATTCGTGACGCCAACGGCAGATCGTGCGTATGGAGAGCTGCAGGTACTACGCCAACTCGTCGACGCCGAGATACTCCCCCCAGCACGTCGACGAACCGGTTCGCCGGAACGGTCCCGTCATTCTCCTGAAAAGTAGACCAGAACAGCCCCAGCGGCCTGCCTTCAGCCCATTCCAACGAAACCCCCTGACGAATCATGAGTCCCCCCGGCGTGTCCGGAGAGTGTGGTGCTGGTGTCAGCCCGCTCGTTCGAGGGGTTCGGTGCGAGCGTAGTCGAGGTGCTCGAGCTCGAGTGGCGTGAGGTCGTCGATCGAGCCGTGCGTGCGTTCGTGGTTGAACCACGTCACCCACGCCGCGGTCGCGGCTTCGACCTGTTCGACGTCGCGCCACGGGCCCTCGTGATGGATGAGCTCGGACTTGTACAACCCGATCTGGGATTCCGCGAGGGAGTTGTCGTACGCATCGCCCACGGACCCGACGGACGGATCGATGCCTTCCTCGACGAGCCGGTCGGTGAAGGCGATCGAGGTGTAGACGCTGCCCGCGTCCGTGTGGTGCGTCAGCCCAGCGAAGCCGGTGACGCCCTCGCGCCGCCGTGTGAAGAACGCCATCTCGAGGCAGTCCAGCACGAGCGGCGTCGTCATGCTCGTGGCGGCCCGCCAGCCGATGATCCGGCGCGAGTGCGCGTCGAACACGAACGCGACGTACACCCACCCCGACCACGTCCACACGTACGTGAAGTCAGCGACCCAGAGCTGGTTCGTGCGGAACCGACGGAAGTGCCGATCGATGAGATCACTCGGCCGGGTTTCCCGCGGATCAACATCGGCCGGATGCTTGCGCTTGCCGCGCACCACCCCGCCGATCCCGAGGTCGCGCATCAACCGCTCGACCGTGCACCGGGCGATGTCGTGCCCGTCACGGCGTAACCGGAGCCAGAGCTTCCGGGCACCGAGCCGGCGGTGATGCTGCTCCCACGTGCCCAGGATGATCGGCTTCCACCGTTCGTCAGCGCGTTCCCGCGCCGAGGGCTTACGCGCCGTGGCGTCGTAGTACGTCGATGGGGCGACCTTGCAGCCATGCTCGCTGAGCACCGCGCAGATCGGCTCGACACCCCACCGCAGCCCACCATCGGTACGGTCCTTGTGCGCCTGGATGAACGCGACTACCGCTTCACTGGCCGGTCGAGCTCGGCCGCGAAGAAAGCCGAAGCCGCCTTCAGGATCTCGTTCGCACGACGCAACTCCGCGTTCTCACGCTTGAGGCGCTTGAGCTCGGCCTGCGCATCCGTCGTGAGCCCGGGCCGCACGCCCGCGTCGACCTGCTGCCGGCGCATCCAGGTCCGCACGGTCTCGGGCGAACCGATGCCGAGCATCCCGGCGACCGCGGTCATCGCCTGATACTCGCTCGGATAGTCCGGCCGTACCTCGACGACCATCCGGACAGCGCGCTCACGAAGCTCGCGCGGGTACTTACTGGGACGTGCCATGAAGACGATCCTTCCAAGGAAATCAGTCTCCAGAAACGCCGGGGGACTCATCATTTGATTCGTCAGGGGCTTTGGTGGATCTGAGGGGACTCGAACCCCTGACCCCTTGACAGATTGGCAGCCCGGCTCGAGCGCACCTGGTTGGTTGTGGATGCCAGTAACTAAGAGGGCGTAAGAGGTCATCCAGCTGGACTGTAATGGCCGAGATTGCCGTCAGTTGCAGGTGTTTGGGGATGAATCCAGATCCAAGACAGCCCCGGGCTCGGGGAGTCTGTGCTGGTTGGCCGGCATCCCGCGGTACTGCGCCAGCTCGTCGACGCTGAGGTAATCGCGGAGGTTCTCGACGAACCGCGATCCCGGGACGTTGGGTTGGGCTGATTCGTTCATCCTCCGTAGGAGTGCGCATCAAGCCGAGATGTTCAGCTTCAGGTGGCGAAGGCTGTGGATGCCTGTGGGCCTCTTGCCGCCCCGACGGATCAGCCACATGAGAGGAAGAAGGCTCCAAAAGGCCGCATCGCCTCGTAACGGCCGTCCGCCAACGAGAAAACCCCTGAGAATCTTGAGATTCATCAGGGGTTTTTGGTGGATCTGAGGGGACTCGAACCCCTGACCCCCTGCATGCCATGCAGGTGCGCTACCAGCTGCGCCACAGACCCGTCGATGATCAAGATCATCTTCGTTTTCGTTTCCACCTCTCGGCGGCAACAGATTCAGATTACACCAGCATCTGCCTCGAAACGAAATCGAGGGAGCCTCACCCGGTGGGGGCCGATTCGTCGGCCACGAGGAGGGGTGCGACGGCGATCGGCGGGCAGTCGAGCCAGAGGCGCTCGAGCCCGTAGTACATGCGGTCCTCGCGGTGGAAGACGTGCACGACGAGGTCGCCGAAGTCGAGCAGCACCCATCGGGCGTGCTGCCGGCCCTCGCGACGGTGCACGGGCGCACCGGCCTCCGCCAGGGCTTCCTCGACGGCCTCGGCGATGGCGACGACGTTGCGCTCGGTCGCGCCGGTCACCAGCAGGAAGGCATCGGCGAAGGGGGTGGGATCCGACACGTCGAGCGCGACGAGATCCTCCCCACCCTTCGAGTCGGCGGCACGCGCGGCGGCGGCCAGCAGGTCGAGAGTGTGGGCGGATGCGGTCATGCCGTCTCTTCCGGGTCGATGGGGCGCCGGGGCATCAGAACAACCCCGTCATGGCGCCGATGATGAGGGTGGCGACGACGCCGAGTGCGAGCACGCCGGCCGTGACGGCGAGCACGAGGGGGACGTTGACGCCCTCCTTCTGGGGCGGGGCCATCATCGTGCGGGCTCCGCCCTGCGTGCTGATGGCCTTGGTCGCCGCGACGGGGGCGACCCCGGTGGTGGCCGCGTCGTCGTCGCGATCGAAGAGCCGGTCGATGTCGGTCGAGTCGATCTGGCTGGGGTGCAGGCCGGTCGCACCGTAGCTGCGGGGCAGGTCGATCGAACCCGTCACGATGACCTCGCTGCCGAGGGTGGCGCCGATCGAACCCTGGTCGGGCAGGGTCGGCAGGATCAGCGCGTTCGTCGTCGTCGGCACGCCGTGCGACGACGCACCACGGGAGAGGAGCTGGTCGAAGGGCTCGGGCTCCTCGTCGGGGAGATTCAGCTGATCGGTCCAATGGCCGGCCGGCTTGGGCGCGACGGGCTCATCCGCCCGGGCTGCGTCGGCAGCCTGGTGGGGTGCCGGCGTGCGGACCGGGCCGGGCGCGGGCGCAGCGGGCGCCCCGCCCTGCGGCGCACCCGAGCTCGAACGTGAGGCCGGCACCGACGCGTCGCCGAGGAGCGCGTCGAAGTCGTCGTCGTCATCGCCCTCGACGTGCTGCGAGTCGATCAGCGACCGGAGCTCGCGACGCGTGAGCGTGCGCTCGGGTGCTCGGCCGGCGGAACGCGTGGGCCCCGCGGGTCCGCGGTTCGCGGCCTGGTCGACGGGGCGACCCGGTTGCGCCCCCTGCCCGACCGGCACCTGCGGGCCGGGTGCCTGCGGCGCCGCGGCCGGCGGCGTCCACGTCGGGCGCGGCGCGGCGTTCGGCGGCGCGGACGGAGCCTGCTGGTGGGGCGGTGCCGGCTGGCCCTGCGGTGCTGGCCGCACCGGCTGGCCGGTCTGCGGGGGCGCGAACGACGGTGCGGCCGGAGCCGGCGGTGCGAACGGCGAGACCTGCGGGGCGACGGGCGCGGGCGCCGCGACGGGACGAGGCGCCGCGTAGGCGGGGGCCTGCTGTGGCGGCTGCGGGGGGCCCGGCTGCGGCGGACGTGCGGGTGCCGGGCCACCGGCGAACGGCGGCGTCGCGGCGGGCGCAGCCGCCGGCGGCGTGGCATCCGGGGTCGCCGAACCGGCCTCCTGGGCCTGAAGCCGCTCCCGCTCGCGAATCTCGCGACGAGTGAGCGGCGGTTCCTGCGACGACGTCATTCGACACTCCGGTAGAGATGGTGCTTGGAGATGTACTGGACGACCCCATCGGGCACCAAGTACCACACCGGGAAACCCCGGCGCACCCTGTCCCGGCAATCCGTCGACGAAATCGCCAGCGCCGGTACCTCAAGCAAGCTTACGTGCTGCTCCGGCAATCCAGAAACGGACAGCACATGTCCCGGGCGACTCACAGCCACGAAGTGGGCGAGGTCCCAGAGCTCCGAGACATCCCTCCACGAGAGGATCTGCGCGACCGCGTCGGCGCCGGTGATGAAGAACAGCTCGGCGTCGGGGCGATCGCGGCGGATGTCGTGCAGCGTGTCGATCGTGTAGGTCGGCTTCTCGCGATCGATGTCGACCCGGCTCACCGTGAACCGCGGATTCGACGCGGTCGCGATGACCGTCATCAGGTAGCGATGCTCCGGTGGGGTGACGACGTCCTTGTACGACGGGCGACCGGTCGGCACGAAGACGACCTCGTCGAGGTCGAACGACTGGGCCACCTCGCTCGCGGCCACCAGGTGCCCGTGGTGGATCGGATCGAAGGTGCCGCCCATGACCCCGACGCGGGGTCGGCGCTGCTCGCCGGTCATCGGGTGCCCGGGTCAGTGCCCCGCGTGCTCGTCTCCCGCGTGACGCGCGGCGTACGCCTCGGCCTTCGCGCGGTGGCGATTCGCGACATCGCGGTATGAGAGGGTGACCAGGGCGAGGGACACGAAGATGATGAACGCGATCAGCCCGTAGAAGAACGGCTCGATGGGCAGCTCCCTCGCGTTCACCGTCTCGTTCGTCGCGAGGATTCCGGTCACCAGGCTCATTCGGGCGTTCCTTTCACGTTGCTGCGTTCGCGGCTGCTGCCGCTCGCGCCATCGGACAGTCTAGTGGGGTCAGGCCCGCACGTGCCCGGCGCCGCGCACGATCCACTTGGTGCTCGTCAGCTCGGGCAGGCCCATGGGGCCGCGGGCGTGCAGCTTCTGCGTGGAGATGCCGACCTCGGCGCCGAACCCGAACTCCCCGCCGTCCGTGAATCGCGTCGACGCGTTCACCATGACGGCCGCCGCGTCGACCTCGTTGAGGAAGCGCTCGGCGTTGCCGAGGTCGTTCGTGACGATCGACTCGGTGTGCTTCGTCGAGAACCGCCGGATGTGCCGGAGTGCGTCGTCGAGCGAGTCGACGACGGCGACCGACATCTCGAGGCTCATGTGCTCGGTCGCGAAGTCCGCGTCGGAGACGGGCAGCACGTCGGGTCGGATGGCCCGGACGCGTTCGTCGCCGTGTACCACCACTCCGGATGCCTCGAGCCGGTCGAGCACCGTCGGCAGGAGCCGCTCCGCGGCGGCGCGGTGCACCAGCAGGGTCTCGAGCGCGTTGCACACGCTCGGCCGCTGGACCTTCGCGTTGTGGACGAGCTCGACGGCCCAGTCGGCCCGGGCACTCTCGTCGAGGAACATGTGCACGACGCCGGCGCCGGTCTCGATCACCGGCACCTTCGCCTCGTCGACGACGGCCTGGATCAGGCCGGCGCTCCCCCGCGGGATGAGCACGTCGACGTAGTCGCGGGCCTGCATGAGGTGGCGTGCCCCGGCGCGGCCGAAGTCGTCGACGCTCTGCACGGACGCGCCCGGCAGGCCGACCGACTCGAGCGCCTCGCGCAGCACGTCGACGAGCACCTCGTTCGTGTGCTGCGCCGCGGTGCCCCCGCGCAGCACGACCGCGTTGCCGCTCTTCAGGGCGAGCACGGCGATGTCGATGGTGACGTTCGGGCGCGCCTCGTAGATCGCTCCGACGACGCCGAGCGGCACGCGGACCTGATCGATGCGTACCCCGCTCGGCAGCGAGCGCCCGGTGACGGTCTCCCCCACCGGGTCCTCGAGCTGCACGACCTCGAGCACCGCATCGGCGAGGGCGTCGATGCGGCGGTCGTCGAGCGCGAGCCGGTCGAGGAGTCCGGAGCCGAGGTCGTTCGCGCGGCCCTCCTCGAGGTCGACCGCGTTCGCGGCGACGATCTCGGCAGTCCGCTCGCGGAGCACCCGTGCGACGGCCTGGAGCGCGGCGTCCTTCAACGCGGTGGGTGCCGTCGCGAGGCGGTAGGACGCCTCCTTGGCGGCGGCGAGCCGCTCGTCGATGACGGCCGTGTCCACGGCGGTGTCGGGGTCGGAGGAGGTGTGCGCCATGCGACCAGCCTAGGCGAGCAGCGCGGTCCCGTCGGCCGTGTGACGCGGGTCCGCGGGCTCGAACCAGGTGCCGATCTCACGGCCCTCGAGCGCGTCGGCGACGAGCGGCGTCGCCGTGATCAGGACCGCGGTGCCGCCCGCTGCGGCGATGCGCGCGGCGGAGACCTTCGTCTCGGCACCGCCGGTGCCGACGCCGGCCGACCCGGTGGTGCCGATCTCGATGCCGGCGAGCGGATCGCCGTGCGGCACGTGGGCGATGCGCTCCGCACCAGGCAGGTGCGGCGGCTTGGTGTAGAGGGCGTCGACGTCGGAGAGCAGCACCAGCAGCTCCGCACCGACGAGCTCGGCCACGAGCGCGGCGAGCCGGTCGTTGTCGCCGAAGCGGATCTCGTGCGTCGCGACGGTGTCGTTCTCGTTCACGATCGGCAGGATGCGCAGGCCGAGCAGGCGCTCCATCGCCCGCTGGGCGTTCGACCGGTGGGTGGCGTTCTCGAGGTCGCCCGCGGTGAGCAGCACCTGCCCCGCCACGATGCCGTAGCGCCGCAGCGCGTCCTGGTAGCGGAAGATCAGGAGGTTCTGACCGACGGAGGCGGCTGCCTGCTGCGTGGCGAGGTCGTTCGGCCGCTCCGCCAGGTTCAGGTACGGCATGCCGGTCGCGATCGCACCCGAGGAGACGAGCACGACCTCCGCGCCGCGCGCGTGCGCCGCGGCGAGGGCATCGACGAGCGGACTGATCTGGCCGGCGTTGTCACCGCTGATCGACGAGGAGCCGACCTTGACGACGATGCGCGTTGCTGCGGGGATGTCGGCGCGGCTCGACGGCGTCACTCGTGGATCTCCTCGTCGTCGGCCCAGATGCCGGCCTCGCGCTCGCGCTCGAGCTCGGCGCGCGCCTCCGCCTTCGCGTCCATGCGCTCGTGGTACTCCGACTTCCGCTCGGCACGCGTCTGGCGCCGGTTGTCGTCGAGGCGGATATCGGTGCCGCGGGGCGCGGTGATGAGCTCGGCCGTGGAGGTCAGCGTGGGCTCCCAATCGAACACGACGCCCGAGCCCGGGCCGATGACGACGGTCGAGCCGGCGACGGCGCCGGCGCGCACCAGGGCGTCCTCGACGCCGAGCTTCGCGAGCCGGTCGGCGAGGTAGCCGACGGCTTCGTCGTTGGTGAAGTCGGTCTGGGCGACCCAGCGCTCCGGCTTGACGCCGAGCACGCGGTAGATGGTGCCGTAGCTGCCGCCCTCGGCGCGCACGACGAAGTCGACCTCGTCGACCGCCTTCGGCCGGAGGATGATCCGGGGCGCGGCGGGTTCGGCGGCCGCGGCGCGGCGCTCGTGGTCGACGAGCTCGCCGAGCGCGAACCCGAGCTGCCGGAGCCCTTCGTGGCTCACGGTGGAGATGTCGAAGACGCGGTAGCCGCGCGCCTCGAGCTCGGGCCGGACGAGATCGGCCAGGTCGCGCGCCTCGGGCACGTCGACCTTGTTCAGGGCGACGAGCTGCGGGCGGTCGAGCAGGGGAACCTGCCCCTCCGGCACCGGGTAGGCGCCGAGCTCGCCGAGGATGACGTCGAGGTCGGAGATCGGGTCGCGTCCGGGCTCGAGCGTCGCGCAGTCGAGCACGTGCAGGAGCGCGGAGCACCGCTCGACGTGGCGGAGGAAGTCGAGGCCCAGCCCGCGGCCCTCGCTGGCGCCCTCGATGAGGCCGGGCACGTCGGCGACGGTGAACCGGTGGTCGCCGGCCTGCACCACGCCGAGGTTCGGGTGGAGCGTCGTGAACGGGTAGTCGGCGATCTTCGGCCGAGCGGCCGACATGGCGGCGATCAGGCTGGACTTGCCCGCGCTGGGGAAGCCGACGAGCGCGACATCCGCGATGGTCTTCAGCTCGAGGGTGACCTCGCCCTCGAAGCCGGGCGTGCCCAGCAGGGCGAAGCCCGGCGCCTTGCGCTTGGTGGTCGAGAGCGCCGCGTTGCCGAGGCCGCCCTGGCCGCCCGGAGCGACGACGAAGCGCATGCCGGCCGCGTCGAGGTCGGCCAGTTCGACGCCGTGCTCGTCCTTCACGACGGTGCCGATCGGCACCGGCAGCTCGACGGCCTCTCCGGTGGAGCCCGAGCGGTTGTCGCCCATGCCGGGCTGGCCGTTCGGCGACGTGCGGTGCGGACGCCCGTGGTAGTTGAGGAGCGTGGTGACCTGCGGGTCGGCCACGAGCACGATGTCGCCGCCGTCACCGCCGTTGCCGCCGTCGGGGCCGGCGAGCGGCTTGAACTTCTCGCGGCGCACCGACACGCAGCCGTTGCCGCCGTGGCCGGCCTTCACGAACAGCCGTACCTCGTCGACGAAGCTGACCATGCCGATACTCTCCTCTGCTGAAACACGTGAGGGCGAGCCGAAGCCCGCCCTCACGACAACGATCGACCGATTACTCGGCGACCGCCACGATGTTGACGACCTTGCGGCCGCCCTTCGCGCCGAACTCGACGGCGCCCGCCTCGAGGGCGAACAGCGTGTCGTCGCCACCGCGACCGACACCGGCGCCGGGGTGGAAGTGCGTGCCGCGCTGGCGGACGAGGATCTCGCCGGCCTTCACGACCTGACCGCCGAAGCGCTTGACGCCGAGGCGCTGCGCGTTCGAGTCACGACCGTTGCGAGTGGAGCTCGCACCCTTCTTGTGTGCCATCTCTGTGTCTCCCTCTGGCCGTTACTTGATGCCGGTGACCTTGACGCGCGTGAGCTCCTGACGGTGGCCCTGGCGCTTCTTGTACCCGGTCTTGTTCTTGTACTTCTGGATCACGATCTTCGGGCCGCGGAGGTCGCCGAGGACCTCGGCCGTGACCGTGACCTTGGCGAGCGACTTGGCGTCGGAGGTGATCTTGTCGCCGTCCACGAGGAGGACCGGCGTGAGAACGACGTTGCCGTCCTTGTCGGCCTTGATGCGGTCCATCGTGACGATGGTGCCGACCTCGACCTTCTCCTGCCGACCGCCGGCGCGCACTACTGCGTAAACCACTACTCGTACCTATCTCTGGGGAGTCTCTCGACTCCGACTGTCTGATGGGATGTCACTGCGCGGATGACCCCAGCGGGGAGAGGGTCGTCACTGCCAGAAAACTGTGCGTGCGCGCTGGGATAAGCAGCGGCACCAACGGTCGAGTCTACCGGATGCCGGGAAGGCGGTCAAACGCGCGCCGACGGCGCGTCGCGGATCGCCGCTCCCTAGAATCACGGCATGACCGTGTTGATCGACCCGCCGCTGTGGCCGAAGCACGGCACGGTCTGGGGGCACCTCGTCAGCGACGAATCGCTCGACGAACTGCACGCCTTCGCGCGCCGCGCCGGGTTGCCCGAACGCGGCTTCGACCTCGACCACTACGACTACCCGATCGAGCGCCAGGGCGAGCTGATCGCCGCGGGCGCCCTGCTCGTCGAGCCGCGCGACCTCGTGCGCCGGCTCGCGCGGAGCGGACTCAGGGTCACTCCGCGCGAGCGGCACGGCAGGTCGGGCGGCGACCGATCGGTCGCCGACTGACCTGGCGGGGTCCGATCAGTCGCCGGCCGGGTCGCCCTCGACGGTCGAGCCGTCGGGGCGGACGATCACCGGCGGGGCGCCCGCGGGGCTGAGCGCCGCCGTCGACACGCGACGGCTGCGGGTGCGCCCCTCCCCCGGCTGCTTCGGGGCCGGCAGCGCGTCGAGCACCGAGCCGAGGAGCTCGTCGGCGTCGGCCACGCGGCTGGGCCGCTCGCGCGGCGCCTGCACCTCGGGCAGCTCGAGGAGCGGGGGCTCGGATGCCTCGACCGCCGGCGTCGTGTCCTCCGCCTCGTCGGCTGCGACCTCCGCGGCGACCGGCTCCGACGGAGCGGCCTCGAGCTCGGGCGCGTCGGCGTCGGATTCGCTCACCGCCGCGGTCTCGTCCACCGCCGCCTCGACCGGGGGCAGCGCGTCCGCCGAGCTCGCCCGGCGGTGCCGGCCGCGGCGGCGGCTCGACCGGCCGGAGCCGCCCGTGCCCGCGGTCGGCGCTTCGGCGGAGGCATCCGCCTGGGCGTCGACCGCTGCGCCGGCCGCCGGCGCCTCGGCCGGCTTGTGGTCGTGCGGGATCGTGGAGGCCGCGATCTGCGCGAGCGCGTGCTTCGCGTCTTCCGTGATGCCGTGCGTGCCGGCGTGCGCCTTCGACTCGGCCGCCGGCTGCGCCGGCGCAGCCGCCTGCTGCGGCGAGGCCTGGCCGCCGCCGCGGTTGCGGCGACCGCCGCGCTCGACCTGCTGCGGGGCGCGGTGACGGAGGATCGGCTCGTGGTGCACGACGATGCCGCGCCCGGCGCAGACCTCGCAGGGCTCGCTGAACGACTCGAGCAGGCCGAGGCCCAGCTTCTTGCGGGTCATCTGCACGAGGCCGAGCGAGGTGACCTCGGCGACCTGGTGCTTGGTGCGGTCACGTGAGAGGCACTCGATGAGGCGGCGCAGCACGAGGTCGCGGTTCGACTCGAGCACCATGTCGATGAAGTCGATCACGATGATGCCGCCGATGTCGCGCAGGCGCAGCTGGCGCACGATCTCCTCGGCCGACTCGAGGTTGTTCTTGGTGACCGTCTCCTCGAGGTTGCCGCCGGAGCCGACGAACTTGCCGGTGTTGACGTCGATGACGGTCATCGCCTCGGTGCGGTCGATGATGAGCGAGCCGCCCGAGGGCAGCCACACCTTGCGCTCGAGCGCCTTCTCGATCTGCTCGGTGATGCGGAACTCGTCGAACGCGTCGCGCTCGCCCGTGTACGCCTCGACGCGCTCGAGCAGGTCGGGCGCGACGGCGCCGAGGTAGCGCTCGATGGTCTGGCGGGCCTCGTCGCCGGCGATGATCATCTTCTGGAAGTCCTCGTTGAAGACGTCGCGGACGATCTTGATCAGCAGGTCGGGCTCGGAGTGCAGCAGCGCGGGCGCCTGCACCTTCTCGAGCGAGGCCGAGATGTCGGCCCACTGCGAGGTCAGGCGGGTCACGTCGAGGGTGAGCTGCTCCTCGGTGGCGCCCTCGGCGGCGGTGCGGACGATGACGCCGACGTTCTCCGGGAGCACCTCCTTGAGGATCTTCTTGAGGCGCGCGCGCTCGGTGTCGGGGAGCTTCCGGCTGATGCCGTTCATCGACCCGTTGGGCACGTAGACCAGGTAGCGGCCGGGCAGGGAGACCTGGCTCGTGAGCCGCGCGCCCTTGTGGCCGACCGGGTCCTTCGTGACCTGCACGAGCACGCGATCGCCCGGCTTCAGCGCGAGCTCGATGCGGCGGGGCTGGTTCTTCTCGCCGTTCTCGGCGGCGGCGTCCCAGTCGACTTCGCCGGAGTACAGCACCGCGTTGCGGCCGCGGCCGATGTCGACGAAGGCGGCCTCCATGCTGGGCAGCACGTTCTGCACGCGGCCGAGGTACACGTTGCCGATGAGCGACGCGTCCTGGTTGCGGGCGACGTAGTGCTCGACGAGCACGCCGTCCTCGAGCACGCCGATCTGGATCCGGCCGCTCTTCTGGCGGACGACCATCTGACGGTCGACGGACTCGCGGCGCGCGAGGAACTCGGACTCGGTGATGACCGTGCGTCGGCGGCCGGCGTCGCGGCCGTCGCGGCGACGCTGCTTCTTCGCCTCGAGGCGGGTCGAGCCCTTGACCTTCTGCGGCTCGGTGATGAGCTCGGGTTCGCGCGGGCGCCGCACCTTGACGACGGTGTTGGCGGGCTCGTCGCCCGACGTGCGCGCCTCCTCGCCCGTGCGACGACGGGCGCGACGGCGCACGCTCGAGGTCGGCTCGTCGGCGTCGTCGGAGCGGCCGCCGCGGTCGTCGCCGGCCGGGCGGTCGCCACGGGCCGAGCGGTCGCCGCGCGGCGAGCGCTCGCCGGGCTCCGGGCGGTCGGGGATGACCAGGACCGGCGGGGCCCGGAAGATCAGCGACGTCGTCGTGAGCGCGGCCGGGATCGGCTCGGGCTCGTCGACGGGCGCGTCGGATGCCTCGGCCTGCGCCTCGTCGACGTCCTGCGTCGCATCGGCGGCGCGCGCCGCATCGGGCGCGGACGCGCCGCCTCCGGCGGTCGTGTCGACGGCGTCGGATGCTCCGGCCGGCGCACCGGCCGTCACGACGTCACCGGGCTCGGCGATCGGCGCCTCGGCGTCGGTCGGGGTTCCGGCCTGCGGCGCCTTCACGACGATCGCCCGGCCACGGCCGCGACGCCCGCCGAACAGGCCGCCGCGTCGTCGCTGCCCGCCCGAAGCGTCCGATGCGTTCGGGGTGTTCTCGGTTCCTTCCACCATTCCAGGTGCACTCCTACCGGGGTCGACCGGCCGCGCCGTCGGCCCCGTACTCTCCTCGAGCGGTCCAGCGCGTGGCGCTGAACCGCCAATCCTTCACTGCTGCGTCCGGCCGTCCGGCCGGATCGCCACGTCTCACGGCGTGTGCGCCGCATGGTCGGATGCGGTGCATCCTCAAAAGCCTTCGTTGGTCGTGCCGGGCGCGGCCCGGACGACTTCACTCGATTATCGCACGCTTCTCGCAGGCTCGGCTGGAGGCGCCGTGCCATAATCCGAACCATGCCCGACTCCCCCGCTCCCGCGCCCCGCCGCGGACTCGGAATCTTCCTCCTGATCGCGGGGGCGCTCGGCCTCCTCGCCGCGTACGAGCTGACGCTCGAGAAGTTCCTCACCCTCGCCGACCCCACCCACGTGCCCTCGTGCAACGTGGGCGTGCTCGTCGGCTGCGGCGTGAACCTCGCGTCGTGGCAGGGCTCGGTGTTCGGGTTCCCGAATCCGATGATCGGGCTCATGGCCTGGCCGGTCGTCATCACGATCGGCGTCGCGCTCATCGGCGGAGTCCGGTTCCCGCGCTGGTTCTGGGTCGGCTTCAACATCGGCGTGGCCGGCGCCCTGGTGTTCGTCGGCTGGCTCATCTACCAGAGCATCTACGTGCTCGACGTGCTGTGCCCGTGGTGCATGCTCACCTGGGCGGTGACCATCCCCACCTTCTGGGTCGTCACCCTGCACAACCTCCGCGAGGGCAACCTGCCCGCTTCGGCGCGCGTGCGGCGGCTGGCGGCAGCGTGGTACGGCTGGATCCCCGTCATCACGGCGGCCTGCTACGCGATCGTGATCCTGCTCGCGCAGGTGCAGATGAACGCGATCCCGCGCGTCATGATCGACTTCCAGAACTACTTCAACTGAGCCGCTGCGGCCGGCGCCCCGGCCCGGCCGGACATGCGGATGCCCCGCCCGACGCCCTCCGAGGAGGAGCGCCGGAGCGGGGCATCCGCGTCTCAGCCCTGGGACGGGCTGCGCGTCAGGCCGCGCGGCTCAGGCGAACCAGAGCGCGAGCTCGCGCTCGGCCGACTCGACGGAGTCGGAGCCGTGCACGAGGTTCTGCTGCACCTTGAGGCCCCAGTCGCGGCCGAAGTCGCCGCGGATCGAGCCGGGCGCCGCGGTCGTGGGGTCGGTGGTGCCGGCGAGGACGCGGAAGCCCTCGATGACGCGGTTGCCGGCGATGCGGAACGCGACCACCGGGCCCGACTGCATGAACTCGATGAGCGGCTCGTAGAACGGCTTGCCCTCGTGCTCGGCGTAGTGGTTCGCGAGCAGCTCGCGATCGGCCTGGACCAGGCGCACGTCGACGAGGGAGTAGCCCTTCGCCTCGATGCGGCGGAGGATCTCGCCGGTCAGGTTGCGGGCCACCCCGTCGGGCTTGACGAGGACGAGGGTCTCTTCGATGCCGGTGCTCATGTCGGTTCCTTCCCTGCGGCGGCCGCCGCCTGTTCTCGGTCGATTCGCGCGCCGACGATCATGCAGTAGATCCACATGCCGCCGAACAGCGCCCCGACGACGTACATCGCCGGGTTGAGGAGTCCTGCCGCCAGGACGACGGCCTGGATGGCCCAGCCGAGCCCGTAGGCCCAGCGGAAGCGCAGCAGCGCGATCGTCAGCAGGAGCAGGAGGATGATGACGCCGCCGGCCGCGAGCGCGACCCACGGCGGGAGGCCCCAGGTACCGTTCTCGGTCGGGGCGAGGCCCCAGATCACGAGGGCGGCGAGGAACACCACGATCGTCTCGAAGCCGAGCACGATCGAGGCGAGGCTGCGTCGCACCGATCGGGGCGCGGCGGGAGCCGCGATCGCCTCGGGCGCATCGGCGGCGCCCGGCGCGGGCGTCGGGTCGGCGGGGGAACCCGCCTCGTCGGCCGCGCTCATTCGCCGCTCCAGCCGCGATCGCGCGCGTACTCGAGCACCTCGCCGACGAGCGTGATCGACCCGGTCGCGACGACGCCGCGGCCCGGCTCGGCGGCGGCCCAGTCGCGGGCCTCCTCGAGGGCGTCCTCGAGCCGGTCGACGGCGATCACGCGCTCGTCGCCGACCTCGGTCGCGATCGCCGCGGCCAGCGCCTCGACGGGCACGGCGCGATCCGACGACGATCGCGTCACCAGGAAGCGGGCGCCGGTCGGCGCGAGCGCGCGGGCGATGCCGGCCGCGTCCTTGTCGCCGAGGATTCCGAGCACGATCACGAGCTCGGAGAAGTCGAAGTACTCGGTGAGCGCCGCTGCGAGCGACTCGGCGCCGTGCGGGTTGTGCGCCGCATCGACGATGAGCGTCGGCTCCGCCGCCACGCGCTGCAGGCGACCCGGCGACGTCACGGCGCCGAGCCCGACCTGCACCACCTCGTCGGGCAGGCGCGCGCCGCCGAGGAAGGCCTCGACCGCGGCGATGGCGACGGCGGCGTTCTCGGCCTGGTGGCGCCCGAACAGCGGGAGGGCGACGTCGGCGTACTCGCCGCCGAGGCCGCGCACGCCGATGACCTGCCCGCCGACCGCGACGCGCGAGTCGAGCACGGCGAAGCCGCCGCCCTCGACCTCGAACGTCGCGTCGTTGCGCTCGGCGACCTGGCGCAGCACCTCGAGCACCGCCGGCGCCTGGAAGGCCGTCACGACGGCGGCGCCCGGCTTCACGATGCCCGACTTGGTGCGGGCGATCTCCTCGACGGTTCGGCCGAGGCGCGACTCGTGGTCGAGCGCGATCGGCGTGAACACGGCGACCTGGCCGTCGGCGACGTTCGTCGAGTCCCACTCGCCGCCCATGCCGACCTCGAGCACCATGACGTCGACCGGGGCATCCGCGAAGGCCGCGAACGCGAGCACCGTGAGCGCCTCGAAGAAGGTGAGCGGCACGTCGCCCGCGGCGACCAGCTCCTGGTCGACGAGGTCGACGATCGGGGCGATCTCCTCCCAGATGCGCGCCACCGCGTCGTCGGCGATGGGCTCGCCGTCGATGCGGACGCGCTCGGTGAACCGCTCGAGGTGCGGGCTCGTGAGCAGGCCCGTTCGCAGGCCGTCGGCGCGCAGCAGGCTCTCGACCATGCGGCTCGTCGACGTCTTGCCGTTCGTGCCGGTCAGGTGCACCACCGGGGCCGACCGGTGCGGGTCGCCCAACAGCTCGACCGCGCGACGCGTGGCGTCGAGTCGGGGTGCGGGGTGGGCCTCGCCGACGCGGGCGAGCAGCGACGCGTAGACGGCGTCGGCCGCTTCCCGGGCGTCGGGGTCGAAGTCGTCGAATCCGTCGGTCATGCGCGCTCCACTCCGATCGCCACGCGGGTGCCGCCGGCGAGGGTGGCGACGTCGGCCGCGGCCGCGCCGTCGAGCTCCCGCACCTCGACCGCCACCGCGAGGGTCTCCCCCGCGATGAGGTCGCGATGCGCCTCGGCCGCCGCCACCGACGGCGCGTCGACCTCCAGCACGAGCCGGATCCGATCGCCGACCTCGAGCCCGGCCGCCTTGCGGGCGTCCTGGACCGCGCGGATGAGGTCGCGCGCGGCGCCCTCGGCCTCGAGCTCCGGCGTGGTCGCGGTGTCGAGGATGACGAACCCGCCGTCGGCGAGGAGGCCCAGCGCGGTCGAGCCGTCGCCGGCGTTCGCCGTCTCCAGCACGAGGTCGTACTCCCCCGGCTCGAGCGCGATGCCGCCCGAGACGACGGTGTCGCCGTCGAGCGTCCAGTCGCCCGACTTCGACCCGGCGATCGCCTGCTGCACCTGCTTGCCGATGCGCGGGCCCGCGGCACGGGCGTTCACGGTGAGGCGCTTGGTGATGCCGTACCGCTCGGCGCTGCCGCCGTCGAGGCCGACCACCTCGACGGCCTTCACGTTCAGCTCGTCGCGGAGGATGCCCTCGAACGGCGCCAGCGCGGAGGCATCCGACGCGACGACCGTGAGCCGCTGCAGCGGGAGCCGCACGCGGCGACCCGCCTGCTTGCGGAGCGCCAGCGCGGTGCTCGAGATCTCGCGCACCGCGTCCATCGCCGCGACGAGCGCGGGGTCGGCCGGGAACTCGGAAGCCTCGGGCCAGTCGGCGAGGTGCACGCTGCGCCCGCCGGTGAGGCCGCGCCAGACGCGATCGGTCACGAGCGGCAGGAGCGGCGCCGCCAGGCGGGTGAGGGTCTCGAGCACGGTGTACAGCGTGTCGAACGCCTCGGTGCCGGATCCGTCGTCGCCGACGCCCGACCAGAACCGGTCGCGCGACCGGCGCACGTACCAGTTCGTGAGCACGTCGCCGAAATCGCGCAGCTTCTGCGCCGCGAGCGGCGAGTCGAACTCGTCGAGGTCGGCCGTGACCGCCTCGACGAGGTCGCGGAGCTTCGCGAGCAGGTAGCGGTCGAGCACGTCGGTCGAGTCCGTGCGCCGGCGCGCCTCGTAGCCGCCCTCCTTCGCGGTGTTCGCGTAGAGGGAGAAGAAGTACCAGGTGCTCCACAGCGGCAGCATGAGCTGGCGGACGCCCTCGCGGATGCCCTCCTCCGTGACGACGAGGTTGCCGCCGCGCAGCACCGAGCTCGACATGAGGAACCAGCGCATCGCGTCGGAGCCGTCGCGGTCGAAGACCTCGTTCACGTCCGGGTAGTTGCGCAGCGACTTCGACATCTTCTGCCCGTCGCTGCCGAGCACGATGCCGTGGCTCAGCACGTTCTTGTACGCGGGGCGGCCGAACAGCGCGGTCGCCAGCACGTGCATGACGTAGAACCAGCCGCGGGTCTGCCCGATGTACTCGACGATGAAGTCGCTCGGGTTGTGGGTGTCGAACCACTCCTGGTTCTCGAACGGGTAGTGCACCTGCGCGAACGGCATCGAGCCCGAGTCGAACCAGACGTCGAGCACGTCGGGGATGCGCCGCATCGTCGACTTCCCGGTGGGGTCGTCGGGGTTCGGGCGGGTGAGGTCGTCGATGTACGGCCGGTGCAGGTCGGGCTCGCCGTCCTCGTTCAGCGGCAGGCGGCCGAAGTCGCGCTCGAGGTCGGCGAGCGACCCGTACACGTCGACGCGCGGGTGGGCCGGGTCGTCGCTCTTCCACACCGGGATCGGCGAACCGAAGTACCGGTTGCGGCTGATCGACCAGTCGCGGGCATTGCCCACCCACTTGCCGAACTGGCCCTCCTTGACGTTCTCCGGCACCCAGTTGATCGACTGGTTGAGCTCGCCCATGTCGTCGCGGAAGTCGAGGACGCGCACGAACCAGCTCGACACCGCCTTGTAGATGAGCGGGTTCCGGCAGCGCCAGCAGTGCGGGTACGAGTGCTCGTAGCTGGCCTGGCGCAGCAGCCGGCCCTCGGCCTTCAGCAGCTGGGTGAGCGGCTTGTTCGCGTCGCTCCAGAGCTGGCCCGCGACATCCGTCACCTCGGGCAGGAAGCGGCCGGCGTCGTCGAGCGAGAGGATCACGGGCACGCCGTTCGCCTCGCCGACCTTCTGGTCCTCCTCGCCGTAGGCGGGGGCCTGGTGGACGATACCCGTGCCGTCCTCCGTGGTGACGTAGTCGGCGACGACGATGCGCCAGGCGCGCTCGAGGCCGAAGCGCTCGACGTCGGCGTAGTAGTCGAACAGGCGGTCGTAGTCGACGCCGTCGAGCTCGCGGCCGGTCACCGTGCGGGAGACCGCGGCGCGTGCCTCGTCGGCCGAGTCGTAGCCGAGCTCCTTCGCGTAGTTGCCGACGAGGGCCGTCGCGAGCAGGTACTCGCCGCCCAGCACCTCGGTGTCGGATGCCACGCCGGCGGCCTGCTCGCGCAGCACGGTCGCGTCGGGCGTGCCGTTGGGGCCGGCCGGCACGACGGCGTACTCGATGTCGGGGCCGACCGCGAGGAGGAAGTTCGTCGGCAGCGTCCACGGCGTCGTCGTCCAGGCCAGGGCGCGCACGGCGGTGAGCCCGAGCGCCTCGGCCTTCGCACCGGTCAGCGGGAAGGTGACCGTGACGGTCTGGTCCTGGCGCATCTTGTAGACGTCGTCGTCCATGCGCAGCTCGTGGTTCGACAGCGGCGTCTGGTCGCGCCAGCAGTACGGCAGCACACGGTGGCCCTCGTAGGCGAGGCCCTTCTCGTGCAGCGTCTTGAACGCCCAGATGACCGACTCCATGAAGGTGACGTCGAGCGTCTTGTAGTCGTGCTCGAAGTCGACCCAGCGCGCCTGGCGCGTGACGTACTCCTCCCACTCCTTCGTGTAGCGGAGCACGGAGTCGCGCGCGGCGCGGTTGAACGCCGCGATGCCCATCTGCTCGATCTCGCTCTTGTCGGTGATGCCGAGCTGGCGCTCGGCCTCGAGCTCGGCCGGCAGGCCGTGGGTGTCCCACCCGAACCGGCGGTGCACCTGCTTGCCGCGCATGGTCTGGTAGCGCGGGAAGAGGTCCTTCGCGTACCCGGTGAGGAGATGGCCGTAGTGCGGCAGGCCGTTCGCGAACGGCGGGCCGTCGTAGAACACCCACTCGGGTGCGCCCTCGCGCTGGTCGATCGACGCCTGGAACGTGCCGTCGGCCTTCCAGAACGCGAGGATGTCGCGTTCGATGGCCGGGAAGTCCGGTGAGGGGTTGACGCCGTGGTCGTCTGGGGTGCGCGGGTACACGCTCGCTCCTTGCGGGACGGTTGCCTTCACGAGGACGCCGGCGGCTCGATCGAGCCCCGCCGCGGTACCACCTCGCTTGCCCCGGGCACGCCCGGGACCCCTCTCGCTGCGGCTGTGACGGGCCTGCCCCGTTCGGTTCTAGTGACGGGCGGATGCCTCGGCCGCCGCCCGCGTTCTTCCGAAGACTCCCCGGTGATGGCCGGATCGCAGTCGTTGGCACGAGTCTACCGGCTCGGCGGGCGCTATGCTGTGGCTCGTCGTGAGAGCGCTCTCACGGCCGCCGATCCCCCACGGCGCCGCGCACCACCGACTCGACGAGGAGCCCCGTGCCCCAGCCCGCCGCCGACCCCGGACTCCCCGCACCGACGCGCCGCGCCGCGCTCCCGCGGCGCGCCTTCCTCGCCCTCGGCGGTTCCACCGCGCTCGCCGCGGCGCTGGCCGCCTGCACGCCGGGCGGCCCCGGGGCATCCGGCTCGCCCGCGATCACGCCCACGCCGAACCCGAGCGGCTGGGTGCCGCCCGGCGAGCCGATGGCCTTCCCGAGAGGGTATGTCTGGGGCGCGGCGACGAGCGCGTACCAGGTCGAGGGGTCGACGGCCGTCGACGGGCGCGGCCCGAGCGTGTGGGACACCTTCGCCGCGAGGTACGGGACCGTCAAGCACGGCGACACCGGCGAGCCCGCCGCCGACCAGTACCGCCGCTACCCCGAGGACATCGTGCTGATGTCCGACCTCGGGCTCGGCGCGTACCGGTTCTCGGTGGCGTGGCCGCGCATCCAGCCCACCGGATCGGGACCGGCGAACCCGGCCGGCCTCGACCACTACCGGAAGCTCGTCGATGCCCTCGTCGACGCCGGCATCCGCCCGATGATCACCCTCTTCCACTGGGACCTCCCCCAGGCGCTGCAGGACGTGGGCGGCTGGACCACCCGTGACACCGCCGCCCGGTTCGCGGACTACGCGGCGATCCTGTTCGACGCGCTGGGCGACGTCGAGGCCGACTGGATGACCGTGAACGAACCGAAGACGCACGCGTTCGTCGGCCACTGGTACGGCGGCCACGCTCCCGGGCTCCGCGACCCGGACCTCGCGGCCGCCGCCGTCCACCACCAGCTCCTCGCCCACGGGCTCGCGACCGAGGCGTTCCGCGCCAGCGGGGCCGCCGGGCGCATCGGCATCGGGCTCAACCTGCTGCCGGCGTACTCGATCGACCCGGCGAACACCCGCGGCGCCGAACGCGTCGACGCGAGCGAGAACCGGCTCTTCCTCGACCCGGTGCTCCTCGGCTCGTACCCCGACGACGCGCTCGGCCAGGCGCCGGGGCAGCTGCCGGCTGATCCCACGGCGTTCGCCGCGCTCGCGCTGCCCGGCGACCTCGAGGTGATCTCGGCGCCGATGGACTTCCTCGCGATCCAGTACTACGGCATCACCGGCGTCGACACGGTCGGCAACGTGGTGCCGATCGCGCCGACCTCCGACGCGAGCTGGCAGCAGGTGCGGGCCGAGGGCCTGTACGACCTGCTGATCCGGTTGCGCGACGACTACCCGGCCATCCCGATCGTCATCACCGAGAACGGCATCCCCGACGAGACCTCCGCCGTCACCGTCGACGACCCGTACCGGGTGGAGTTCCTGCGCACCCACTTCCAGCAGGCCGCCCGCGCCATCGGCGACGGCGTGCCGCTCGAGGGACACTACGTCTGGTCGCTGCTCGACAACTTCGAGTGGGCCGAGGGCTACGACCAGCGCTGGGGCATCGTCGCGGTCGACTTCGAGACGCAGGAGCGCACGGCCAAGCGCAGCGCGGGGTTCTTCTCCGACGTGATCGCCGCGAACGCGGTGCCGCCGGCCTGAGCCGGCGTCGCCCGGCCGAGCTCACGCGGCCTCGGGCGGCTCGGGTGCGGCTCAGCGGTAGGCCTCGCGCACGAGCGCGAGCAGCGCGGGCTCGGAGACGCCGTTGAGCCGTGCCTCCTCCACGAGGTCGTGGATGGCGCCCGCGAGCGCGGTGTGGTGTCCGAGCCGCTTCGCGACGACCGCGCCCCGACCGCGATGCAGCTCGATGAGCCCCTCGTCGCGGAGGATCCGGTATGCGCGCAGGACCGTGTTCACGTTGAGGTCGAGCGCCTCGGCGAGTTCGCGCGCGGCCGGCAGCCGTTCGCCGTAGGCGCTCCGGCCGTCGACGATCGCGGCGCGCAGGCCCGACGCCACCTGGTCGTAGAGCGGGTCGGGGCGTCCGGGGTCGACGTGGAGGAGCATCCATTCATCGTATTGTGCTATTCGAAACAGCATTATCGGCTGGTCGCGGACCGCCCTCGCTGTCAGGATGGGTGCCGGCCGGAGACGCCGGCCCGATCCATCCCCGCTCGAGGAGCCCATGTCCGCCGCGCCCGCCCCCGCGCCCACCGTTCCCGCCGACTCGGCCACGCCGCCGCCCGCGAAGGTCCGCCGCGTCGCGTGGGCGTCGATGGTCGGCACCTCGCTCGAGTCGTTCGACTTCTACCTGTTCGCCTACTTCTCGGCGTACTTCATCGGCCCGCTCTTCTTCGGCCCCCTCGGCGGCTTCGGCGAGCAGCTCGCCGCGTTCTCCACCATCGCGCTCGCGTTCGTGGTCCGCCCCATCGGCGCCGCACTCTTCGGTCACATGGGCGACCGCCTCGGCCGCCGCACGACGCTGCTGTGGACCGTCGGCATCATGGGCGTCGCGACCGGCCTCATCGGCCTGCTGCCCACCTACGCGCAGGCCGGATGGCTCGGGGCGATCCTGCTCGTCGTGCTCCGCATCGCGCAGGGCCTCTCGCTCGGCGGCGAGTGGGGCGGATCGATCCTCCTCGCCACCGAGCACTCGAGCCCCGTGAAGCGTGCGTTCTACGCGGCGATCCCCCAGCTCGGGTCGCCGGTCGGGTCGATCCTCTCGGCCGTCGTCTTCATCGTGCTGACCCTCGCGCTGCCCGCCGAGGAGCTCGCGGCCTGGGGCTGGCGCATCCCGTTCCTGCTCGCGCTGCCGCTGCTGGCCGTCTCGCTCTACCTGCGCTGGTCGATCGACGAGACGCCCGTGTTCCGCGAGGTCGTCGCCGAGGGCCGCCGCGACCGCGTTCCGTTCGTCGCGCTGTTCGCCCAGCGGCCGGTGCAGGTCGTCGTCGCGATCGGCGCCGCGCTGCTCGGCATCGGCTCGTACTCGCTCATGAACACCTACACGGTGAACTACGGCGTCGCCGAGCTCGGCTTCAGCTTCCAGGACCTGCTCGTCGCGACCACCATCGGCGGCCTCCTGCAGCTCGTCACCATCCCGCTGTTCGGGGCCTGGGCGAACCGGATCGGCTCGGCGAAGGTGGTCGCGTGGGGCGCGCTCGGCACGCTGCTCATCACGTTCCCGATGTACTTCCTGCTCCAGTACGCGACCTTCCCGATCCTCGTGGCGACCATGATCGTCGGCGGCATCCTGCCGACCATGTCGTGGGCGGCGCTCGGCGGACTCATGGCCGACCTCTTCCCCGACCACTTCCGCTATTCGGCACTGTCGATCTCGTACGCGATCGCGGCGACCGTCGGCGGGTTCGTGCCGCTCGTCACGCTCGCGATCGGCGAGGGCACCGCCTACGCGTGGTGGCACCCCGGCGTGATCCTCGCGATCCTCTCGGCGGCGACGCTCGTCTCCTCGCTGGTCGCGGCGCGGATGTCCCGCCGCACGGTGCTCGACTGAGACTCCCCCACCGGCCCGACAGGGCCGCTCCTCCCCAGAAGCGCCCGGCCCCAGGCCGGGCGCTTCGCCGTTCCGGCTCGGACCGGACGGGCTTCCTCCGCTAGGCTGGAGCGTCGCATACTCAGGCACCTCACCATGGACTCGGTGCCGCACATACCGAACCGGAGCATCATGACCGACGCGCGCATCCCCGAGAAGCCGGCCCTCGAGGGCCTCGAATCCAAGTGGGGCGGCGTCTGGGAGACGCGGGGCACCTACCGGTTCGACCGCGACTCGGCCCTGCGCCGCGTGGAGGCCGCCGCAGGCGACCGCGCGTGCATCTACTCCATCGACACGCCGCCGCCCACCGCCTCCGGCTCGTTGCACATCGGCCACGTGTTCTCGTACACGCACACCGACGTGATCGCCCGCTTCCAGCGCATGCGCGGCAAGGACGTCTTCTACCCCATGGGCTGGGACGACAACGGCCTGCCCACCGAACGCCGCGTGCAGAACTACTACGGCGTGCGCTGCGACCCGACGCTCCCGTACCAGGAGGGCTTCGTGCCGCCGTTCGAAGGCGGCGAGGGCAAGAGCGTGAAGGCCGCCGACCAGGTGCCGATCTCGCGGCGCAACTTCATCGAGCTGTGCGAGCGCCTCACCGTCGAGGACGAGCAGCAGTTCGAGGCCCTGTGGCGCACCCTCGGCCTCTCGGTCGACTGGACCCAGACCTACCGCACCATCGGCGATGAGGCGCTGTTCACCTCGCAGCTCGCGTTCGTGCGCAACGTGGAGCGCGGCGAGGCCTACCAGGCGCTCGCCCCGACCCTGTGGGACGTCACCTTCCGCACCGCGGTCGCGCAGGCCGAGCTCGAGGACCGCGAGCAGCCCGGTCACTACCACCGCGTGTCGTTCCACCGCCCCGACGGCGGCATCGTCGAGATCGAGACGAGCCGTCCCGAGCTGATCGCCGCGTGCGTCGCGCTCGTCGCGCACCCCGACGACGAGCGCTACCAGCCGCTGTTCGGCTCCACCGTGACGAGCCCCGTGTTCGGCGTCGAGGTGCCCGTGGTCGCCCACCACCTCGCGCAGAAGGACAAGGGCACCGGCATCGCCATGATCTGCACCTTCGGCGACGTGACCGACGTCGTCTGGTGGCGCGAGCTCAACCTGCCGAACCGCGCGATCATGGGCTTCGACGGCCGCATCCTCGCCGACGCACCCGAGGCGATCGCCTCCGAGGCTGGCCTCGCGGCGTATGCCCGGCTCGCCGGCAAGACCTCCTTCTCGGCGAAGCAGGCGATGGTCGAGCTCCTCCGCGAGTCGGGCGACCTGCTCGCCGACCCGAAGGCCATCACGCACCCGGTGAAGTTCTTCGAGAAGGGCGACCGCCCGCTCGAGATCGTCTCGACCCGCCAGTGGTACATCTCGAACGGCGCCCGCGACGAGGCGCTCAAGGGCCGACTGCTCGAGATCGGCCGCGAGATCGACTGGCACCCCGACTTCATGCGCGTGCGCTACGAGAACTGGGTCGGCGGCCTCTCCGGCGACTGGCTCGTCTCGCGCCAGCGCTTCTTCGGCGTGCCGATCCCGGTGTGGTACCCGCTCGACGCCGACGGCAACCCGGTCTACGACCAGCCCATCGTCGCGACGCAGGAGATGCTGCCCGTCGACCCGTCCTCGACCGCGGCGCCCGGCTTCGACGAGGCCCAGCGCGGTGAGCCGAACGGCTTCATCGGCGAGCTCGACGTCATGGACACGTGGGCCACGTCCTCGCTGACCCCGCAGCTCGCGGGCGGCTGGGAGCGCGACGCCGAGCTCTTCGACCTCGTGTTCCCCTACTCGCTGCGCCCGCAGGGCCAGGACATCATCCGCACCTGGCTCTTCTCGACCGCGCTCCGCGCCCAGCTCGAGCACGGCGCGTCCCCGTGGGCGAACGCCTCGATCTCGGGCTTCATCGTCGACCCCGACCGCAAGAAGATGTCGAAGTCGAAGGGCAACGTGGTGACCCCGGCGGGCCTGCTCGAGCAGCACGGCTCGGATGCGGTGCGCTACTGGGCGGCCTCGAGCCGCCTCGGCACCGACGCCGCCTTCGACCCGCAGAACCCGACGCAGGTCAAGATCGGCCGTCGACTCGCGATCAAGGTCCTGAACGCTGCGAAGTTCATCCTCGGCTTCGAGGGCGCGGCGGATGCCCCGGTGTCGGAGCCGCTCGACCGCAGCATGCTCGCCGCGCTCGCGACCGTCGTCGACCAGGCCACCCGTGCCCTCGAGTCGTATGACCACGCTCGCGCGCTCGAGGTCTCGGAGACGTTCTTCTGGACCTTCTGCGACGACTACCTCGAGCTCGTGAAGGAGCGCGCGTACGGCGAGGCGTCCCCGGCGCAGGCCTCTGCCGTGGCCGCGCTGAAGACCGCGTTGAGCGTGCTCCTCCGGCTCTTCGCGCCGGTCGTGCCGTTCGCCGCCGAGGAGGCGTGGAGCTGGTCGAACGACGAGTCGGTGCACCGCGCGACCTGGCCGACGCTCGGCGAGCTCGCCGCGCGCGGCGAGGCCGGCCCCGAGCTCCTCGAGCTCGCCGGCCTCGCGCTCACCGGCATCCGCGGTGCGAAGACGAACGCGAAGGCGTCGCAGAAGACGCCGGTGCTCGGCGCCACCATCGCCGGTCCCGCCGAGACGATCCGCCTGCTCGAGTCCGCCGCCGTCGACCTCCGGGCCGTCGGCCGCATCGCCGAGCTCTCGTTCGACGAGGCCGAGACGCTCGAGGTGCGTGACGTCGAACTGGAACCGGCGCAGTGAGGGGAATGCGATGACCGTTGAGATCCGGCCCGCGGGCGAGGACGACTTCTTCGGCTGGCTGCCGTTGTTCGACGAGTACTGCCGCTTCTACGAGCGCGAGCTCGACGACGCGAAGGCACTCATCGTGTGGAACTGGCTCCGCGACGAGACCCACCCGCTCGAGGCGGTCCTCGCCGTCGACGAGGAGGGCACGCCGATCGGGCTCGCCCAGTTCCGGGCGACCCCCGACACGCTGTCGGCGACCACGGGCATCACGCTCGACGACCTCTACGTCGCCGCCGATCACCGCACCTCCGGCGTCGGGCGCGCGCTCATCGAACACGTCCACGCGCGGGCCGCGGCGCTGGGCGGGGGCGTGAACTGGATCACGAGCCCTTCCAACGAGGACGCGATCCGGCTGTACGATTCGCTGGCCCGTCGTACCGACTGGGTCACGTACGAGATCGGCGCCTGATGCAGCTCGGCACCCGTTGGCCGTTCGGCGCCGAGCCGCCGGCATCGGTCCCCGCGTCGATCCGCCCGGCGATCGCCGAGGCCGAGGTCGGCCGGGTCGACGGCGCGGGGCGCGCGTGGACGCTCACCTGGCTCGAGGGCCGGCCGATCGCCGAGCTCGACGACGGCACCGTCGTCCGTGAGTCGACCGATCCGCACGCCGGAACAGCGGACGCCGGCGACGACGACTGGTAGGTCGCCGGCGCCGGCGCGTCGCCGTCACCTCGATGGCTGCCGCCGCTCAGCGTCTCACGCCCGCGCGATGATCTCCCCGTGCGGCATCAGGAACCAGCCGTCCGGGTCACCGACCCAGTCGCGCCACGCCTGGGCGATCGACTCGAGCTCGGCCGGGTTGGAGTGCCCGCTCTCGATCGCGTGCGCCGCGAACTGCGACTGGGTGGCCCGCTCGGCCCACGCCCCGCCCCACCATTCCCGCTCGAGCGGCGAGGCGAAGACCCACACCGAGCCCGTGGCCGCCACCTCCGTGAAGCCGGCCGCGTGCGCCCAGCCGAGCAGGTGGCGTCCGGCGTTCGCCTCCCCGCCGTTCCAGTCGTGGACGTCGTGGTAGAGATCGAGCCACCGGGTGAGCCCGACCGACGACGGGCTCGAGAGCACGCCCCCGTAGTCGACGTCGCGCGCGGCGACGATTCCGCCGGGCCGGAGCACGCGTCGCCACTCGCGCAGCGCATCGATCGGCCGCGCGAGGTGCTGGAGCACCTGATGGGCGTGCACGATGTCGAACGAGGCATCCGGGAAGTCGAGCGCGTACGCGTCGCCGACGCGGAACTCGACGTTCGGCACCCCCTCCGTCGCGGCGAGCCCGTTCGCCCGCTCAACCACCTCGCTCGAGGCATCCACCCCGACCACGCGACCGTGCGGCGTGCGGCGGGCGAGGTCGATCGAGATCGTGCCGGGCCCGCTCCCGACATCGAGGATCGCGGCCGCGGGGTCGAGGTGCGGCACGAGGTAGGCCGCGGAGTTCTCGACGGTGCGCCACTCGTGCGTCCGGAGGACGCTCGCGTGGTGGCCGTGGGTGTACTCGTCTCGATGGCTGGAGGGTGACGCTGCGTTCATCCTCCGAGCCTAGCGAGCACGCGCACGGCCGGCAGACGACCGAATGCACGACGACGCCCGGCGACCGAGGTGGTCGCCGGGCGTCGTGTGGATACTCGGATCAGATCGCGAAGCCGAGGGCGCGCATCATGTCGCGACCGTCGTCGGTGATCCGCTCGGGACCCCACGGCGGCATCCACACCCAGTTGATGCGGAACTGGTCGACGATGCCGTCGAGCGCCTCGGCGGTCTGCTCCTCCAGCACGTCGGTGAGGGGGCATCCCGCGCTCGTGAGGGTCATGTGGATGACGAGTGCGTCGTGCTCGTCATCCCAGCCGAGGTCGTAGATGAGCCCGAGGTCGACGACGTTCACGCCGAGCTCGGGGTCGACGACGTCCTTCAGGGCCTCGGTGACCTGGTCGAACTTCTCCGGAGCGAGTGTGGTGACCATGCGGCGATTCTACCCGTTGCCTACTCGGCCGAGGCCGACTCGGCGACCTGGTAGCGGTCGTAGCCCTCGTCCTCGAGGCGGTCCGCGAGCTCGGGGCCGCCCTGCTCGGCGATCCGGCCGGCGACGAACACGTGCACGAAGTCCGGCTTGATGTAGCGGAGGATGCGCGTGTAGTGCGTGATGAGGAGGATGCCGAGGCCGGTGTTCGCCTTCGCGCGGTTCACGCCCTCGGAGACGATCTTCAGCGCGTCGACGTCGAGTCCCGAGTCGGTCTCGTCGAGGACCGCGAACTTCGGCTTGAGGAGCTCGAGCTGGAGGATCTCGTTGCGCTTCTTCTCGCCGCCCGAGAAGCCCTCGTTGACGTTGCGCTCGGCGAACGCGGCGTCCATCTTGAGGTTCTTCATCGACTCGCGGACGTCCTTCACCCAGCCGCGGATCGACGGCGCCTCGCCGTCGATGGCGGTCTTCGCGGTGCGGAGGAAGTTCGTGACGGTGACGCCGGGGATCTCGACCGGGTACTGCATCGCCAGGAAGAGGCCGGCGCGGGCGCGCTCGTCGACCGACATCTCGAGCACGTTCTCGCCGTCGAGGAGGATCTCGCCCTCGACGACGGTGTACTTCGGGTGACCGGCGATCGTGTAGGCGAGGGTCGACTTGCCGGAGCCGTTCGGGCCCATGATGGCGTGGATCTCGCCCTCGTTGATCACCAGGTCGACGCCGCGGAGGATCTCGCGGGTGCCCTGGTCGGTCTCGACGTTGACGTGCAGGTTCTTGATCTCGAGCACGGACATGATCTTGGGGATTCTCTTTCGATCGGGGATCGGCCCAGCGGCCGGGAAGTGTGGGGTCAGACGGCCAGCGTGACCGCGGGGTCGATGAGGACGTCGCCGCCCTCGACATCGACCCGGTAGACGGGGACCGGCTCGTAGGCCGGGAGGGTGAGCGGCTTGCCGGTCTTCAGCGAGAACTTCGACCCGTGGGCCCAGCACTCGAGCGTGTCGTCCTCCACGAAGCCCTCGGCCAGCGAGATGTCGCCGTGGGTGCAGGTGTCGCCGATGGCGAACACGTCGCCCGCGGAGTCCTTCACGACGGCGATCGGCACGCCGTCGACGACGAAGCGCGAGGCCTGGTTCTCGGCGAGGTCGTCGACCCCGCAGACACGGACGGATGCCACGTCAGCTCCCCTGCAGCTCGGCCTCGAGGGCCTCGATCAGACGCGCCTCGAGCTCGGCGGAGCCGATCTGCTGGACGATCTCGGTCAGGAACCCGCGCACGACGAGGCGACGGGCCTCGTCCTCGGTGATGCCTCGGGCCATCAGGTAGAAGAGCTGCTCGTCGTCGAAGCGACCGGTGGCCGACGCGTGGCCGGCGCCCTCGATGTCGCCCGTCTCGATCTCGAGGTTCGGCACCGAGTCGGCGCGGGTTCCATCGGTGAGCACGAGGTTGCGGTTCTGCTCGTAGCTGTCGGTGCCGACCGCGGCATTGCCGATGAGGACGTCGCCGATCCAGACGGTGCGCGCGCCCTCGCCCTGCAGCGCGCCCTTGTAGGTCACGCGCGAGCGGGTGTGCGGGGCGTCGTGGTGCACGAAGACCTGCTGTTCGAGGTGCTGGCCGGCGTCGGCGAAGTAGAGGCCGAGCGCCTCGATGTCGGCGCCCTGCTCGGCCAGGTGGGTCGAGGGGTTCACCCGCACGACCTTGCCGCCGAGCGAGACGACGATGTGCTTGAGCTTCGCGTCGCGGGAGATGCGGGCGAAGTGGCTCGCGAGGTGGACCGAGTCGTCGCTCCACTCCTGGAGCGACACGACGGTGAGGTTCGCGCCCTCGCCGACGAGGATCTCGACGTTCTCGGTGAGCCGCGCGTCGCCGGTGCCGCGGAGCACGACGAGGCCGCGGCTGTTCGGCGCCGCCTCGATGACGGTGTGGGCCGCACGGGCGCCGGCGCCGAGGCCGCTGCGCGTGACGGTGGCCGCCTTGTCGTCCTCGCCGGTGACCGAGACGAGCAGGGCGTCGCCGAAGTTGGTCCAGGCGTTGGCGCTGGCGCGCTCCTCGGGGATGCCGGCGGTGCCGATCCGGGCGTCGTCGCGGCCGATCCACGACACCGCGATGCCGTCGGCGTCGGTCGCGTCGACCTCGGGGCGCGCGCCGTCGAGCTCACCGGCGGTGAGGTCGGCGAACACGGCGACCGGGGACAGCTTCCACTCGTGCTCACGGCCGTTCACCGGGGCGAAGTCGGCGACGTCGGTCGAGCGGAACCGCTCCGACCGGGTCTGGACCGGGACGAGCGAGACGGGGCCGTCCGAGTGCGCGCGGAGGCCGTGCTGTTCAGCCGTGGGCATGGCTGTGCTCTGCGTAGCGGCGGTCATTCCTAGCCGACCGATCCTTCCATGCCCATCTCGATGAGCTTGTTGAGTTCCATCGCGTATTCCATCGGCAACTCGCGCGCGATCGGCTCGATGAAGCCGCGCACGATCATCGCCATCGCCTCGTCCTCCGGCATGCCGCGCGACATGAGGTAGAAGAGCTGCTCCTCGCTGACCTTCGAGACGGTCGCCTCGTGGCCGAGCTGCACGTCGTCGACGCGGATGTCGATCGCCGGATAGGTGTCGGAGCGGGAGATGGTGTCGACCAGCAGCGCGTCGCAGCGGACGGTGTTGGCGGAGTGGTGCGCGTTCGCGTCGACGCGGACCTCGCCGCGGTAGCCCGCGCGACCGCCGCCGCGGGCGATCGACTTCGAGACGATCGACGACTGCGTGTACGGCGCCATGTGGATCATCTTCGCGCCGGCGTCCTGGTGCTGGCCGGGGCCGGCGAAGGCGACCGAGAGGGTCTCGCCCTTCGCGTGCTCGCCCATGAGGAAGATCGACGGGTACTTCATCGTCACCTTGGAGCCGATGTTGCCGTCGACCCACTCCATCGTGGCGCCCTCGTGGGCGACCGCGCGCTTGGTGACCAGGTTGTAGACGTTGTTCGACCAGTTCTGGATCGTCGTGTAGCGCACGCGGGCGTTCTTCTTCACGATGATCTCGACGACGGCCGAGTGCAGGGAGTCCGACTTGTAGATCGGGGCGGTGCAGCCCTCGATGTAGTGGATGTAGGAGTCCTCGTCGGCGATGATCAGGGTCCGCTCGAACTGGCCCATGTTCTCCGTGTTGATGCGGAAGTAGGCCTGCAGCGGGATCTCGACGTGGACGCCCTTGGGCACGTAGACGAAGGAGCCGCCCGACCAGACGGCGGTGTTCAGCGCGGCGAACTTGTTGTCGCCGGCCGGGATGACCGTGCCGAAGTACTCCTCGAAGAACTCGGGGTGCTCCTTCAGCGCCGTGTCGGTGTCGAGGAAGATGACGCCCTGCGCCTCGAGGTCCTCGCGGATCTGGTGGTACACGACCTCGGACTCGTACTGCGCCGCGACGCCGGCGACGAGCCGCTGCCGCTCGGCCTCGGGGATGCCGAGTCGCTCGTAGGTGTTGCGGATGTCCTCGGGCAGGTCCTCCCAGGTCTGGGCCTGCTGCTCGGTCGACCGCACGAAGTACTTGATGTTGTCGAAGTCGATCTCCGACAGGTCCGCGCCCCAGCTGGGCATGGGCTTGCGGTCGAAGAGCTGGAGGGCGCGCAGGCGACGCTGCAGCATCCACTCCGGTTCGTTCTTCAGACCGGAGATGTCGGTGACGACCTCCTCCGAGAGTCCGCGTCGGGCCGAAGCCCCGGCGGAATCGGAATCGGCCCAACCGAACTCGTACGTGCCGAGTCCTTCGAGTTCCGGGCGGTCGATCAGGACGTCCGTCATGCTCTCCTCTTCTCCTCCCTGCCACCGGCTATGAGGCCGGCTCGTCCACCCGCCGCGAGTCGAGGTGCGGGCTCGCTGGGCGACGATTTCGCGGGCGGCTCTGTTGCGAACCTAAGATTGTAGGGACCCGGCGACGTACGTTGCCGTGCGTCTGACGGAATCGCCAACCAATCAAGTCTACAGGGTCGCAGGCGCCGTCGGCCGGACTCAGGGTCGGCCAACACCCCCGGTGCGACCCGGATCTGGAACGACGAGCGTGAACCGCTTCACCGCCTGGCTGCCCGAGCACGTCGACGGGCGCATCCGCGTCTTCGCGTGGCTGTCCTTCCTCGCGCAGACCACGATCATCGCGACGGGCGGCGCGGTGCGCCTCAGCGGTTCGGGCCTCGGATGCCCCACCTGGCCGACCTGCACGGCGGATTCGCTCGTTCCGACCGATGAGCTCACGTACCACTCGCTGATCGAGTTCGGCAATCGCCTGATGACCGGCGTCGTCGGGATCCTCGCGGCGATCGTCGTCGTGCTGCTCTGGCGCCTCCGTGCGAACCGGCGCGACCTGTGGACGCTCGCGCTCGTCGTGCTCGGCGGCATCGTCGCGCAGGCCATCGTCGGCGGCATCACCGTCTGGACGGGCCTCAACCCCTTCATCGTCGGCTTCCACTACGTCTCGAGCCTGCTGCTCGTCTGCGTCACGGCCGCGTTCCTCGCACGCCTCGACACGGTCCCCGGTCCGCGCGAGCGTGCGGTGCCGGGCTGGTACGCCGGCCTCACGCACGCGACGAGCGCGGTCCTCGCGATCTCCATCGTGTTCGGCGTCCTGACCACCGGCGCGGGCCCCCACTCGGGCGATGCCGAGGCCGGCCGCAACGGATTCGAGGCCGAGCTGCTCGAGCACGTGCACGCGTGGCCGGGCTACGCGCTGCTGGCGCTCACCGTCGTGCTCGTCGTCGCCGCGTGGCGGCTGAAGCTCCCGACGCTGGGTTGGGCGACCGTGCTGCTCGCCATCGAGGTCGTGCAGGTCCTCGTCGGCCTCTACCAGGCCCGCAACGGCCTGCCGCCGGTCCTCGTCGGCATCCACATGGTCCTCGCGGCGCTGACCGCCGCCGCGATGACGCTCGTCATCCTCCGCCTCAAGCGCCCGGTGCACGCCGACCGCCCGCTCGAGGCATCCGCGGTCGCGGGCTGACCCGGCCATGCTCGTCGAGCACCGCGGCCGCACGCCGCGCATCCACCCGGACGCGACGATCGCACCCGGTGCGATCGTGTCGGGCGACGTGGTGGTCGAGGCCGGCGCCCGCATCCTGCACGGGGCGGTGCTGACCGCGGAGGACGGCGAGGTACGCGTCGGCCGCGAGTCGGTGGTGCTCGAGCACGCCGTCGTCCGCGGCCGTGCGGGGCATCCCGCCGTCATCGGCGAGCACGTGATGATCGGCCCGCACGCGCACGTGAACGGCGCGACCGTGGGCGACCGCGCGTTCATCGCCACGGGCGCCTCGCTCTTCCCCGGCGCCGTGATCGGCGAGGATGCCGAGGTGCGCATCAACGGCGTCGTGCAGGTGAACACCACGATCGCGCCCGGGGGCCTGGTCCCGATCGGCTGGATCGCCGTCGGCTCGCCGGCGACGGTGCTGCCGCCCGACCGCCACGAGGAGATCTGGGAGATCCAGCGTGGGCTCGACTTCCCGGGCACGGTCTACGGCGTCGATCGCTCGGCCGGGATGGCGGAGCTCATGCGCCGGCAGGCCGCCTTCTACGCCGCGCACGACGACGACCGGCCGCTCGACTGACGGCGACTGGCTCACCGGCGCGAGCGCTCCGCGCGCGACCTTCCCGCGGCTAGAAGGGCAGCAGCGGGTCGATGCCGACCGCGAGGAACAGCAGCGACAGGTAGACGATCGAGCCGTGGAAGACGCGCATCGGCGACACCTTCTCGTGGCGGATCGCGAGCCCGTAGAGGCGGTGCGTCTCGTAGATGAACCAGCCGCCCGACACGATCGCGACGGCCGTGTAGAGCAGGCCCATGTCGGCGATCGGGATGAGCAGCAGCGAGCACGCGACGGTCGCCCACGCGTAGAGCACGACCTGCAGGCCGACCTGGGCGCGGCCGCGCACGACCGCGAGCATCGGCACCTTCGCGGCGGCGTAGTCGTCCTTGTACTTCAGCGACAGCGGCCAGTAGTGCGGCGGCGTCCACAGGAAGATGATGAGGAAGAGGATGACGGGCGCCCAGTCGAGGCTCCCCGTGACGGCGGCCCAGCCGATGAGCACCGGCATGCAGCCGGCGACGCCGCCCCAGACGATGTTCTGCGCCGTGCGGCGCTTCAGGATGAGGCTGTAGAAGACGACGTAGAGCAGGATCGCGGCGAGCGACAGCACGGCGGCGAGCCAGTTCGTGAACACCCACAGCCAGGCGATGGATGCCACGCCGAGCGCGTAGGCGAAGACGAGCGCCTCGCGGTCGGAGAGCTCGCCGGTCACGAGCGGGCGGTTCTTCGTGCGCTTCATCACGCGGTCGATGTCGCGGTCGATGTAGCAGTTGAAGGCGCCCGCCGATCCTGCGCTCATCGCGCCGCCGATGAGCGTGGCGATGACGAGCCAGAAGCCGGGCAGTCCATCGGCCGCGAGGATCATCGTCGGCGCGGTCACCACGAGGAGCAGCTCGATCACCCGGGGCTTGGTGAGCGCGACGTACGCGGCGATCTTGCGTCGCACGGGTCGCGCCGTGGCGGTGTCACGGGTGTCTACGGCTGCCTGCATCGTTCCTCTTCCGGCGCGCGCGCCGAAGCGGACGGCGGGCGCGACCCCCCACGATTCTAGGACATCGCCCGACCCGGCCGTGCCTGCCGCGTCGAGCCCGCGGCGGGTCGCGGCGAGTCGCGGCGGACCCGCCGGCGGCCCGGCGACCTCACCGTGCCATCCGTCCGCCGTGAGTCATCCCCCGTCACAGAGTCGGGAGTGCGCGGCCCGCGCGTCCCTATACTTGTGGAGAGCGCGCCAGGCGGCGCGGGTTCGTCGCGCCGTCCCCACGGCGCCTCCACCGGATCGACTGCCTGGCTCCACCGCGCCGTAGCGATGTTCGGCGGTCCGGGGAAGGTGTCCCCGTGAGCACCGCCACGACCGGAAGGAACACAACCTCGTGGCAACTCTGCAATGGGATCCGATCGACGAGCGTGCGGTGGACACGGCGCGAATCCTCGCCGCCGACGCCGTGGAGAAGGTGGGCAACGGCCACCCCGGCACGGCGATGAGCCTCGCCCCGGCCGCCTACCTGCTCTTCCAGAAGGTGATGCGCCGCAACCCCGGCGACCACGCCTGGCTCGGTCGCGACCGCTTCATCCTCTCGGCGGGCCACTCCTCGCTCACGCAGTACGTGCAGCTCTACCTGGAGGGTTCGGGCCTCGAGCTCGACGACCTCAAGGCGCTGCGCACCTGGGGCTCCAAGACCCCCGGCCACCCGGAGTACGGCCACACCGACGGCGTCGAGATCACGACCGGCCCGCTCGGCCAGGGCCTCGCCTCGGCCGTCGGCTTCGCCTACGCCTCGCGCTTCGAGCGCGGCCTCTTCGACCCCGAGGCGGCGGCCGGCGAGAGCCCGTTCGACCACTTCGTGTACGTCATCGCCGGCGACGGCGACCTGCAGGAGGGCGTGACCAGCGAGGCGTCCTCGCTCGCCGGCCACCAGCAGCTCGGCAACCTCGTCGTCATCTACGACTCGAACCAGATCTCGATCGAGGACGACACCAACATCGCCTTCACCGAGGACGTCGCGGCGCGCTACGCCGCGTACGGCTGGCACGTCCAGACCGTCGACTGGAAGAAGACGGGCGAGTACGTCGAGGACGTCGCCGAGCTGTACGCCGCGATCGAGGCGGCCAAGGGCGAGCAGGCGAAGCCGTCGATCATCATCCTCAAGACGATCATCGGCTGGCCCTCCCCCGGCAAGCAGAACTCGGGCAAGATCCACGGCTCCGCGCTCGGCGCCGCCGAGCTCGCCGCGACCAAGGAGGTGCTCGGCTTCGACCCGGAGCAGCACTTCGCCGTCGCCGACGACGTGATCGCCCACACCCGCGGGTCGCTCGAGCGCGGCGCCGCGGCGCAGGCCGAGTGGCAGTCGTCGTTCGACGCCTGGGCGGCGGCGAACCCGGAGCGCAAGGCACTGCTCGACCGGCTCCTCGCGGGCGAGCTCCCCGGGGGCCTCGTCGACGCGCTGCCCGTCTTCGAGGGCGGCACCGAGGTCTCGACCCGCGCGGCGTCCGGCAAGGTCATCAACGCCCTCGCCGCGCAGTTGCCGGAGTTCTGGGGCGGCTCGGCCGACCTCGCCGAGTCGAACCTGACCACGATCAACGGCGCCCCGTCGTTCATCCCGGCCGAGTGGTCGACCCACGAGTTCTCGGGCAACCCCTACGGCCGCGTGCTGCACTTCGGCATCCGCGAGCACGCGATGGGCGCCATCCTCAACGGCATCGCGCTGCACGGCCCGACCCGTCCGTTCGGCGGCACCTTCCTCATCTTCAGCGACTACATGCGCCCCGCGGTCCGCCTCGCGGCGCTCATGAAGGTGCCGAGCGTGTTCGTCTGGACCCACGACTCCGTCGCCCTCGGCGAGGACGGCCCGACGCACCAGCCGATCGAGCAGCTCGCCACGCTGCGCGCCATCCCCGGCCTGTCGGTCGTGCGCCCCGCCGACGCGAACGAGGTCGCCTACGCCTGGCTGGAGATCCTGAACCGCCGGCACGAGCCGAGCGGCATCGCCCTCACCCGCCAGAACATCCCGGTGTTCGAGCGCGGCGACGGCGAGGCATCCGGCGACGTGTTCGCCTCCGCGGCGAACGTCTCGAAGGGCGCGTACGTGCTCGCCGAGGCGCCGAACGGCACGCCCGACGTGATCCTCATCGCCACCGGCTCCGAGGTGCAGCTGGCGGTCGCCGCCCGCGAGCAGCTCGCCGCCGAGGGCGTCCAGGCCCGCGTGGTCTCGGCCCCGAGCCTCGAGTGGTTCGAGGAGCAGGACGCCGCCTACCGCGAGTCGGTGCTGCCCGCCGGCGTCACGGCGCGCGTCTCCGTCGAGGCCGGCCTGTCGCTCACCTGGCAGCGCTACCTCGGCAACCGCGGCCGCGCCGTCTCGATCGAGCACTTCGGCGCCTCCGCCGACTACAAGACCCTCTTCCGCGAGTTCGGGATCACGGCCGAGGCCGTCGTCGCCGCCGCCAAGGAATCGCTCGCCGCCTGACGGCGAGCAGAAGGAGAAGCAAGTCCCATGAGCACCACTCCCACCGCCGCACTGTCCCAGGCCGGCGTCAGCATCTGGCTCGACGACCTGTCCCGCCAGCGCATCCAGACCGGCGACCTCGACCGCCTCATCTCCGAGCGCGACGTCGTCGGCGTGACCACCAACCCGACGATCTTCGCCACCGCCCTCTCGCAGGGCGAGGCGTACGCCGCCCAGCTGCACGAGCTCGCCGCCGCCGACACCAACGTCGACGACGCCGTCTTCACGATCACGACCGACGACGTGCGCGACGCGTCCGACGTGTTCCGCCCGATCTTCGACCGCACCGGCGGCGTCGACGGGCGCGTGTCGATCGAGGTCGCCCCCGACCTCGCGCACGACGCTGCGGGCACCATCGCCTCGGCGAAGGCGCTGTGGACGACCGTCGACCGCCCGAACGCCCTGATCAAGATCCCGGCGACCGTCGAGGGCCTCGACGCGATCCGCGAGGTCATCGGCGCCGGCATCAGCGTCAACGTGACGCTGATCTTCAGCCTCGACCGGTACCGCCAGGTCATCGAGGCCTACCTCGCCGGCCTCGAGCACGCGCAGGCCGCGGGCATCGACCTGTCGACCATCCAGTCGGTCGCCTCGTTCTTCGTGTCGCGCGTCGACACCGAGATCGACAAGCGCCTCGACGCGATCGGCACCGACGAGGCCCTCGCGCTGAAGAGCAAGGCCGGCGTCGCCAACGCCCGCCTCGCCTACGAGCTGTACGAGCAGGTCTTCGCGAGCGACCGCGCCCAGGCGCTCGTCGCCGCCGGCGCGAACCACCAGCGTCCGCTGTGGGCCTCGACCGGCGTCAAGGACCCGTCGCTGCCCGACACGCTCTACGTGACCGAGCTCGTCGCCGGCGGCATCGTCAACACGATGCCCGAGAAGACGCTCGAGGCGACCTTCGACCACGGCGTCGTCGAGGGCGACACCATCACCGGCAACTACGCCGGTGCGGCCGAGGTGCTCGACGCGCTGGCCGCGGTCGGCGTCGACTACGACGACGTCACCGCCCTGCTCGAGCGCGAGGGCGTCGAGAAGTTCATCGTCTCGTGGCACGAGCTGCTCGACACCGTGCGCACCGCGCTGGAGGCGGCACGATGAGCTTCCGGATCTCCGTCAGCGGCGCTGCCGCCGACGCCGTGCGCCGGGTCGTGCCGCAGCTCGTGGCCGACCGCGTCGCATCGGGCATCACCGGCCAGGACCCCGAGCTCTGGGGCCCGGCGGCCGAGGAGGAGGCCGGGAAGCGTCTCGGCTGGACCGAGGCCGTCGCCGTCTCCCGTCCGCTCGTGCCGCAGATCGTCGAGCTGCGCGAGTCGCTGCACGACGCGGGCGTCGACCACATCGTGCTCGGCGGCATGGGCGGCTCGTCGCTCGCGCCCGAGGTGATCACGCGCACCGCGCGCGCCCACCTCACCGTGCTCGACTCGACCGACCCGGGCCAGGTGCGCGCCGCGCTCCAGGACCGCCTCGCCTCGACCGCCGTCGTGATCTCGTCGAAGTCGGGCTCCACGGTCGAGACCGACAGCCAGCGTCGCGTCTACGAGGCGGCGTTCCGCGAGGCCGGCATCGATCCGACCGAGCGCATCGTCGTCGTCACCGACCCGGGCTCGCCGCTCGACCAGTCGGCCCGCGAGGCCGGGTACCGCGTCTTCAACGCCGACCCGAACGTCGGCGGCCGCTACTCCGCGCTGACGGCCTTCGGCCTGGTGCCGTCCGGGCTCGCTGGCGTCGACATCGCCGAGATCCTCGACGAGGCCGAGACGATCGAGCTCTCGCTCGCGATCGACAGCGAGGAGAACCCGGGCCTCGTGCTCGGCGCCGCGATCTCCGCGACCGCGCCGCTGCGCGACAAGCTGGCGATCGTCGCCGACGGCACCCACATCGTCGGCTTCGCCGACTGGGCCGAGCAGCTCATCGCGGAGTCCACCGGCAAGGAGGGCACGGGCATCCTGCCCGTCGTGCTCGGTACCGACGCTCCGGAGCTCGCCGCCGACCTCGCCGACGTGCAGGTCGTGCGGCTGGTCGACGACGCCGGCGACGAGATCTTCTCCGACGACCCGTCGGGCGACATCCGCGTGTCGGGTACCCTCGGCGCGCAGCTGCTCGTCTGGGAGTACGCCACGGCGGTCGCCGGGCGGCTCCTCGGGATCAACCCGTTCGACCAGCCCGACGTCGAGTCGGCGAAGATCGCGGCCCGCGGCCTCCTCGACAACCGCCCGGAGCCCGCTCCGGCCGCCTTCGTCGCGGACGGCATCGAGGTCCGCGGCACGCCCGAGGTCATCGGCGCCTCGAGCGACCTGGCCTCGGCGATCGAGGTCCTCATCGAGGAGCTGCCGGCGAACGGCTACATCTCGGTCCAGGCCTACCTCGACCGTGTCGCGCACCCCGGGTTCGAACGGCTCCGCGACCTGCTCGCGGCGCGCTCGGGCCGCCCGGTGACGTTCGGCTGGGGCCCGCGGTTCCTCCACTCGACCGGCCAGTTCCACAAGGGCGGCCCCGCGGTGGGCGTGTTCCTGCAGCTGACCGCGACCGGTGGCGAGGACCTCGGCATCCCCGAGCGTCCGTTCACGTTCGGCGAGCTCATCGCGGCGCAGGCCTCGGGCGACGCGAGCGTGCTCGCCGAGCACGACCGCCCGGTGCTGACGCTGACGCTCACCGACCCGGCGACCCAGCTGTCGACGCTCGTCGACGCGATCGGCTGAGGACCGGGAGCGCATGGAACCGGCACAGATCTCCGCGGGCAACAACCCGCTCCGGTCTCCGAAGGACTACCGCCTCAACCGCATCGCCGGCCCGTCGAGCCTGATCCTCTTCGGGGTCACCGGCGACCTGTCGCGGAAGAAGCTCATGCCCGCGGTCTACGACCTGGCGAACCGGGGGCTGCTACCCCCGGGCTTCGCCCTCGTCGGGTTCGCGCGGCGTGACTGGGAGGACGAGGACTTCGCCCAGGTCGTGCACGACTCGGTGAAGCAGTACGCGCGCACCGAGTTCCGCGAGGACGTGTGGAAGCAGCTGTCGCAGGGCATCCGCTTCGTGCAGGGCACCTTCGACGACGCCGAGTCGTTCGACCGGCTCCGCGAGGTCGTGGAGAAGCTCGACGCCGACCGCGGCACGATGGGCAACCACGCCTTCTACCTCTCGATCCCGCCGAAGTCGTTCCCCGAGGTCGTCGCGCAGCTGAAGCGCTCCGGCCTCACGGAGCAGCGCGACGGGCAGTGGCGACGCGTCGTCATCGAGAAGCCGTTCGGCAGCGACCTGAAGACGGCCCGCGAGCTGAACGACGTCGTAGCGAGCGTGTTCCCGCCCGACTCGGTGTTCCGCATCGACCACTACCTCGGCAAGGAGACGGTCCAGAACATCCTGGCGCTGCGCTTCGCGAACCAGCTCTACGAGCCGATCTGGAACGCGAACTACGTCGACCACGTGCAGATCACGATGGCCGAGGACATCGGCGTCGGCGGTCGCGCGGGGTACTACGACGGCATCGGCGCGGCGCGCGACGTCATCCAGAACCACCTGCTGCAGCTCCTGGCGCTCACCGCCATGGAGGAGCCGATCTCGTTCGACGCCGCGGACCTGCGCGCCGAGAAGGAGAAGATCCTCGCGGCGGTGCGGCTCCCGGAGGACCTGGCCGCGGGCACCGCGCGCGGCCAGTACTCGGGCGGCTGGCAGGGTGGCGAGAAGGTCATCGGCTTCCTCGACGAGGACGGGATGAACCCCGAGTCGACGACCGAGACGTACGCCGCGATGAAGCTCACCATCGGCACCCGCCGGTGGGCGGGCGTGCCGTTCTACCTGCGGGCGGGCAAGCGCCTCGGCCGCCGGGTGACGGAGATCGCGGTCGTGTTCAAGCGCGCCCCGCAGCAGCTCTTCGCCGACAGCCAGACCTCGCAGCTCGGCGAGAACGCGCTCGTGATCCGCGTCCAGCCGGACGAGGGCGTCACGATCCGGTTCGGGTCGAAGGTGCCGGGCGCCGGCATGCAGGTACGCGACGTCACGATGGACTTCGGCTACGGCCACGCGTTCACCGAGGCGAGCCCCGAGGCGTACGAGCGACTCATCCTCGACGTGCTCCTCGGCGACCCGCCCCTCTTCCCGCGCCAGGAGGAGGTCGAGCTCTCGTGGAAGATCCTCGACCCGATCGAGGAGTTCTGGGAGACGCAGGGGCAGCCCGAGCAGTACCGCCCTGGAACCTGGGGCCCGGCGTCCGCCGACGAGCTCCTCGCCCGCGACGGCCGAACCTGGAGGCGCCCGTGATCGTCGACCTGCCCGACACGACGACGAGCCAGGTCTCGAAGACCCTCGTCAAGATCCGCGAGGAGGGCGGCGCGGTCGCCCTCGGCCGCGTGCTCACCCTCATCATCGCCACCTCCCCCGGCGTCGAGGAGGAAGCCATCGAGGCCGCCAACGACGCGTCGCGGGAGCACCCGATGCGCGTCATCGTGGTCTCGACGGACCCGAGCGAGTCCCCCGACACCCCGGCTCGCCTCGACGCGGAGATCCGCGTCGGCGGCGATGCCGGGGCGAGCGAGGTCATCGTGCTGCGCGCCTGCGGCGACGCGGCACGCGACGAGGAGAGCCTGATCATGGGCCTCCTGCTTCCGGATGCCCCGGTCGTCACCTGGTGGCCCGGCGCCGCGCCCGCCTCGCCGGGGACGTCGCCGCTCGGCCGCATCGCCCAGCGCCGCATCACGGATGCCTCGGCCCAGCCCGACCCGCAGGCCGCACTCGACGTGCTCCGTGCGAACTACCGGCCGGGCGACGCGGACTTCGCGTGGACGCGGCTCACGCTGTGGCGGGCGCAGCTCGCCGCGGTGCTCGACCAGCCGCCGTACGCGCCCGTCACGGGCGTGCACGTCACCGGAGCGATCGACTCGCCGTCGACCACGCTCCTCGCGGCGTGGCTGCACATGCAGCTCGGCGCGGCGACCGGCTACGACCTGACGCCGCTCGAGGACGGCTCGCACGGCATCCACGGCGTGGTGCTCGACCGCGAGCCGGGCCGGATCGAACTCGTCCGCGACGTCCCCGGCGTGGCGACGCTGCGCCAGCCCGACCAGCCGGTGCACGACGTGGCGCTCCCCCGCCGGAGCCTCCGCGACTGCCTGGCCGACGAGCTGCGCCGTCTCGACCCCGACGAGCTGTACGGTGAGGTGATCACCGATGGGCTCGCGCTCCTCGGTGCCACCGAAGGTGAGGGGCGAGCCTGATGACGAACGAGCGACGCGTGCTGGTGCACCCCGACAAGGCCTCCCTCGCGGGAGCCGTGGCGGCACGCTTCATCACGAAGACGCTCGACATCCTCGACGACCAGGAGTTGGCGCACATCGTACTCACCGGCGGCACGATGGGTTCCGCCGTGCTCGAGGCCGTCGCCGCATCCCCCGCACGCAGCTCGCTCGACTGGAGCCGCGTGCACTTCTGGTGGGGCGACGAGCGATGGGTTCCGGCCGGTGACGCAGACCGGAACGACGGCCAGGCGTTCGCCGCGCTCCTCGACGACCTCGACCTGCCCGCGGGGAACGTGCACGCGTTCCCCGCGGCGGGCGGGGGCCTCGAGCTCGACGATGCGGCCGCAGCCTACGCGGCCGAACTCGCCGAGTGGGGCTCCGAGGGGCTGCCCCATCCGGTCTTCGACATCACGTTCCTGGGTGTGGGGCCCGACGGTCACATCGCGTCGCTCTTCCCGCATCGCTCGGGCATCCAGGTGTCCGATCAGACGGTGATCCCCGTCCGCAACTCGCCGAAGCCGCCGCCGGAGCGGCTCAGCCTGACCCGTCCGGTGCTCAACGCCTCGCAGCGGGTGTGGCTCGTGCTCGCCGGCGCCGACAAGGCGTCCGCTCTCGGGCTCGCCCTCGCCGGTGCGAGCCGCGACGAGGTTCCGGTCGCCGGCATCAAGGGCCGTCGCCGCACGGTCTTCTTCGTCGACCGCGATGCGGCGGCGGAGGTTCCCGAGGAACTCATCGCCCGGGACTACTGACGCGCGCGACCTCGTTGCGTCTCACGACGAAAGGGGCGGGGCCGGTCGATTCGACCGGCCCCGCCCCTTTCGCTGTGCGCCTGATTCAGGATGCGCTGCTCGTACCCCGACGCGAACGGAGCTGCTCGAGCGCCTCCTCGAGGAGCGTCTCCGCCTCCTCCTCGGTGCGCCGCTCCTTCACGTACGCGAGATGCGTCTTGTACGGCTCGGTCTTCGCGACCGACGGCGGATTCTCGCGGTCGCGGCCGGCCGGAAGACCGGTCGACGGGCTGTCGATGACGTCGGGGATCTCGTCCTCGGGCAGGTTCGCCGCGAAGTAGCGGACGGTCTCGTTGCCCTTGGCGTCCCAGTAGCTGATCGCGACTCGGTCCGCATGGACCCCGCGATCCTGCTCGCCCATGGGACCGGCGCCGACTCGGGAACCGCGGATGGCGCTGTTGCCGGAAACCATGTCGTCTCCCTGTCAGAGTCCGCTGTCGAACTTGGTGATGAGGCCGAGCACGACGATGCACGTGACCCACACCAGGCCGAGGATGACGGTGATGCGGTTGAGGTTGCGCTCAGCGACGCCCGAGGCGCCGAGGTTGGAGGTGACGCCGCCGCCGAACATGTCGGACAGACCGCCACCGCGACCCTTGTGCAGCAGGATGAGCAGCGTGAGCAGGAGGCTCGTGAGGCCGAGCAGCACCTGCAGGACGACCTGGAGGATGTCCACGGGGAACCTTTCCGGGCACGACGCAGTGACGTGCCGACATTCGAGTATAGCCAGAGCGCGGGGCCCCGGCCGTCAGGCCGGGACCCCGCGTCGTTCGTTCAGGCGCCGACGTGCTTCTTGAAGCGCACGATCGCCGAGAACTCGTCCACGTCGAGGCTCGCACCGCCGACGAGCGCGCCGTCGACGTTCGGCTCGCGCAGGAACGCGGCGATGTTGGTCGACTTCACCGAGCCGCCGTAGAGGATGCGGGTCGCAGCAGCGGCGTCCGCACCCAGCAGCTCGACCAGGACGGCGCGGAGCGCCGCCGCGACCTGCTCGGCCTGGTCGGGCGTCGCCGCCTGGCCGGAGCCGATGGCCCAGACCGGCTCGTACGCGACGACGATCTCCTTCGAGGCGTCGACGCCCTCGAGGGCCGCGCGGAGCTGCGCCACGGGCACCGCACTGGCACCGTGCGCCTCGAGGTCCTCGGCGGTCTCCCCCACGCACAGCACCGGCACCAGGCCGTGCCGCTGCGCGGCGAGCACCTTCGCGTTGACGTCGGCGTCGGTCTCGGCGTGCAGCGTGCGCCGCTCCGAGTGGCCGATGATCACGTAGCGCGCCTCGAGCTGGGCGAGGAACGCCCCCGAGATCTCACCGGTGTACGCACCGGAGTCGTGCGCCGACAGGTCCTGTGCGCCGTAGGCGATCGGGAGGGAGTCGGCCGCGACGAGCGTCTGCACGCTGCGCAGGTCGGTGAACGGCGGGAAGACGGCCACCTCGGCATCGGCGTAGTCGTGCTTCGCGTCGGCGAGGGCCCACGCGAGCTTCTGCACGAAGGCGATCGCCTGCAGGTGGTCGAGGTTCATCTTCCAGTTGCCGGCGATGAACGGCGTACGGTTCAGTGCCATCCGAGCACCTCCAGTCCGGGCAGCTTCTTGCCCTCCAGGAATTCCAGGCTCGCACCGCCACCGGTGGAGATGTGACCGAAGCGGTCGTCGGCGAAGCCGAGCTGCCGCACGGCCGCGGCGGAGTCGCCGCCACCGACGACGCTGAGGCCGTCGACCGCGGTGAGCGCCTCGGCGACCGCGAGCGTGCCCGCCGCGAACGGCGCGAGCTCGAAGACGCCCATCGGGCCGTTCCAGAACACCGTCTTCGATGCGCGGATGCGCTCGGCGAAGGCCGCGGCCGTCTCCGGCCCGATGTCCAGGCCGAGTCCGGATGCCCCGAACGGCGTCTCCTCGATCGCGTCCGCGGCGGCGACCTGGTGGGCCGCGTCCGCGGAGAACGACGCGGCGACGACGACGTCGGTCGGCAGGACGATGTCGACCCCGCGCTCCTTCGCCTCGGCGAGGTACCCGCGGACCGTCTCGATCTGGTCGGCCTCGAGCAGGCTGGAACCCACCTTGTGGCCCAGGGCCGCGAGGAAGGTGAACAGCATGCCGCCGCCGATGAGCAGCGTGTCGACGCGCGGCAGCAGGTGCGCGATGACGCCGAGCTTGTCGGAGACCTTCGAGCCGCCGAGGACGACCGTGTACGGGCGCTCGGGGTTCTCGGTCAGGCGGTCGAGCACGTCGAGCTCGGCGGCGATGAGCAGGCCCGCGGCGCTCGGCCGCAGCTGCTCGAGATCCCAGACGCTCGCCTGCTTGCGGTGCACGACGCCGAAGCCGTCGGAGACGACCGCGTCGGCGAAGGCGGCGAGCTGCTCGGCGAAGGCGCGGCGCTCGGCCTCGTCCTTGCTGGTCTCCCCCGGGTTGAACCGGAGGTTCTCGAGCACGAGGACCTCGCCGTCGGCGAGGGCCGCGACCTTCGCCGCGGCATCCTCGCCGACCGTGTCCGTCGCGAACGCGACCGGGGAGCCCAGGAGCTCGCCGAGGCGGGTCGCCGTCGGCGCCAGGCTGTACTTGGGGTCGGGCGCGCCGTCGGGGCGGCCCAGGTGGGACACGACGATGACGCGGGCGCCCTGCCCGGTCAGCGCCTCGATGGTCGGCACCGACGCCCGCACGCGGCCGTCGTCCGTGATGATCCCGTCCTTCAGGGGGACGTTGAGATCACAACGGACGACGACGCGCTTGCCGGCGAGCGGACCGAGTGAATCGATCGTTCGCAGGGACACGGAGGAACCGGCCTAGAGCTTCTCGGCGACGAGGACGGTGAGGTCGACGAGGCGGCTCGAGTAACCCCACTCGTTGTCGTACCACGAGGTGATCTTCACCTGGTCGCCGATGACCTTCACGAGGCCGGCGTCGAAGATCGACGAGTGCGGGTCGGAGACGATGTCGGACGAGACGATCGGGTCCTCGGTGTACTTGAGGATGCCCTTGAGCGGGCCCTCGGCCGCAGCCTTGTACGCCGCCTTGACCTCGTCGACCGTGACCGGACGCGAGGCGGTGACCGTGAGGTCGGTGATCGAGCCGGTGGGCACCGGCACGCGAAGCGCGTAGCCGTCGAGCTTGCCCTTGAGCTCGGGCAGCACGAGGCCGATGGCCTTCGCCGCACCGGTCGAGGTCGGGACGATGTTCAGGGCCGCGGCGCGGGCGCGACGCAGGTCCTTGTGCGGGCCGTCCTGGAGGTTCTGGTCGGCGGTGTACGCGTGCACCGTCGTCATGAGGCCGCGCTCGATGCCGAACTCGTCGTTGAACACCTTGGCGAGCGGCGCGAGGCAGTTCGTGGTGCACGAGGCGTTCGAGATGATGTGGTGGTTCGCGGGGTCGTACTCGTCGTCGTTCACGCCGATGACGAAGGTCGCGTCCTCGTCGGTCGCCGGAGCGGAGATCAGGACCTTCTTGGCGCCGGCGGCGAGGTGCTTGCGCGCGTCGGCCGCGTTGGTGAAGAAGCCGGTCGACTCGATGACGATGTCGACGCCGAGCTCGCCCCAGGGCAGGTTCGCGGGGTCGCGCTCGGCGAACGAGCGGATGGCCTTGCCGTTGACGATGATGTTCTCGTCGTCGTACTCGACGGTCGCGTCGAGGCGGCCGGTGATGGAGTCGTACTTGAGGAGGTGCGCGAGGGTCTTGTTGTCGGTGAGGTCGTTCACCGCCACGATCTCGATGTCGGCGCCCTGGGCGAGGGCAGCACGGAAGTAGTTGCGGCCGATGCGGCCGAAGCCGTTGATTCCGATCTTTACGGACACGGATTTCTCCTGATTGGTATGCGCGAAGGCGCGATTGAATCGGTGAATCTGGACGACGGCGTCCCGAGGAAGCGTGCTCGAGACGCCCTCCTCCGGCTACGACAGTAGCAGCAGGCCTGCCGTCTTCTCGCGGGCGACGTCGAAGCGCTGCTGGACGTTGGCCCAGTCGGCGATGGTCCAGAACGCCTTCACGTAGTCCGCGCGCACGTTCTTGTAGTCGAGGTAGTACGCGTGCTCCCAGACGTCGAGCATGAGCAGCGGCACGATGCCCGCGGGGAGGTTCGCCTGCTGGTCGAAGAACTGGAACACCGCGAGGCGCTGGCCGAGCGAGTCCCACGCGAGCACGGCCCAGCCGGAGCCCTGCACGCCGAGGGCGGTCGCGGTGAAGTGGGCCTGGAACGCGTCGAACGAGCCGAACTGGTCGTCGATCGCCGCAGCGAGCTCGCCGACCGGCTTGTCACCGCCGTTGGGCGACAGGTTCGTCCAGAAGATCGAGTGGTTGACGTGGCCGCCGAGGTTGAACGCGAGGTCCTTCTCGAGCTTGTTCACGTTCGCCAGGTTGCCGGTCTCGCGGGCCTCGGCCAGCTGCGCGAGGGCGGTGTTCGCGCCGGTCACGTACGCCTGGTGGTGCTTCGAGTGGTGCAACTCCATGATGGTGCCGCTGATCGCCGGCTCGAGCGCCGAGTAGTCGTAGGCGAGTTCCGGGAGGGTGTAGTCAGCCATTCCTTCTCCTTGTCAGATGCCGTGGAGAAACCGGGCGTGTGCCCGGTCGTGCCGCGGCCGTCTTCGAGTCTATGCCCGCGACGCGGCGGTGCACCGGGGTTGCGTCACACGACGTCGAGGTCGGCCGGCAGGTCGGCCTCGGTGTCGGGCACGCCGAGCTCGACCGCGCGCTTGTCGGCCATGGCGAGGAGGCGGCGGATGCGCCCGGCGACCGCGTCCTTCGTCATCGGCGGGTCCGCGTGGTGGCCGAGCTCGTCGAGGCTCGCGTCACGGTGCGCCAGCCGGAGCTCGCCCGCGTAGCGCAGGTGGTCGGGGATCTCGTCGCCGAGGATCTCCATCGCGCGCTCGACCCTGGCGCACGCCGCGACCGCCGCCTGCGCGCTCCGGCGCAGGTTGGCGTCGTCGAAGTTGACGAGGCGGTTCGCGGTCGCGCGCACCTCACGGCGCTGGCGCAGCTCCTCCCAGTTGCGCACGGTGCCGTCGGCGCCCATGTGCTCGAGCATCGCGCTGATCGCCTCGCCGTCGCGGATCACGACGCGATGCACGCCGCGCACCTCGCGCGCCTTCGCCGGCACGCCCAGGCGCCCGGCCGCGCCGACGAGCGCCATCGCCGCCTCGTTGCCCGGGCAGGTGATCTCGAGGGCGGCCGACCGCCCCGGGTCGGTCAGGCTCCCCTGGGCGAGGAAGGCCCCGCGCCAGACCGCGGCGACCTCGGGCCGGGAACCCGTGGTGAGGCGGTTCGGGAGACCCCGCACCGGACGACGGCGCGCGTCGAGGAGGCCCGTCTGGCGGGCGAGCGTCTCGCCGCCCTCGAGCACCCGCACGAGGTACTGGTTCTGCCGCCGCACCCCGGAACCGGCGACGACCGAGACATCCGGTCGTACGCCGTACAGCTCGCCGAGGTCACGGGTCACGCGACGCGCGACGGTCGGGCTGTCGAGCTCCGCCTCGATCGCGATGCGACCCGAGATGATGTGCAGTCCGCCTGCGAAGCGGAGGATCGACGCGAGCTCCGCCGCGCGCACGCTCGTCTTCGAGACCTCCACGCGCGCGAGCTCTTCCTTCACGTCAGCCGTCAATGCCACCTGGTGTTTCCCATCTCTGTTTCGGTTCGAAGTCGGTCGCCGGCGGGCGGCGTGCGGGTCGGGGTGCGCGCGACGCTGCGGGTCACTCCCGACCGAGGTCGCGGTGCCGGACGCTGACCGCGACGTCGGGATTGCCGCCGATGCGGCGCGCGAGCTCCTCGGCCATCGCGACCGAACGGTGCTTCCCGCCGGTGCATCCGATCGCGATCGTCGCATGCCGCTTGTTCTCACGCTGGTATCCGGCGAGCACGGGACGCAGCGCCGCCTCGTAGGCGTCGAGGAAGTCGCCGGCTCCGTCCTGGCCGAGCACGTACCCCGAGACGTCGTCGTCGAGGCCCGTGTGCGGCCGGAGCTCGGGCACCCAGAACGGGTTCGGCAGGAATCGCGCGTCGGCCACGAGGTCGGCGTCGGTCGGGAGCCCGTACTTGAACCCGAAGCTGATCACGGTCACCCGGACCCCGGCGCGACCGGCCTCCGCGAACGACTCCGTCACGAGGTTCGCGAGCTGGTGGATGTTCAGCTCCGACGTGTCGACGATGAGGTCGGCCGTCTCCCGCAGCGGCGCGAGCCGCGCCCGTTCGACCTGGATGCCGTCGAGGATCGTGCCGTCCTCCTGCAGGGGGTGCGGACGGCGCACGGACTCGAAGCGGCGCACCAGCACGGCGTCGGTCGCATCGAGGAAGACCACCCGCACGTTCACGCCACTGCGCAGCGCCTGGATGATGTCCTTCAGCTCGAGGAAGAAGTCGCGCCCGCGCACGTCGACGACGGCCGCGATCTTCGGCAGCGACGCGCCGGCACGTTCGACGAGCTCGACGAGGGGGCGGAGCATCTGCGGCGGCAGGTTGTCGACGACGTACCACCCGAGGTCCTCGAGCGCGTCGGCCACGGTCGACCGGCCGGCGCCCGACATCCCCGTGACGATGAGCATCTCCTGCTCGTCCTCATCACCCATCCGCGGACGCCCCCTTCCCGGTTGCCGCCCCAAGCCTACCCGCGCCCGTCGTCCCCAGCGGCGCCCAGCCGCCGGTGGACGGCGTCGGCGAGCGTCGGGCCGATGCCCTTCACCTCGGAGATCTCGGCCGGCGTCGCGCCCTTCAACCTGGCCACCGACCCGAAGTGCCGCAGCAACTCCTTGACCCGTGCCGGCCCGAGGCCCGGCACGTCGCTCAGCACCGTGCCGATGTCGCGCTTGCGACGCTGTCGCTGATGGGTGATCGCGAACCGGTGCGCCTCGTCGCGGACGCGCTGGAAGAGGAAGAGCGCGTCGGAGTTGCGCGGCAGGATCACCGGGAAGTCGGCGTCGGGCGTCCAGATCTCCTCCAGCCGCTTCGCAATCCCGCACAGCGAGATGCCCTGCACGCCCGATTCGAGCAGCGCTCGCGCCGCGGCCTGCACCTGCGGCTGGCCGCCGTCGACGACCAGGAGGTTCGGTCGATATGCGAACTTCGCGCGGCGGGCGGGCGGCGTGTCGGATGCCTCGGGCGTGTCGGATGACTCGGGCACGGCGTCTGCCACGGCCTCGCCATCGGGATCGGCCGCGCCGGGACCGGCCAGGTACGCGAGCCGGCGGGTGAGCACCTGGTGGATCGAGTCGGTGTCGTCGGTCGAGCTCGGAATGGTGAAGCGTCGGTACTCGTCCTTCCGCGGCAGGCCGTCCTCGAAGACCACCATCGAGGCCACGATGTTCGTGCCGGACAGGTGCGACACGTCGAAGCACTCGATGCGGAGCGGGGCATCCGGCATGCCGAGCGCCTCCTGGATGTCCTCGAGGGCCCGCGAGCGGGTCGTGAAGTCGGCGCTGCGGCGCGTCTTGTAGAGCATCAGCGCCTGGCGGGCGTTCTGCGTCGCCGTCTCGAGGAGGGCGGCCTTGTCGCCGCGCTGCGCGACCCGGAGCCGCACGCGCCGGCCCGCGACCCCGCTGAGCCAGCCCTCGAGCGCCTCGTGGTCGTCGGGCAGCTCGGGCACCACGACCTCGCCGGGCGGACGGATGTCGTCGGCATACGCGTTCTCGAGGACCGAGTCGATGAGCTCGCCGAGCGGCACGTCGAGCTCCTTGTCGACGGTCCAGGACCGGACGCCGCGGACTCTGCCTCCTCGGATGACGAACAGGTGCACGGCCGCGGCGAGCTCGTCGTGGTCGATCCCGAACACGTCGAGGTCGACGTGCTCCCCGAGCACCATCGCGCTCTTCTCGAAGAATGCGTTCGCCGCGGCGAGCTCGTCGCGGCGCCGGGCGGCGGTCTCGTAGTCCTGTACCGCGGCGGCCTGGCGCATCTCCCGCTCGAGGTCGGTGATGATGCGACGGTCCTGGTTCTGCATGAACGCGACGAAGCGGTCGACGTTCGCCCGGTGCTCCTCGATCGTGACCCGCCCCGAGCACGGCCCGAAGCACCGCCCGATCTGGCCGGCGAAGCAGGGCTTGCCGGTCGCCATCGCGCGCCGGTAGTCGCTGTCCTTGCAGGTGCGGATCGGGAACAGCTTCAGCATGAGGTCGAGCGTCTCGTTCACCGCCCACACCTTCGGGTACGGCCCGAAGTACCGGGCGCCCGGGATGCCCCGCTTGCGCGACACCATCGCCCGCGGTGCCTCCTCCGCGAGCGTCACCACGAGGTACGGATACGACTTGTCGTCCTTGAAGCGCACGTTGAACGGCGGCTTGAAGTCGTTGATCCAGGTGATCTCGAGCTGGAACGCCTCGACCTCGGTCGCGACGACCGTCCACGACACCGACGAGGCCGTCGTGACCATCCGGCGCGTGCGCTCGTGGAGCGTGTGCAGCGGCGCGAAGTAGTTCGAGAGCCGCGCGCGGAGGTTCTTCGCCTTGCCGACGTAGAGCACCCGTCCGTCGGCGTCGCGGAAGCGGTAGACGCCCGGGTCGGTCGGGATCTCCCCCGCCTTCGGCCGGTACGGGACCGTCCCCGCCATGCTCAGCTGGCGGCGACGGCGCGGCCGTCGACGGCGTCGAAGATCTCGCGGAGGAAGTACCCGGTGTGGCTGTCGTGGTGCGCGGCGACCTGCTCCGGCGTGCCGGCCGCGACGATCGTGCCGCCGCCGGAACCGCCCTCGGGACCGAGGTCGATGATCCAGTCGGCCGACTTGATGACGTCGAGGTTGTGCTCGATGACGATGACGGTGTTGCCCTTGTCGACGAGCTTGCCGAGCACCTTCAGGAGCTTCTGCACGTCCTCGAAGTGGAGGCCGGTGGTGGGCTCGTCGAGCACGTACACGCTCCGGCCGTTCGAGCGGCGCTGGAGCTCGGTCGCGAGCTTCACACGCTGCGCCTCACCGCCCGAGAGGGTCGTCGCGCTCTGGCCGAGCTGCACGTACCCGAGCCCCACGTCCACGAGGGTCTTCAGGTAGCGATGGATCGCCGAGATGGGCTCGAAGAACTCCGCCGCCTCGCTGATCGGCATCTCGAGCACCTCGGCGATGTTCTTGCCCTTGTAGTGCACCTGCAGCGTCTCGCGGTTGTACCGGCGCCCCTCGCAGACCTCGCACGCGACGTACACGTCCGGGAGGAAGTTCATCTCGATCTTGATCGTGCCGTCGCCCGAGCACGCCTCGCAGCGGCCGCCCTTGACGTTGAAGCTGAAGCGACCGGGCAGGTAGCCGCGGGCCTTCGCCTCCACCGTCTCGGAGAAGAGCGTACGGATGCGATCGAACACGCCCGTGTACGTCGCCGGGTTCGACCGCGGGGTGCGCCCGATGGGCGCCTGGTCGACGTGCACGACCTTGTCGAGGTGGTCGAGCCCGGTGACGCGGAGGTGCTTGCCCGGCACCTTGCGGGCGCCGTTGAGCCGGTTGGCGAGCACCCGATAGAGGATGTCGTTGACGAGCGACGACTTGCCCGAACCGCTCACGCCGGTCACGGCGGTGAAGACGCCGAGCGGGAAGTCGGCGTCGACGTGCTTCAGGTTGTTCGCCTGCGCGCCCTCGACGCGCACGAGGCGTTCGCGGTCGATCGGGCGGCGCTTGGACGGGACGGCGATCTCCCGACGCCCGGCCAGGTAGTCGCCCGTGATGGAGCGCGTGTTCGCGAGCAGGTCGGCGTAGCTGCCGGAGTGCACCACCGTGCCGCCGTTCACGCCCGCGCCCGGCCCGATGTCGACGATCCAGTCGGCAGTGCGGATCGTGTCTTCGTCGTGCTCGACCACGATGAGCGTGTTGCCGAGGTCGCGGAGTGCGACGAGCGTGTCGATGAGGCGTCGGTTGTCGCGCTGGTGCAGGCCGATGCTCGGCTCGTCGAGCACGTAGAGGACGCCGGTGAGGCCCGACCCGATCTGCGTGGCGAGCCGGATGCGCTGCGCCTCGCCGCCGGAGAGGGTGCCCGCGGCGCGCGCCAGGTCGAGGTAGCTCAGCCCGACCCGGATGAGAAAGTCGAGCCGGAGCTTGATCTCGCGGAGCACCTGCGCCGCGATCGCCTGCTCGCGGTCGGTGAGCTGGAGTCGGTCCATGAAGGCACGGGCGTCGGTCAGGCTCAGCAGGCCGACGTCGGCGATGCTGTGGTCGTGGATGAGCACCGAGAGCACCTCGGGCTTCAGCCGCTTGCCGTCGCAGACCGGGCACGGCACCTCGCGCAGGTACTCCGACCACCGGGCGCGCTGCACGTCGGTCTCGGCCTGCGCGTACTGCCGCTCGATGTAGGGCACGACGCCCTCGAAGCCCGACGTGTAGCTCATCTCGCGCCCGTAGCGGTTGCGCCAGCGGACCTTGACCTCGAAGTTCTCGCCGTGCAGCACCGCGCGCTGCGCCTCGTCGGGGAGGTCCTGCCACGGCGTGTCGAGCGAGAAGCCGAGGTCGCGCGCGAGCCCGTCGAGGAGCTTCTCGTAGTAGTTGTAGAGGCTCTTGCCCTGGCTCGTCCAGGGGATGATCACGCCGCCGGCGATGCTCGCCGCCGGGTCGCCGAGGAGCAGCTCGTCGTCGACGGACATGCGGGTGCCGAGCCCCGAGCACTCGGGGCAGGCGCCGAACGGCGCGTTGAACGAGAAGGTGCGCGGCTCGATCTCGGTGAGCTGGATCGGGTGCTGGTTCGGGCACGACAGCTTCTCGGAGAAGGTCTGCCACGCGTCGGGGCCTTCGGCGTCGACGTAGTTGACCTGCACCAGGCCGTCGGTCAGGCGCAGCGCGGTCTCGAGGGAATCGGTCAGGCGGCCGAGGATCTCATCGGATGCCACGAGCCGGTCGATCACCACCGAGATGTCGTGCTTGACCTGCTTCTTCAGGGTCGGCGGCTCGTCGAGGCGGATGAGCTCGCCGTCGACGACCGCACGGCTGTAGCCCTGCGCCGCGAGGTCGCGGAAGAGGTCGACGAACTCGCCCTTCTTCTTCGACACGACCGGGCTCAGCACCTGGAAGCGGGTGCCGGACTCGAGCTCCATGAGCCGGTCGGCGATCTGCTGCACCGTCTGCCGCTGGATGCGCTCACCGCACACCGGGCAGTGCGGCACGCCGATGCGCGCCCAGAGCAGGCGCATGTAGTCGTAGATCTCGGTGATCGTGCCGACCGTCGAGCGCGGGTTGCGGTTCGTCGACTTCTGGTCGATCGAGACGGCAGGGCTCAGCCCCTCGATGAAGTCCACGTCGGGGCGGTCGACCTGCCCGAGGAACTGCCGCGCGTACGCGGACAGCGACTCGACGTAGCGGCGCTGCCCCTCGGCGAAGATCGTGTCGAACGCGAGCGACGACTTGCCGGACCCCGAGAGGCCCGTGAACACGACCATGGCGTCGCGCGGGATCTCGACGTCCACGTTGTGCAGGTTGTGCACGCGGGCACCGCGGACACTCAGGCGCGAATGGGCATCGAGACGTGAGACTGGCACCATACGAGTCTACGAACCCCCTCCGACACGCTCCCCCGTCCGGCACATGCTGAGAGCGAACACATGTTCGAATCAGCGCGACCGGTTCACCCCAGGTGGCCCGCCTTCTCCATCTGGCGCAGCTCGCGCTTGAGTTCGGAGACCTCGTCGCGCAGGCGCGCGGCCAGCTCGAACTTCAGCTCGCCCGCGGCCTCGAGCATCTGGTCGTTGAGGTCGCGGATCAGGTCTTCGAGGTCGTTCGCGCCCTCCGCCGCGATGCCGCGCCGCCCCGCGGGCACGGGCGCGCGTTGCTTCGTGTCGCGACCGGCGAGCAGCGCGGCCGTGTCGGCCTCCTCGCGGACGAGCGCCGCCGTGATGTCCGCGATGCGCTTGCGGAGCGGCTGCGGGTCGATCCCGTTGACCCGGTTGTACTCCAGCTGCTTGTCGCGGCGCCGGTTCGTCTCCTCGATCGCGTTCGCCATCGAATCGGTCATCACGTCGGCGTACATGTGCACCTCGCCCGACACGTTGCGCGCCGCACGACCGATCGTCTGGATGAGCGACGTCGAGGAGCGGAGGAATCCCTCCTTGTCGGCGTCGAGGATCGCGACGAGCGACACCTCGGGCAGGTCGAGGCCCTCGCGCAGGAGGTTGATGCCGACCAGCACGTCGTAGACCCCGGCGCGCAGCTCGGTGAGGAGCTCGACGCGCCGCAGCGTGTCGACGTCGGAGTGCAGGTACCGCACCCGCACGCCCGCCTCGGTGAGGAAGTCCGTCAGCTCTTCGGCCATCTTCTTCGTCAGCGTCGTCACGAGCACGCGCTCGTCGCGCTCCGCGCGGATGCGGATCTCCTCGAGGAGGTCGTCGATCTGCCCCTTCGACGGCTTCACGACGATGGCGGGATCGACCAGGCCGGTCGGACGGATGATCTGCTCCACGACCCCGTCGGCGATGCCCATCTCGTACCGCCCCGGCGTCGCCGAGAGGTAGACCGTCTGCCCGACGCGAGCCTTGAACTCGTCCCACTTCAGCGGGCGGTTGTCGAGCGCGCTCGGCAGCCGGAAGCCGTGCTCGACGAGCGTGCGCTTGCGCGACGAATCGCCCTCGTACATGGCGCCGATCTGCGGGACGGTCGCGTGGGACTCGTCGATCACCACGAGGAAGTCGTCGGGGAAGTAGTCGAGCAGGCAGTGCGGCGCCTCCCCCGGCATCCGTCCGTCCATATGCCTCGAATAGTTCTCGATGCCCGAGCAGAAGCCGATCTGCTCCATCATCTCGAGGTCGAAGGTGGTGCGCATCCGCAGGCGCTGGGCCTCCAGGAGCTTGCCCTCGCGCTCGAGCTCCTGCAGGCGTTCGTCGAGTTCGTCGCGGATGGTGCCGAGCGCGCGCTGCATGACGTCGGTCGACGCGACGTAGTGGGAGCCCGGGAACACCGGAACCGCATCGAGTCGCTCGATCACCTGGCCGGTGAGCGGATGCAGGCTGTAGAGCGCCTCGATCTCGTCGCCGAACATCTCGATGCGGATCGCCCGCTCCTCGTAGATCGGGATGATCTCGATCGTGTCGCCGCGCACCCGGAAGTTGCCCCGGGAGAAGTCGATGTCGTTGCGCTGGTACTGCATCGACACGAACTTGCGGATGAGCCAGTCGCGATCGACCCGTTGCCCGACCTGCAGCGGCATCATCGCCGACAGGTACTCCTCCGGCGTGCCGAGTCCGTAGATGCACGACACCGTCGAGACCACCACGACGTCCCGGCGGCTCAGGAGCGAGTTCGTCGTCGAGTGACGCAACCGCTCGACCTCCGCGTTCACCGACGAGTCCTTCTCGATGAAGGTGTCGGTCTGCGGGACGTACGCCTCGGGCTGGTAGTAGTCGTAGTACGAGACGAAGTACTCGACGGCGTTGTTCGGCATCAGCTCGCGGAACTCCGTCGCCAGCTGCGCTGCGAGGGTCTTGTTGTGGGCGAGCACCAGGGTCGGTCGCTGCACCTGCTCGATGAGCCACGCCGTGGTGGCCGACTTGCCGGTGCCCGTCGCACCGAGCAGCACCACGTCGGTCTCGCCCGCGTTGATCCGCCCGGCGAGCTCGGCGATCGCCTGCGGCTGGTCGCCGCTCGGCCGGTACTCGCTCACGACCTCGAACGGCCGGACGGATCGCGTCGTCTCCATCGTTCCAGTCTAGGAACACCCACCGACACCACCGCCGGCGTTCGCTCTCGACGATCGCCCGGCCGCAGTCGCCCGTGCGACGCGCTCCGGATCAGGCGCGTGCGGCCCGCTGCTCCCCGACGATCCGGGCCCACAGGGCGTCGGCCTGGCTCATCGTGTGCGCGAGGGACTCCCCCGTGTCGATCACGACGTCGGCGATCGCCCGCCGCTCCTCCGGGGCGGCCTGCGCGTCGACGCGCGCCTCGGCCTGCGCGGGCTCGATGCCCCGCTCCTCGACGAGCCGCGACACCTGCGCCCGTCGCGGCGCCTCGGTGACGACGACCAGGTCGAACGGATGGTCCACCCGGGCCTCGACCAGCAGCGGCACGTCATACACCACGACGGCGTCGGGATCGGCGGCCTCCGCCGCCTCGATCAACCGACCGGACAGCTCGCGGACCGCGGGGTGCACGATCGCGTTGAGCCGCTCTCGCGCCGCACCGTCGGCGAACACGAGCGCGCCGAGGCGTTCGCGGTCGAGGGTGCCGTCAGCCCGGAGCATCCCGGGGCCGAATGCCTCGACGATCGCGGCCAGTGCCGGTGTGCCCGGCTCGACCACCCGCCGAGCCAGCTGATCGGCGTCGATGTGGATCGCGCCGTGCTCGTAGAGCCGCCGCGCGACGGTGGACTTGCCGGACGCGATGCCGCCGGTCAGGCCGATGAGGTACACGACGTCATGCTATCGCCGACGATGGGAGACTTCTCGGAGGAGGACTCGGATGCTCGAACTGCTCACCGGGATGGGACTGGCGCTCGCCGCCGGCCTCAACGCGTGGATCCCGCTCATCGTGCTCGGTGCGCTGGATCGCTTCACCGGGCTCGTTCGAACTGCCGGCCCCCTGGGCCTGGCTCTCGAACGAGTGGGTCCTGCTCGTGATGGTCGTGCTGCTCGTCGTGGAGATGGCGGCCGACAAGGTTCCCGGGTTCGACAGCGTCAACGACGTGGTGCAGACGATCGTGCGCCCGACCGCCGGAGGGCTGGCGTTCGGATCGGGCACCGCGGCGACCACCGTCGCGGTCACCGACCCCGCCGCCTTCGTCGAGTCGGGCCAGTGGGTGCCGATCGCCATCGGCGCGGCGATCGCGCTGGCCGTACACCTCGCCAAGGCCGTCGCACGGCCGATCATCAACGGCATGACCGCGGGGATCGGCGCCCCGATCGCGAGCGGCATCGAGGACGTCGCGTCCACCGCGCTGGCGTTCGCCGCGATCCTCGTGCCGGTCCTGGTGGTCCTGGGCGTCGTCCTCGCCGTCGTGCTCGCCGTCGTGCTGCTGCGCCGTCTCGCGCGACGTCGGGCCGAGCGCGCGCGGGCCGCAGGCCTCGATGTCGGGTCGGATGGCCCGCCCTCGGTGGCGCCGCCCGCCTGACCGGAGCACCTCCCTCCGGGGAACCTCGTTCGCGGCATCCGTCGGCGGCGCGGAAGCCCAGGCTCGCGGCGGCTCCGATCCGCCCACCTGCCTCGCAGCCCCCGTGCGCCCACGCGCCGCGGCCCCGATACGCCGGAAGGCCGGCCCCCGAGGGGACCGGCCTTCCAGTGCGTAGCGCCTGAGCGACTAGTTGTTGCTCGAGAGCTTCTCGCGCAGCGCCGCGAGCGACGCGTCGTCGGCGAGGGTGCCGCCCTGAGCCGAGTCGCTCGAGTAGGACGCCGAACCCGCGAACGAGTCGTCGGCGGCCTGAGCGGCCTGCGACGTGGCGACCTGCTTCTTGTGCGCCTCCCAGCGAGCCTGGGCCGCAGCGTAGTCCTGCTCCCACTTCTCGCGCTCGGCGTCGAAGCCCTCGCGCCACTCGTTCGTCTCCGGGTCGAAGCCCTCGGGGAACTTGTAGTTGCCCTGCTCGTCGTACTCGGTGAGCATGCCGTAGAGCGCCGGGTCGAACTCGGTGCCCTCGGGGTCGACGCCCTCGTTCGCCTGCTTGAGCGAGAGGGAGATGCGGCGACGCTCGAGGTCGATGTCGATGACCTTGACGAAGACCTCTTCGCCGACCGACACGACCTGCTCCGCGAGCTCGACGTGCTTGCCGGACAGCTCCGAGATGTGGACGAGGCCCTCGATGCCGTCCGCGACGCGGACGAACGCACCGAACGGCACCAGCTTCGTGACCTTGCCCGGTGCGACCTGGCCGATCGCGTGGGTGCGGGCGAAGACCTGCCACGGGTCCTCCTGCGTCGCCTTGAGCGACAGGGAGACGCGCTCGCGGTCGAGCTCGACGGAGAGCACCTCGACGGTGACCTCCTGGCCGACCTCGACGACCTCGCTGGCGTGCTCGATGTGCTTCCACGACAGCTCGGAGACGTGCACGAGGCCGTCCACGCCGCCGAGGTCGACGAACGCGCCGAAGTTGACGATCGACGAGATGACACCCTTGCGGACCTGGCCCGGGTGGAGGTTCGCGAGGAACGTCGAACGCGACTCGGACTGCGTCTGCTCGAGGAGCGCGCGGCGCGAGAGCACCACGTTGTTGCGGTTCTTGTCGAGCTCGAGGATCTTCGCCTCGAGCTCCTGGCCGAGGTACGGCGTGAGGTCGCGGACGCGACGGAGCTCGATGAGCGAGGCCGGGAGGAAGCCGCGGAGGCCGATGTCGACGATGAGGCCGCCCTTGACGACCTCGATGACCGAACCGGTGACGACGCCGTCGGTCTCCTTGATCTTCTCGACGTCACCCCAGGCGCGCTCGTACTGGGCGCGCTTCTTCGACAGGATGAGCCGGCCCTCCTTGTCCTCCTTCTGGAGAACGAGCGCCTCGACGGTGTCGCCGACCTCGACGACCTCGGAGGGGTCGACGTCGTGCTTGATGGAAAGCTCGCGCGAGGGGATGACACCCTCGGTCTTGTAGCCGACGTCGAGGAGGACCTCGTCGCGGTCGATCTTCACGACGGTGCCCTCGATCAGGTCGCCGTCGTTGAAGAACTTGAGCGTCTTCTCGACCGCGGCGAGGAAGTCGTCAGCAGAGCCGATGTCGTTGATCGCGACCTGCTTGGGCGCCTTGGTCGTTGTGGTGGTCATGTAGTGGTTGCTCCGTAATGGACAGGATCGGGCCTTCGCGATCTCGAAGTCGAGTGTGTGGTCCGCGAAGGCATGCGGACAGGATCGTCACAAAAGTGACATTCCACTCTAGCGGATGCCGGGGAACAGCGGCAACCACGCGTTCGCCGCGTTCAGGCGGCTCCGAGCGCGCTGCGCAGCGTGTCGAGGCCGACGCCGCCGAGCGCGAGCGCGCGCCGGTGGAAGTCGCGGACGTCGAAGTCGGCGCCTCCCCGTCGGCGCGCGTCGTCGCGCAACTGCTCCCAGATGCGCTGACCCACCTTGTACGAGGGCGCCTGCCCGGGCCAGCCGAGGTAGCGGTTCACCTCGAACCGGATGAAGGCGTCGTCCATCTGCGCGTTCCGACGCATGAAGTCGAGCGCGTACTCGGCCGTCCACTCCCCTGCGCCGTCGAGGCGCGGCTTGCCGAGGTGCACGCCGAGGTCGAGCACGACTCGGGCCGCGCGCATCCGCTGGCCGTCGAGCATGCCCAGTCGGTCGGCGGGGTCGTCGAGGTAGCCGAGCTCCTCCATCAGCCGCTCCGCGTACAGCGCCCACCCCTCGGCGTGCCCCGACGAGCCGGCGAGCTGGCGCCGCCAGGTGTTCAGCGAGCCGCGGTTGACGACCGCCTGGCCGATCTGGAGGTGATGGCCCGGCACGCCCTCGTGGTAGACGGTCGTCAGCTCGCGCCAGGTGTCGAACTCGGTGACGCCCTCCGGCACCGACCACCACATCCGACCGGGACGGGTGAAGTCGTCGCTCGGGCCGGTGTAGTAGATCCCGCCCTCCTTCGTCGGCGCGATCAGGCACTCGAGCGTGCGGATCTCCTCGGGGATGTCGAACTGCGTCGCGCCGAGCTCCGCGACGGCGCGGTTGCTCGTCTCCTGCATCCACCGCTGCAGCGCCTCGGTCCCCTGCAGCTTGCGGGCCGGATCGGCCTCGAGGTGGGCGACGGCCTCGACGACGGATGCCCCGGGCAGCACCTCGTCGGCGATGCGGTCCTGCTCGGCGACCATGCGGGCCAGCTCCTCGATGCCCCACTCGTACGTCTCGTCGAGGTCGATCCGCGCGCCGAGGAACCGGCGGGACTCGAGCACGTACCGGTCGCGGCCGACCCCGTCGCGCTCGTGGGCTGCGCCGTGCAGCTCGTCCGCGAGGAAGTCGCCGAGGCGCCCGTACGCGAGGGCCGCCTGGCCGGCGCGGTCCGCGAGGTCGCGGGCCAGGGTCGCGGGCAGGTCGCCCGACTCGGGCTCGGCATTCGCTGCGAACTCCGTGAAGAACCCGCCGCTCGCGGCGTGGCGGCGCACCTGCGCGAGCACCTCCACGACCTGGCGGCGCGCCGGCGTGGTGCCCGCGGCGATCCCGGCGCGCAGGGTCGCGATGTACCCGTCGACGGCATCGGGCAGGGCGTCGAGGCGCTCCGACACCTGCTCCCAGTCGCCCACCGTCGCGGTCGGCATCAGGTCGAAGGCGTCGCGGATCTCCTGGACGGGACTCGCGATGACGTTGAGGTCCGAGAGGTGCAGGTTCGCGTCGTGGCGCTCGAGGAGCAACCCGAGGTCGCTCGAGAGATCGGTTCGCGTCACCTCGTCGACGGCGTCGACCGGGGTCGCCGCCTCCAGCGCGGCGACCACCCGTCGGGCTGCGGCGGCGAGCGCCTCGTGCCCGGCCGGCGAGTAGTCGCCGTAGCGGCCGTTCGACTCGGTACGGCCGATGTACGTGCCCACCGTCGGGTCGAGGTCGACGAGCGTGTCGACCCAGTCCTCCGCGATGCGGTCGATGGGGGTGGTCGGTCGCGGCTCGGAAGCAGTCATGGGTTCGAGCCTAGGCCCGACCGCCGACGCCGCGCGGGCGCGCTCAGTGCGCCGCGTCGTCCCAGCTCGCGCCGCGCCCGACCTGCACGTCGAGCGGCACGAGCAGGTCGGCCGCCGACCCCATGTGCTCGCGCACGAGCTGCTCGAGCGCGTCGCCCTCGCCGTCGACCACCTCGAAGATGAGCTCGTCGTGCACCTGCATGAGCATGCGCGACCGCAGGCCGGCCTCGGCGATCGCCCGCTCGGTCTGCGTCATCGCGATCTTGATGATGTCGGCCGCGGACCCCTGGATCGGCGAGTTGAGCGCGGCGCGCTCCGCGTTCTCCCGCAGGACCCGGTTCGGGCTGTTCAGGTCGGGGAACGGACGACGCCGGCCGAAGATCGTCTCGGTGTACCCGTCGACCTTCGCCTGCTCGACGACGCCGCGCAGGTAGTCGCGCACCGCGCCGAAGCGGGCGAAGTACTCCTTCATGAGCTGCGTCGCCTCGGCCCGGTCGATCCGGAGCTGCTTGGAGAGGCCGAAGGCGCTGAGCCCGTACGCCAGGCCGTACGACATGGCCTTCACCTTCGTGCGCATCAGCGGCGTGACATCGGCCGGGTCGACCGAGAAGACGCGGGCGCCGACGAAGCGGTGCAGGTCCTCCCCCGCGTTGAACGCCTCGATGAGCCCGGGGTCGCCCGACAGGTGCGCCATGATGCGCATCTCGATCTGCGAGTAGTCGGCGGTGAGGAGTTCGGAGTACTCGGGCGCGTTCCGGAAGGCCTCGCGGATGCGGCGACCGTCGGCGGTGCGCACGGGGATGTTCTGCAGGTTCGGGTCGTTGGACGACATGCGCCCGGTCGCGGCGCCGATCTGGCCGTAGGTGGTGTGGATGCGGCCGTCGGCCCCGATCGCCTTCTCGAGGGAGTCGACGATCTGGCGCAGCTTCGTCGCGTCCCGGTGCTCCAGCAGGTACCCGAGGAACGGGTGGGGGTTGGACTCCTGCAGGTCGGCGAGGGCGCTGGCGTCGGTGGTGTAGCCGGTCTTCGTGGCCCGTGTCTTCGGCATGCCGAGCTGGTCGAACAGCACCTCCTGGAGCTGCTTCGGCGAGCCGAGGTTCACCTCGCGGCCGATCTCCGCGAAGGCGGCCTGCGCGAGCACTGTGGCGCGAGCGCCCAGCTCGGCCGAGAGTTCGGTCAGCCGCGCACGGTCGACGTGCACGCCGCGGACCTCCATCGCCGCGAGCACCGGCACGAGGGGCATCTCTACGTCGGCGAGCAGCCGGCGGGTCTCCTCCGGCAGGACGCGGAGCACCTCGGGCGCGACGCGGAGCGAGTACCAGGCGAACTCGGGCGCGCCCGCGTCGGCGCCGTCCTCGGGGACCAGCAGCGCGGGGTCGGACTGCGGCACCTTCTCGCCGAGGTAGCGGTCGACGAGGTCGACGAGCGTCTTCTCCTGCAGGTTGGGGCGCATGAGCCAGCCCGCGACGAGCGGGTCGACCACGAGTCCGTCGAACTCGAGGCCCGACCTCGCGATGGCCTCGAGCTGCGGCTTGGCGTCGGTGACGATCTTGGGCGCCGTGGAGGCGAGCCACGCCTCGAACGGCTCGTAGTCCCGCCGGCCCGGCTGCCACGCGAGCCGGACGGTCTCCGTCGCGGTCGCGATGCCGACCCCCGCGACCTGGCCGCCGACCACGTCGACGTGGAGTCCGAGCCCGGCCGGCTCCGCCGCCACGGCGCGCTCCAGCCACTTCGCGAGCTCCTCGTCGAGGAGCGACTTCGAGACGGGCGCGGCCACCACCGGGGCCGCCGGCGCCGCCTCGACGGCGACGGACTCCGCGGCGGAGCCGTTGGCCTCGCCGGCGGCGAGCTTCAGCACCCGGTCGAGCAGGGTGCGGAACTCGAGCCGCCCGAAGATCTCGCGCACGGCGTCCTCGTCGATCGGACGCGCCTCGAGGTCGCCGATCGCCACGTCGAGCTCGACATCGCGCACCAGCCGGTTGAGCCGGCGGTTGCGGATCGCGTTCTCCTTCTGGTCGCGGAGGTTCTGGCCGACGACGCCCTTGATCTCGTCGGCGTGCTCGAGGATGCCCTCGAGGTCGCCGTAGAGGCCCAGCCATTTCACCGCGGTCTTCTCGCCGACCTTGGTGATGCCGGGGAGGTTGTCGCTCGTCTCGCCCACGAGCGCCGCGATGTCGGGGTACTGCTCGGGGCGCACGCCGTAGCGCTCGATGACGGCCGCGGTGTCGTAGCGCTTCAGCTGCGACACGCCCTGCGTGTTCGGGTAGAGCAGCGTGACGTCGTCGTTCACGAGCTGGATCGTGTCGCGGTCGCCCGACACGACGAGCACCCGGTAGCCGTCGGCCTCGCCGCGGGCGGCGAGCGTGGCGAGGATGTCGTCGGCCTCGAAGTCCTCCTTCTCGAGGACGGTGATGTTCATGGCGCGAAGCGCGTCCTGGAGCAGCGGGACCTGGCCCTTGAACTCGGGCGGCGTCTCGCCGCGGTTGCCCTTGTACTCCTCGTACTCGCGTGTGCGGAAGGAGAAGCGGGAGATGTCGAACGCGACCGCGAGGTGCGTGGGCCGCTCGTTCTGGAGCAGGAGCAGCAGCATCGAGAGGAAGCCGTGGATGGCGTTCGTGTGCTGGCCGTCACGGGTCGAGAAGCTGTCGACCGGGAGCGCGTAGAAGGCGCGGAAGGCGAGCGAATGACCGTCGACGACGAGGAGGGTGGGCTTTACGGGGTCCGACACCAGCCCAGCCTACAAGCGGCCCCCGACACGCTCCGACCGGTCACGGTGCCCGCGCGGGGACGCCCGGAGACGACGGATGCCGCGGCGATTCCTCGCCGCGGCATCCGTGGAGATCCGATCGAGCCGGTGCTACTTCTTCGCCGAGAGCTGCTCGATGATCGCGAGGGAGACGTCGCGCATCGTCAGTCGGCGGTCCATCGACGCCTTCTGGATCCAGCGGAACGCCTCGGGCTCGGTGAGGCCCATCTTCTCGTTGAGGAGGCCCTTGGCACGGTCGACGAGCTTGCGGGTCTCGAAGCGCTCGACGAGGTCGCCGACCTCCGCCTCGAGCGCGATGATCTGCGCGTGGCGGGCGAGGGCGATCTCGATCGCGGGGAGCAGGTCGTTCGGCGTGAACGGCTTCACGACGTAGGCCAGTGCGCCGGCCTCGCTCGCGCGCTCGACGAGCTCCTTCTGGCTGAACGCGGTCAGCAGCACGACCGGGGCGATGTGCCCCTTCGAGAGCCGCTCCGCCGCCGAGATGCCGTCGAGCTGGGGCATCTTCACGTCCATGATGACCAGGTCGGGGCGCAGCTCGGTGGCCAGTGCCACCGCCGTCTCGCCGTCTCCGGCCTCGCCGACGACCTCGAATCCGTTGTCACGGAGGATCTCGACGATATCGAGGCGGATGAGCGATTCGTCTTCCGCGACGACGACGCGGCGCGGCGCCGCCTGGATGGGTTCGCTGTCTGTCACGGCTGAAAGCCTACGGTATTCTGGCCGAGGCCCTGGGCCGGTGTGGCGGAATGGCAGACGCGGAGCACTCAAAATGCTTTGCCCGAGAGGGCGTGTGGGTTCGACCCCCACCACCGGCACCACCGAGTGGCACGCGGTCAGCCGCGGAGTTCGAGTTCCGACCTGAGGTGCGCGTTCCGCTCCTCGATGAGACGTCGCAGGTACGCGCGGAGCGCCGGCTCGACCATGCGCCCGAGCCATCCGAACGGTGCGGCGAAGCCGACCTCGTCGACCATGGTCGTACGGCCACCCGCCGCCTCGAACCGATGCACGTGCCGGAACCCGGCGAACGGCCCGCGCACCTGCTCGTCGACGAAGCGCGAGGGACGCTCGTACTCGGTGATCCGGCTGGTCATGCGGAACGGCACCCCGAAGTGCCAGGCGCGCCAGGTCACCTCCTCCCCGGGCCGATCCGTCCTGAGGTCACCCCGCCGACCGCGCGCTCGCGCGAACGGCGCATGGATGCCACGTGCAGGTCGATGCTGCGGGATGCGTCGAACGCCCGCTCCGGCGTCGTGTCGAGGATCGTGCGGCAGTCGAATCGGGTGGGCACCAGCCGATCCTCCCACCCGCGAGCACCCGAGCCCACCCACGAGTACCCGAGCCCACCCACGAGTACCCGAGAGCACCGAAGACGACGACGGGCCCGGCGCATCGCGCCGGGCCCGTCGTACGGGAACCGCTAGAGCACCTCGCCGACCTTGTGCACGCGCACGTCGTTCGTGGTGCCCGGGATGCCGGGAGGGGAACCGGAGATGATGATCACGGTCTCGCCGTCGACGGCGCGCCCCGACTTGACGATGACCTCGTCGACCTGGCCGACCATCTGGTCGGTGTGCGTCACGCGGTCGACGACGAACGACTCGACGCCCCAGAACAGCGACATGCGGCGACGGATCGCCTGGTCGGGCGTGAACGCCAGGATCGGGATCGCGCTGCGCAGGCGGGTCATCCGTCGCACCGACTCGCCCGACTCGGTGAAGACGCAGAGGTACTTCGCGTCGACGAAGTCGGCGATGTCGACCGCCGCCGCCGTGATCGCGCCCGACTGGGTGCGGGGCTTCGTGCCGAGCTTGGGCACGCGGTCGAGGCCGTGCTGCTCGGTCGACTCGACGATGCGGGCCATGGTCTGCACCGTGACGACCGGGTACTCGCCCACGCTCGTCTCCCCCGACAGCATGACCGCGTCGGCGCCGTCGAGGATGGCGTTGGCGACGTCGGAGGTCTCCGCGCGCGTCGGCACGGGGCTGTGCGTCATCGACTCGAGCATCTGCGTCGCCACGATGACCGGCTTCGCGAGCCGGCGGGCGATCTCGATCGCCTGCTTCTGCACGATCGGCACGGCCTCGAGCGGCAGCTCGACGCCGAGGTCGCCACGGGCCACCATGATCGCGTCGAACGCCTCGATGATCTCCTCGAGGTGGTCGACCGCCTGCGGCTTCTCGATCTTCGCGATGACCGGCACGCGCCGGCCGACCTCGTCCATGATCTCGTGCACGCGGACGATGTCCTCGGCGTTGCGCACGAACGAGAGCGCGATGAGGTCGGCGCCGAGCTCGAGGCCCCAGCGCAGGTCGGCCTCGTCCTTCTCGGACAGGGCCGGCACGTTCACGGCGACGCCGGGGAGGTTGATGCCCTTGTTGTTCGACACCGGGCCGGCCACGACGACCTTGGTCGTCACGACGACGCCGTCGGTCTCGAGCACCTCGACGCGCACCTTGCCGTCGTCGATGAGCAGGAAGTCGCCGGGCTTGACGTCCTGGGGCAGGCCCTTGAAGGTCGTCCCGACGATCTCCTTGGTGCCCACGATGTCTTCCGTGGTGATCTTGAAGATGTCACCCTCGGCGAGCTCGTACGGTCCGCCCTCGAACTTGCCGAGGCGGATCTTCGGCCCCTGCAGGTCGACCAGCACGCCGATGGCGCGGCCGGAGTCGCTCGCCGCCTTGCGGACGTTCTGGTAGACGCCCTCGTGGACGTCGTAGCTGCCGTGGCTCAGGTTCATCCGCGTGACATCGACCCCCGCATCGATGATCGCCCGGATCTGTTCATAGCTCGATGTCGCCGGCCCGAGGGTGGCGACGATCTTCGCTCGTCTCATGTGTTGTGTGCTCCCAGGGTGTGCCGCTCGCAGGCAGGCGGGCGGTGGTCATGGTGCCGCGATGCGGCGTTCGGATGTCAGGCGGAGAAGGCGCGTGCGTTCGCGGCGACGGGGCTCGGAAGTCGCGTCTCCCCTTCAAGGTACCGGTCGGCGGCCGCGGCCGCAGCGCGGCCCTCGGCGATCGCCCAGACGATCAGCGACTGGCCGCGGCCCGCATCGCCGGCGACGAACACGCCGGGGACGGCGGTCGCGTACTGCGCGTCGCGCTCGAGGTTGCCGCGCGAGGTGACCGCGAGGTCGAGCTGAGGCTCAACGGTCTCGGTCTCCGGACCGGTGAAGCCGAGGGCGAGCAGCACCAGGTCGGCCGGGATCTCGCGCTCGGTGCCGGCCTTCGGCACACGGCGCCCGTCGAGGTACTCGGTCTCGGCGACGCGGATGGCCCGCACCTCGCCGTCCTCGTTCGCGAGGAACTCGACCGTCGAGGCGAGGTACTGGCGGTTGCCGCCCTCCTCGTGCGCGGACTGCACCTCGAAGAGGGTCGGGTGCATCGGCCAGGGCTGCTCGGTCGGGCGCACCGCGCTCGGCTGCTTGCCGATGGCGAGGTTCGTCACGGTCAGCGCGCCCTGGCGGTGCGCGGTGCCGATGCAGTCGGCACCCGTGTCGCCGCCGCCGAGGACGACGACGTGCTTGCCCTCGGCCGTGATCTGGTCGAAGACGTCGTCGCCGGCGGTCGCGCGGTTCGACTGCACGAGGTACTCCATGGCGAAGTGCACGCCGGGCAGGTCGCGACCCGGGATGGGCAGGTCGCGCGGGACCATCGCACCGGTGGCGACGACGACCGCGTCGTAGCGCGCGCGCAGCGCGTCCCACGTGATGTCGGTGCCGATGTCGACACCGGCGCGGAAGCGCGTGCCCTCGGCGGTCATCTGCGCGAGCCGCTGGTCGAGGTGCTTCTTCTCCATCTTGAAGTCGGGGATGCCGTAGCGCAGCAGGCCGCCGATGCGGTCGTCGCGCTCGTACACGGCGACCGTGTGGCCGGCGCGCGTGAGCTGCTGGGCCGCGGCGAGGCCGGCGGGGCCGGAGCCCACGACGGCGACCGTCTTGCCGGTCAGGCGCCCCGGCGGCTGCGGCTGCACCCAGCCGTTGCCGAACGCCTCGTCGATGATCGAGACCTCGACCTGCTTGATCGTGACGGCCGGCTGGTTGATGCCGAGCACGCACGCCGACTCGCAGGGCGCCGGGCAGAGGCGACCGGTGAACTCCGGGAAGTTGTTCGTGGCGTGCAGGCGCTCGATCGCGGCCCGGCCCTCGCCGCGCCACGTGAGGTCGTTCCACTCCGGGATCAGGTTGCCGAGGGGGCAGCCCTGGTGGCAGAACGGGACGCCGCAGTCCATGCAGCGGCCGGCCTGGCGGCGCAGCTGCGACGGGTCGCCCGCCTCGTACACCTCTTTCCAGTCCATGATGCGCACCGGAACGGGGCGCCGCTTGGGCAGCTCACGCTCGGTGACCTTCAGAAAGCCCTTCGGGTCAGCCACCCGTCACCTCCACGCGATCGTCCTTCGAAACCTTGACACGGATGACTCGCTCAGCCACCGGTGACCTCCATGATCCGGCCCCACACCACGTCGCCGTCGGGGTCGAGGCCCTCGTCGACGGCGTCCTGACGGGTGCGCAGCACCGCCGCGTAATCGCGCGGCAGCACCTTCGTGAACCGGTCGAGCGCGGCGTCGCCCTCGGCGAGCAGCCGCTCCGCGACCGCGGAACCGGTCTGGGCGACGTGCTGCTCGAGCAGGTCGCGCACGATCTCGCGGTCGGCGCTGCCGAGCGGCAGCAGCTCGAGCTCGCCGGTGGTCAGCGACTCGCGGTTCACCCGGCCCTCGCGGAGCCCGAGCACGTACGCCGTGCCGCCGGACATGCCGGCGCCCAGGTTGCGGCCGGTGTCGCCGAGGATGACCGCGAGGCCGCCCGTCATGTACTCGAGCGCGTGGTCGCCCACGCCCTCGACGACGGCGGTCGCACCCGAGTTGCGCACGAGGAACCGCTCGCCCACGATGCCGCGGATGAACATCGAGCCGCGCGTCGCGCCGTACCCGATGACGTTGCCCGCGATCACGTTCTGCTCGGCGACGAACCCGGCCTCCTCGACCGGGCGCAGCACGAGCTGGCCGCCCGAGAGGCCCTTCCCGACGTAGTCGTTCGAGTCGCCGTGCAGGCGGAGCGTGATGCCGGCCGGCAGGAAGGCGCCGAGCGACTGGCCCGCCGACCCGGTGAGGGTCACGTCGATCGAGCCCGCCGGGAGGCCGTGCTCGCCGTGGCGGACGGTCACCTCATGGCCGAGCATCGTGCCGACGGCGCGCTCCGTGTTGCGGATCGGGAGGTTGATCTCGATCGTGCCGCCGTGCTCGAGCACGAGGCGGCTGCGACGGATCAGCTCGTTGTCGAAGTGCTCGTCGAGCTCGTGGTCCTGCGCCCGGCCGTTGCGGCGGGGCTCGGCGTCGGAGAAGTCGGGGCCCACGAGCACCGGGCTCAGGTCGAGGCCCGAGGTCTTCCAGTGCGAGACCGCGCGGTCCATGTCGAGCAGTTCGCGGCGGCCGATGATCTCGTCGAGCGAGCGGTAGCCGAGCTCCGCGAGGTACTCGCGCACCTCCTGCGCGATGAACTCGAAGAAGTTCACGACGAACTCGGGCTTGCCCGTGAAGCGCTGCCGCAGCACCGGGTTCTGCGTCGCGACACCCACCGGGCAGGTGTCGAGGTGGCAGACGCGCATCATGATGCAGCCCTCGACGACGAGCGGCGCCGTCGCGAAGCCGAACTCCTCGGCGCCGAGCAGGGCGCCGACGACCACGTCGCGGCCGGTCTTCAGCTGGCCGTCGACCTGCACCACGACGCGGTCGCGCATGCCGTTCAGCATGAGCGTCTGCTGCGTCTCGGCGAGGCCGAGCTCCCACGGCGTCCCCGCGTGCTTCAGCGAGTTCAGCGGGCTGGCGCCCGTGCCGCCGTCGTGGCCCGACACGAGGATGACGTCGGCGAGGGCCTTGGCGGTGCCGGCGGCGACCGCGCCGATGCCCGACTGGCTCACGAGCTTGACGTGCACGCGGGCCTTGGGGTTCGCACGCTTCACGTCGAAGATGAGCTGCTTCAGGTCCTCGATCGAGTAGATGTCGTGGTGCGGCGGCGGCGAGATCAGGCCGACGCCGGCGGTCGCGTGCCGCGTCCGGGCGACCCACGGGTACACCTTGGCCGGAGGCAGCTGGCCGCCCTCGCCCGGCTTCGCGCCCTGGGCGAGCTTGATCTGGATGTCGTCGGCGTGCGTCAGGTACATGCTCGTGACGCCGAATCGGCCCGACGCGACCTGCTTGATCGCGCTGCGACGCTCGGGGTCGAGCAGGCGGTCGAGGTCCTCGCCGCCCTCACCGGTGTTCGACTTGGCGCCGAGCCGGTTCATCGCGATCGCGAGGGTCTCGTGCGCCTCCTTCGAGATCGAGCCGTAGCTCATCGCCCCGGTCGAGAACCGCTTCACGATCGACTCGATCGGCTCGACCTCGTCGATCGGCACGGCCGGGCGGGCGCCGGTGCGCAGCGCGAACATGCCGCGCAGCGTCATCAGCTCCTCGGCCTGGTCGTCGACGAGCTTGGTGTACTCGCGGAAGACGTCGTACCGACGGTTGCGGGTCGAGTGCTGGAGGCGGAACACCGTCTCCGGGTTGAAGAGGTGGGGCGAGCCATCCCGCCGCCACTGGTACTCGCCACCGGTCGCGAGCCGCTCGTGCGCGCGCACCGCGGCGTCCTCCGGGTAGGCGGACGTGTGCCGGTCGAGGGTCTCGGTCGCGATGACGTCGAGGCCGACGCCGCCGAGCTTCGACGTGGTGCCGGTGAAGTACTCGTCGATGAACTCCTGCGAGAGGCCGACGGCCTCGAACGCCTGCGCGCCGGCGTACGACGCGATGGTCGAGATGCCCATCTTCGACATGATCTTCAGGACGCCCTTGCCGAGCGCCTTGATGACGTTGCGGACCGCCTGCTCCGGGGTGACGCCGGAGATGACGCCCGAGCGCACCAGGTCCTCGCAGGTCTCCATCGCGAGGTACGGGTTCACCGCGGAGGCGCCGTAGCCCACGAGCAGGGCGATGTGGTGCACCTCGCGCACGTCGCCGGCCTCGACGATCAGGCCGACCTTCATGCGGTTCTCGGCGCGGATCAGGTGGTGGTGCACGGCCGAGAGCAGCAGCAGCGACGGGATCGGCGCGAGGTCCTTGTTGGAGTCGCGGTCGCTCAGCACGATGAACGAGGCACCCGCCTCGATCGCCGCGTCGACCTCGTCGCAGACGACGCGCAGCCGGTCGCGCATGGCGTTCGGGCCCTCGTCGAAGCGGTAGAGGCCGCGGATGGTCGCGGTCGTGCGCGCCCCGCGGATGGGGTCGATGTGCACGATCTTCGCGAGCTCGTCGTTGTCGATCACCGGGAAGGTCAGCGATACCTGGTTCGCGTGGTCGGGACCGGAGGTGAGCAGGTTGCGCTCGGGGCCGAGGGACGAGCCCAGCGAGGTCACGACCGCTTCGCGGATCGAGTCGAGCGGCGGGTTGGTCACCTGCGCGAACTGCTGCGTGAAGTAGTCGAACAGCAGGCGCGGACGCTGCGACAGCACCGCGACCGGGGTGTCGGAGCCCATCGCGCCCAGCGGCTCGGCACCGGTCTGCGCCATCGGCTTCAGGAGGATGCGCACCTCCTCCTCGGTGTACCCGAAGGTGCGCTGACGACGGTTGACCGAGGCCGGCGGGTGCACGATGTGCTCGCGCTCGGGCAGTTCGGCGAGGCGGATGCGCCCCGTGTCGAGCCACTGGCCCCACGGCTCCGCCGCCGCGAGCTCGGCCTTGATCTCGTCGTCCTCGATCAGGCGGCCGGCCTCGGTGTCGACGAGGAACATGCGACCGGGCTGCAGGCGGCCCTTGCGGACGATCTTCGACTGGTCGATGTCGAGCACGCCGATCTCGCTCGCGAGCACGACGAGGCCGTCGTCGGTGACGACGTACCGGCCGGGGCGGAGGCCGTTGCGGTCGAGGGTCGCGCCGACGAGCGAGCCGTCGGTGAAGACGATCGCGGCCGGGCCGTCCCACGGCTCCATGAGCATGGAGTGGTACTCGTAGAACGCGCGGCGGGCCGGGTCGATCTCGGTCTGGTTCTCCCACGCCTCCGGGACCATCATCATGATGGCGTGCGGCAGGCTGCGGCCGGCCAGCGTCAGCAACTCCACGACCTCGTCGAACGAGGCCGAGTCGCTCGCGCCCGGCGTCACGATCGGCATCAGCGGCGACAGGTCGCCGAGCACCTCGGACTCGAGCTGCGACTGACGCGCCCGCATCCAGTTGCGGTTGCCCTGGATCGTGTTGATCTCGCCGTTGTGCGCGATCATGCGGAACGGCTGCGCCAGCGGCCACGACGGGAACGTGTTCGTCGAGTACCGCGAGTGCACGAGCGCGAGCTTCGAGGCGAAGCGCTCGTCGGACAGGTCGGGGTAGAACGGCTCCAGCTGGAGCGTCGTCACCATGCCCTTGTAGACCATGGTGCGGCTCGACAGGGAGGCGAAGTACAGCTCGAGCTCGCGCTCGGCGCGCTTGCGCAGGCGGAAGGTGAGCCGGTCGAGGTCGATGCCGGTGATCGACTCGCCCTCGGACGTCGTCGCCGTGCCGGTCACGTAGAGCTGCTGCACGACGGGCATCGCGGCGCGGGCCAGCGTGCCGAGCTCCTCGGGACGCACCGGCACCTCGCGCCAGCCGAGCACCGTGAGGCCCTCGGAGGCCGCGATCGCCTGGAGCTGCTGCTTCACGGCGCTGCGCGCGGTCGGGTCGACGGGCAGGAACGCGTTGCCGACGGCGTACGCACCCGCGGCGGGCAGCGCGAAGCCGGCGACCTCGCGGAGGAACGCGTCGGGGATCTGCGTGATGATGCCCGCACCGTCGCCGGTGCCGGCGTCGGAGCCGACCGCGCCGCGGTGCTCGAGGTGGCGCAGCGCGTCGAGCGCGGCGGTGATGATGTCGTGCCCTGCGGTGCCGCGCAGGGTCGCGACCATCGCGAGGCCGCAGGCGTCCTTCTCGGCGGCAGGGTCGTACATGCCCTGCGCGGGAGGAAGCGTGCTGAACCTCGAGAAGGGTGGGGTGAGCGACACGGGAACCGTCCTCATCAACTAATCGGCAGCGGGGGACGTCGTCGGCCCTGGGAGGGAAGTCGCGGCGCGTGGTGCGGCGCCGGTTCGGTGAACGCGGAGGATCAGTCGGATGTCGCGCGGCTGGTGCTTGTGGCTGCCGACGCGTCCCCGGCGTTCTCACCCTCGACGGCGGCGTCGAGAGAGTCGGAGTCGGACTCGATGTCGTCCGAGTCTAGCGCAGCGTCGGGACCGGCCCATTCACGGCCCGGAACGTACACGCTCGGCTCGAGGCCGGGGTGGCGTCGGCGCTGGACGAGGATGAGCACGATGCCGAGCACGACCGCGGCCCATGCGGCCCACACGTTCACGCGGATGCCGAGGAACATCTCGCTCGGGTCGACGCGGATCGCCTCGAAGAAGGACCGGCCGAGGCCGTACCAGATCAGGTAGAAGCCGAAGGCCTTGCCCCAGCGCATGGCGAAGCGGCGCTCGAGCACGAAGACGAGCAGTGCGGCGCCGGCGAGGTTCCAGAGCAGCTCGTAGAGGAAGGTCGGGTGGAAGAGCGTGCCCGACTCGAGGCCGGCGGGCCAGGCCGGGTTGCTCGACTCGATCTCGAGGCCCCAGGGCAGGTCGGTGGGCGCGCCGAACAGCTCGTGGTTGAACCAGTTGCCGATCCGGCCGACCGCCTGCGCCACGAGCAGGCCGGGGGCGAGGGCGTCGGCGAACGACCAGAAGCGGAGCCCGGTGAAGCGGCACCCGATGAGCACACCGACGGCACCGCCGATGAGCGAACCGAAGATGGCGTTGCCGCCCTCCCAGATGTTCCAGATCGCGCCGGGCTGGAAGGGGTTCAGGATGTTCGCGCCCGGGTAGAAGTAGTCGTCGGGGTGCGTGAACACGTGGTAGAGCCGCGCGCCGATGATGCCCAGCGGCACGGCCCAGAGGGCGATGTCGAGGACGATTCCGGGCTCGGCGCCGCGCTTCGTGAGGCGACGGCCGGTGATCACCACGGCGAGGACGATGCCCAGGAGGATCCACAGCGCGTACGTGTGGATCGGGATGACCCACCCGAACAGGTTGAGCTCCCACACCTGCCAGGCGTAGTCAGGGCTGGGGATGCTGAACGGTGCGGTCACGACCCGTTGCTGCCTTTCTCACGATGCTCGAGGCCCCGCTGGGCCTTGACGAGCGTACTTCACTCGTCGCGGGTGCCGCGTGCGAGCTCCGCCGCGAGGGCGCCGACGGCGCCCACGCCGCCGGTCGCCAGGGCGTTCACGAGCGCGGAGCCCACGATGGCGCCCTCGGCGTACTCGAGTACCTCGGCGACCTGCGCGGCCGTCGAGATGCCGACGCCGACGCACGCGGCGGGAGCCTCGGCCTCGTGCAGCCGGCCGACGAGCGTGCGGGCCGCGGCGTCGACGTCGGCGCGGGCACCGGTGATGCCCATCGTCGACACGGCGTACACGAAGCCGCGGCTCGCCTCGACGGTGCGCGCGATGCGCGCGTCGGTCGAGGTCGGCGCGGCGAGGAACACGCGGTCGAGGCCGGTGCGCTCGCTCGCGGCGAGCCAGTCGGATGCCTCGTCGGGGATGAGGTCGGGCGTGATGAGCCCCGCTCCCCCGGCCGCGGCGAGGTCGTCGGCGAAGCGGTCGACGCCGTACTGCACGACCGGGTTCCAGTAGGTCATCACCAGCACCGGGGCATCCGTGCGCTCCGTGATGCGGCGGACCGCCTCGAAGCCGTCCTTCAGCCGGAAGCCGTTCGCGAGGGCCTGCTGCGTCGCCTTCTGGATGACCGTGCCGTCCATCACGGGGTCGGAGTACGGCAGGCCGAGCTCGAGCACGTCGACGCCGTGCTCGATGAGGGCGACCGCCGCCTCGACGCTCTCGTCGAGGTTCGGGAAGCCGACCGGGAGGTAGCCGATGAGGGCGCCGTTCGCCTCGTCGTTCCGTCGCCGGATGACCGCGCCGACCGTCCTCACGCCTGCTCCTCACCGTCGTACAGGCCGAACCAGCGGGCGGCCGTGTCCATGTCCTTGTCGCCGCGGCCCGAGAGGCTCACGAGGATCGTCGCGTCGCGGCCGAGCTCGTGGCCGAGCTCGATCGCGCCGGCCAGCGCGTGGGCCGACTCGATCGCGGGGATGATGCCCTCGGTGCGTGTCAGCAGGCGCAGCGCCTCCATGGCGGCGGCGTCGGTGACGGGGCGGTACTGCGCCCGGCCGATCGCCGCGAGCCACGAGTGCTCCGGGCCGACGCCCGGGTAGTCGAGCCCGGCCGAGATCGAGTGCGACTCGATGGTCTGGCCGTCCTCGTCCTGGAGCAGGAAGCTGCGCGCACCGTGCAGCACGCCGGGGCGGCCCTCGGTGATGGTCGCCGCATGGCGGCCGGTCTCGACGCCGTCGCCGCCGGCCTCGAAGCCGTAGAGGGCGACATCGGCGTCGTCGAGGAAGGCGTGGAAGATGCCGATCGCGTTGGAGCCGCCGCCCACGCACGCCGCGACGGCGGTCGGGAGGGCACCGGTGAGCTCGAGCACCTGGGCCCGGGCCTCCTCGCCGACGACCTTCTGGAAGTCGCGGACCATCTCGGGGAACGGGTGCGGGCCGGCGACGGTGCCGAAGACATAGTTCGTCGTCTCGACGTTCGTCACCCAGTCGCGCATGGCGTCGTTGATCGCGTCCTTCAGGGTGCGCGACCCGGTCTTCACCGCGATGACCTCGGCGCCGAGCAGGCGCATGCGGGCGACGTTCAGCGCCTGCCGCTCGGTGTCGACCTCGCCCATGTAGATCGTGCAGTCGAGGCCGAACAGGGCGGCGGCGGTCGCCGTGGCGACGCCGTGCTGGCCGGCGCCGGTCTCGGCGATGACCCGCTTCTTGCCGATCCGCTTCGTGAGGAGCGCCTGCCCCAGCACGTTGTTGATCTTGTGGGAGCCGGTGTGGTTCAGGTCTTCGCGCTTCAGGATGATGCGCGCACCGCCGGCGTGCTCCGCGAAGCGCGGGACCTCGGTGATGATCGACGGCCGGCCCACGTAGGTGCGGGCGAGGTCGTCGAGCTCGGCCTGGAACCCGGGGTCGAGCTTCGCGAGCGAGTAGGCCTCGCTCAGCTCGTCGAGCGCGGCGACGAGGGATTCGGGCACGAAGCGCCCGCCGAACTCGCCGAAGTACGGCCCGTGGGCGTCACGGAGCAGGGACATGTCACACCGCCAGGAATGCTGAGAGGTTTGCGATCGGGTCGCCGGTCACGAGGGCCTCGCCGACGAGGACGACGTCGGCACCGGCGCGCCGGTAGTGGGCGACGTCCGCCGCGCTCAGCACCGCGGACTCCGCGACGCGGATCGCGTCGGCGGGGAACCGGTCGGCCAGCCGGCCGAACAGGTCGCGGTCGAGCTCGAACGTCGTGAGGTCGCGGGCGTTCACCCCGATGAGGCGCGCGCCGAGCCGAGCGGCCCGGTCGAGCTCCTCGGCGGAGTGCGTCTCGACGAGCGCCGTCATGCCGAGCTCGCCGATCAGCGCGAACAGCTCGGCCAGCGTGGCGTCGTCGAGCGCCGCGACGATGAGGAGCACGAGGTCGGCGCCGGCGGCGCGTGCCTCGAGCACCTGGTACGGGGTCGCGATGAAGTCCTTGCGGAGCACCGGGAGCGCCACGGCGTCGCGGACCGACTCGAGGTCGGCGAGCGAGCCGCCGAACTTGCGGCCCTCGGTGAGCACGCTGATCGCGCTCGCGCCGCCGATCTCGTAGGTGCGGGCGAGCGCCGCGGGGTCGGGGATCTCCGAGAGCGCGCCCCGCGAGGGGCTCGACCGCTTGATCTCGGCGATGACCTTCACGTGGGAGGCCGGGGCGAGGGCCGCCAGGGCGTCGAGCGCCGCCGGGCGCGCGAGCGCCGCCCGTTCGACCTCGGCGATCGGGCGGAGTTCCTCACGGGCACGCGCGTCGGCGACGGCGTTGGCCGTCAGTTCCTCGAGCACGTGTCAGTGGGCCTGGGGCGTGGTCTTGTCGCCGCCGACGCCGTAGCCGGCGCGCGCGAGCGCCCAGCCGACGAGGAGGCCGATCACGAGGAGGCCGCCCGAGGCCCAGACGAGCCACTGCACGTCGAAGAAGAACGCGACGGTGCCGATGGTGAACGCGATGAGCATGATCGTGACGGCGGTCCACGCCGCGGGCGAGTGTCCGTGGCCGGGATCTGCGGTCTCAGTGCTCATGATGCTCCTTCGTTGCGGGGGTCGGGTGCCAGTCTAGCGGGCGGGCGTCGGGCGCCCGGGCAGGGCCGTGCCGGCGCTCGGCACGACCCCGGGGTCAGTCGGTGGGGTCCTCGCCGCGGCTGAGGTCGTCCCATTCGTCGATCGCGCGATCCCTCGCGCGGTCGCCGGTGTCGGTCAGCGCGGTGCCCCGCGCGGGCGTGCCGCCCTCGCCCTGGGTCGATGCGGGAGCGCCGCTCGCGCCGTCGTCGAACCGGGTGGCGCGGTAGCGTCGCGACGACGACGGCCACCGGTGCCCGGTCGCGAGCACCAGCACGCCCGCGGCGACGACGAGCACGCCGCCGGCGATCGCGACGGCGCCCCAGCCGGTGGCCGCGGCCGACGCGACGAGGGCGGCGACCGGGTCGTCGCCGGTCACGCCCGTGGCATCCGTCACCGCCGGTCCCACCGATTCGAGCGGGGAGCCGAGTGAGAGGGACGCGGCCAGCACGAGGCATCCGCCCAGCAGCACGGCCAGGATGCCGAGCACGATCCGGATGCCGGGGCCGGCGATCGCGAGCGCGCCGGCCAGCGCGAGACCGGCGAGGGCGAGCGCCGCGAGCGCCGGCGAGGCGACGTCGCCGCCCACCGCGATGACCGCGCCGCTGCCGGCGCCGTCGACGAGGAGCACCTCGAACCACGTCTGGCTCCACGACAGCAGCGCGAGGCCCGACCCGGCGATCGCGAGCAGGATCGCGGGCAGCTTCATCCGCGCTGCGCGCACCTCAGCGCACCCGTCGCATCGCGTTCGCGACGGCCACCGCGCGCAGCGGCGCCGCCGCCTTGTGCTGCGACTCGCGGAACTCGCTCTCGGCGTCGGAGTCGGCGACGAGCCCGGCCCCGGCCTGCACCCACGCCACGCCGCCGGCGATCGTCGCCGTGCGGATCGCGATCGCCAGGTCGGCGTCGCCGCCGAAGCCGAAGTAGCCGACGACGCCGCCGTAGACGCCGCGCTGGGCCGGCTCCAGCTCGTCGATGATCTCGAGCGCGCGCGGCTTCGGCGCGCCCGAGAGGGTGCCCGCCGGGAACGTCGCCCGGAACACGTCGATCGCGCTCCGGCCGCCGGCCAGGTCGCCCTCGACCGAGGAGACGAGGTGCATGATGTGGCTGAACCGCTCGACCCGCATGAACTCGGTCACCTCGACCGTGCCGGCCGTGCAGACCTTCGCGAGGTCGTTGCGGGCGAGGTCGACGAGCATGAGGTGCTCGGCGCGTTCCTTCGGGTCGGCGACGAGCTCGGCCTCCAGGTCGGCGTCGGCCTCCGGCGTCTCCCCGCGCGGGCGCGAGCCCGCGATCGGATGCGTGTAGACGCGGCCGTCCTCCACCTTCACCAGCGCCTCGGGCGAGGAGCCGACGATGACGTACGGCTCCCCCGCGGCGTCGTCGAGGTGCAGCAGGTACATGTAGGGGCTCGGGTTGAGGGTGCGCAGCACCCGGTAGACGTCGAGCGGGTCGGCGGTGGCCTCCTGCTCGAAGCGCTGCGAGATGACGACCTGGAAGACGTCGCCGTCGCGGATGTACTCGCGCGATCGCTCCACCGAGGCCAGGAAGTCGGCCCGGTCGGTGCGGTGCCGCGGCTCCGGGGCGACGGTGAGGTCGATCTCGGCGAGCTGCGCCTCCGCCGGTTGCGCCAGTTCGGCCTGCAGCCGGTCGAGGCGGGCCTGCGCGTCGGCCCAGAGCGCCGCGGGGTCGTCGTCGCGGTCGTTCAGCACGGATGCCACGAGCTGCACGGTGCTCGTGCGGTGGTCGACGACCGCGAGCTCGGAGACGAACGCGAACGCCTGGCCGGGCGTCGGGTGGTCGGCCGGCGGCCGGTTCGGCAGGTGCTCGATCTGGCGGATCGCCTCCCACCCGATGAAGCCGACGAGGCCGCCGGTGAGCGGCGGGGCGCCGGGCACGTCCTCGGTCGCCCAGCGCCGGTGGAGCGACTCCAGCGCGGCCAGGGGCGCGAGCCGTTCCCCCGCCTCGCCGAGCGCGCGGCCGGCGTCGAGGCCGTAGTCGAGCCATTCGACCGCGCCGTCGCGCTCGGTGAGCACGCCGTACGCGCCGGCGCCGACGAACGAGTAACGCGACCAGATGCCGCCCTGCTCGGCGGACTCCAGCAGGAAGGTGCCGGGGCGGCCCGCCGCGAGCTTCCGGTAGATGCCCACCGGGGTCTCGCCGTCGGCGAAGAGCTCGCGGACGACGGGCACCACGCGCCGACCCGCCAGCAGCCCGGCGAAGTCCTCGAAGCGCGTCGTCCGCCCCGCGGCGTCGGTCATCGCTCGCCCACGACGACGTCGAGCCGGTCCGCGTCGAAGCACGTACGGTCGCCGGTGTGGCAGGCGGCGCCCACCTGGTCGACCTTCACGAGCAACGTGTCGGCGTCGCAGTCGAGGGCGGCCTCGCGCACGAACTGCACGTGGCCCGAGGTGTCGCCCTTCCGCCAGTACTCCTGGCGCGAGCGCGACCAGAACGTGACGCGTCCTTCCGAGAGGGTGCGGCGCAGCGCCTCGCGGTCCATCCAGCCCAGCATGAGCACCTCGCCGGTGTCCCACTGCTGGATGACCGCCGGCAGCAGGCCGTCGCCATCGAACTTCGCACGCTCGATCGGGCTGATGCCGTTCCCCCACGGCTCGTCGTCGCGCTCGAGCTCCTCGTCGCCGGGCTGGCTCATCGGACCGTGCTCCCCTCCGCGCGCAGCGCGTCCTTGACCTCGCCGATGGTGATCTCGCCGTTGTGGAACACCGACGCGGCGAGCACGGCATCGGCCCCCGCCGCGACGGCCGGGGCGAAGTGGCCGACCGCGCCGGCGCCGCCCGAGGCGATCACCGGGACCGTCGACAGCTCGTGCATGAGCGCCGTGAGCTCGAGGTCGAAGCCCTGCTTCGTGCCGTCGGCGTCGATCGAGTTGACGAGCAGCTCGCCCGCGCCGAGTTCGATGGCCCGCCGGGCCCACGCGAGCGCGTCGAGGTCGGTCTCGGTGCGGCCGCCGTGGGTGGTCACCACGAAGCCCGACTCGGTGCGCTCCGACCGCTTCACGTCGAGCGACAGCACGAGCACCTGGGCGCCGAAGCGGTCGGCGATCTCGCCCAGGAGGGCGGGCCGGGCGATCGCGGCGCTGTTCACGCCGACCTTGTCGGCACCGTGGCCGAGCAGCCGCGCGACGTCGTCGGTGCTGCGCACCCCGCCGCCGACGGTCAGCGGGATGAAGACCTGCTCGGCGACCCGCTGCACCATCTCGTACGTGGTCGATCGGTCGTCGACCGTGGCGGTGACGTCGAGGAACGTCAGCTCGTCGGCGCCCTGGTCGGAGTAGCGCGCGGCGAGTTCGACGGGGTCGCCCGCGTCGCGCAGGTTCTGGAAGTTCACGCCCTTGACGACGCGGCCGGCGGCCACGTCGAGGCACGGGATCACGCGGACGGCGAGGGTCATGCGATCACCTACAGCCGGGCCGCGTGGATCGCGCTGACGAGGATGGCCCGCGCGCCGAGCGCGTAGAGCTCGTCCATGACGTGGTTCATGTCGGTGCGCGGGATCATCACCCGCACGGCAACCCAGTCGCGGTCCTGCAGCGGCGAGATGGTCGGCGACTCGAATCCCGGCGCCACCGCGGTGGCCTGCTCGAGGACCGAGACCGGTACGTCGTAGTCGAGCAGCACGTACTCGCGGGCGACGAGGACGCCCTGGAGGCGTCGGACGAGCGTCGCCGTGCCGGGCTTGTCGATGCCGGAGCCGATGAGCACGGCCGTCGAGTTGAGGATGACGGGACCGAAGATGTTGAGGCCCTGCTTGCGCAGCGTCGACCCGGTCTCGACGACGTCGGCGACGGCGTCGGCGACGCCGAGGCGGACCGCCGACTCGACGGCGCCGTCGAGCTTGACGAGCGCGGCGCCGCTGACGCCCTGACCGGCGAGGTAGTCGCCCACCAGGCCCGGGTAGCTCGTCGCGATGCGGACGCCCTCCAGGTCGGCGAGGGTGTCGAAGCGCCCGGCGGGTGCGGCGAACCGGAACGTGGACGCGCCGAACCCGAGGTCGGCGATCTCGGCGGCCGTCGAGCCGCTGTCGAGCAGCAGGTCGCGCCCGGTGATGCCGACATCGAGCGCGCCGGAGCCGACGTACGTCGCGATGTCGCGCGGACGGAGGTAGAAGAACTCGACCCCGTTGCGGGGGTCGGCGACGATGAGCTCCTTCGGGTCGCGGCGACCGTGGTAGCCGGCCTCCCGGAGCATCTCGGCGGCGGTTTCGGACAGCGAGCCCTTGTTGGGCACGGCGATGCGGAGCATTCCCTGGCTTTCGTGTGGACGGAACTGATCGGTCATGGGGATGGCGCGATCAGAGATGTCGATACACGTCGGCCGGGCTGAGCCCCTTCGCGAGCATGAGCACCTGCAGGTGATAGAGGAGCTGCGAGATCTCCTCGGCCGTCTCGGCGTCGCTCTGGTACTCGGCGGCCATCCAGACCTCGGCCGCCTCCTCGACGATCTTCTTGCCGATGGCGTGCACGCCGGCGTCGAGCTGCTTGACGGTGCCGCTGCCCTCGGGGCGCGTACGGGCTTTGTCGGAGAGCTCGACGAAGAGGTCGTCGAAGGATTTCACCCTTGCAGCCTACCGGTGCCTCACCGGTGGTCGTGCCGGTGGCCTGCGGCGGCGGCGCGCAGTGCGGCGATCTGCTCGGCGGGCTCGCCGCGGAACACCGCCGAGCCCGCGACGAAGGTGTCGGCCCCCGCCTCGGCGGCGATGCCGATGGTGTCGGCCGTGATGCCGCCGTCGACCTGGAGCCAGACGTCGATGCCGCGTGCGCGCACCGCGTCGGCGACCCGGCGCAGCTTCGGCATGGTCTCGGGCATGAACGACTGGCCGCCGAAGCCGGGTTCGACCGTCATCACGAGCACCTGGTCGAACTCGTGGAGCACCTCGAGGTAGGGCTCGACGTCGGTGCCGGGCTTCAGCGCGATGCCCGCGCGCGACCCGATCTCGCGCAGCCGGCGCGCGAGCCGGACGGGGTCGGTCGCGGCCTCGACATGGAACGTCACACTCGCGGCTCCCGCCTCGGCGTAGCCCGGCGCCCACCGGTCGGGGTCGTCGATCATGAGGTGCACGTCGAGCGGCACCGGCGACACCTGGACGAGGCGCTCGACCATCGGCAGGCCGAACGTGAGGTTCGGCACGAAGTGGTTGTCCATGATGTCGACGTGCACCAGGTCGGCGGTCGCGATGCGGCCGAGCTCCCGCTCGAAGTTCGCGAAGTCGGCGGCGAGGATGCTCGGGTTGATGCGCGTCGTCATGCTGGAGAGCCTAGCGAGCGGCCCGGTGCGGCTCAGGCGTCCGAGGGAGCCGCCGAGCCCGTGGCATCCGCCCCGACCGCCGCGTCCGCGGCCTTCCGCACCAGCGCGATGAACATCGCGTCGGTGCCGTGCCGGTGCGGCCAGAGCTGGACCGTCCGGCCGTCGCCGGCGAGGTCGAGCGGATGCCTCGACGCGCCCTGCACGACCGCGGCGGTGTCGAGCTGCTCGGCCGCCGCACCCCACCGGCCGAGCGCCGCCTGCAGCGTGCCGTGGGTCTCCGCCGTGTGCGGCGAGCACGTGACGTAGGCGAGCACGCCGCCCGGCGCGAGCTGCCGGAACGCGGCGTCGACGAGTTCGGCCTGGAGGCCCGTCAGCTCCGCGACATCCGACGGCTGCTTCCGCCAGCGCGCCTCGGGACGCCGCCGCAGCGCGCCGAGTCCGGTGCACGGGGCGTCGAGGAGGATCCGGTCGAACCCGCCGGGGGCGCCCAGCGCCTCCGCCTCGACCTCGCGCCCGTCGCCGACCCGGACGTGCACGTCGATCGGCACCGCCGCGATCGCGCGGCGGACGAGCTCGGCGCGCGCCGGCACGAGCTCGTTCGCGACGAGCGACGCGTCGCCGGCGAGGGCGGCCGCGGCGAGCAGCGCGGTCTTGCCGCCGGGACCCGAGCACAGGTCGAGCCAGCGCTCCCCCGGCCGGACGGGCGCCGCACCGACGAGCGCGAGCGCCGCGAGCTGGGAGCCCTCGTCCTGCACGCGCACCCGGCCCTCGTGCGAGGCCACCAGCTCCAGCGGGCGGTCGGCTGTGAACCCGACCGGTGAGAACCGATCGGGCTCGCCGAGCTCGTCGACCCCGCCGTCGCCCAGGCCGGGCAGCAGCACGAGGTTGACCGCCGGGGCGGCGTTGTCGGCCGCGAGGAGCGCCTCGAGCTCGTCGCCGCGGCCCTCGCGCTCGAGCGCCGACCGGAGCGCGCGCACGACCCAGAGCGGATGCGACTCCACGACGGCCAATCGCTCGAGGCTGCCCTCCGCACCGGTCGCGTCGCCGATGCGCTCGAGCCAGGCGTCGGCCTCGGTGCGCGAGACGGTGCGCAGCACGGCGTTCACGAAGCCGGCGGCGTGCGGGGCGACGCGGTGCGCGAGCGCGACCGACTCGTGCACGGCTGCGTGGGTGGGCACGCGGGTGGCGAGCAGCTGGTGCACGCCGAGACGCAGGAGGTCGAGCACCGGCGGGTCGATCTTCGCGACCGGACGGCCGGCGGCCTCGACGATCACGGCGTCCCAGGTGCCGAGGCGCCGGAGGGTGCCGTACGCCAGCTCGGTGGCGAGACCGGCGTCGGCCGGGTCGAGGCGGGCGCGCTCGATGCGCGCGGGCAGCAGGAGGTTGGCGTAGGCCTCGTCGTCGCGGACCGCCTCGAGCACCTCGTAGGCGACCAGGCGGGCCGGGGAGACGGTGCCCTGCGGGGGTCGCGAGGGTCGACGCGAGCGCCCCGCGTTCCCGGACCGGTCCGTCCGGGCGGACCGGTCGGTGCGGCCCGAGTCGTCGGTACGGTCGGCCCGATTCGCGCGGGCAGACCGGTCCGTCCGCCCCCGGCCTCCGCCGTCGCCGCTGCCACCGCTCCCGTTGCCGCGGCGGTGGTTCCCGCCCGCGCCGGCGCCGCGGGTCGGCCCTCCGCCGCTCACCGCGCCACCGCCTGCTCGACGCCGAGGCCGCGCCACCAGTCGGCGGCCGCCATGGCGGTGCGGCCCGCCGGTTGCACCCGGTCGAGCCGGACCGCTCCGTCCGCGGTGCCGACGAGCACCTGCTTCGCGTGGAAGCCGACCTGCCCGGGCGCGAGCGACGGCCGGTCGCCCGGCGGCACCGGCACCGCCTCGAGCACCTTCACGCGGACGCCGTCCACCTCGGTGAAGGCGCCCGGCTCGGGCGTGACGCCGCGCAGCCGCGCGTCGACCTCCGCGGTCGGCCGCGACCAGTCGAGCCGGGCGTCGTCGATCGTGAGCTTCGGCGCGTACGACGGCGCCCCGGACTGGGGCACCGCGACGGCTTCCCCCGCGGCGATCCGGTCGACCACGTCGGCGACCAGGTCGGCGCCCGACACCGCGAGCTCGCCGAGCAGGTCGCCCGCGGTCGCCGACGGCGCGATCGGATGCCGCAGCTCGCCGTACACGTCGCCGGCGTCGAGCTCGGGCACCAGCCGGAACACGGAGGCGCCGGTGACGGCATCGCCGGCGATCAGCGCGTGCTGCACCGGCGCGGCGCCCCGCCACGCGGGCAGCAGGGAGAAGTGCAGGTTGATCCAGCCGTGCTCGGGCGCCGACAGCAGCGGCTCGCGCACGAGTCCGCCGTACGCGACCACGACCGCGAGGTCGGGGCGCAGCGCCAGGATGCGCTCGGTCGCGTCGGCGTCGAGGCGAGCGGCGTCGATGACGGGGAGGCCGAGGGCCGCCGCCGCCTGCGCGACCGGCGACGGGGTCAGGACCCGCTTCCGGCCGAGCGGGGCCGGCGGGCGCGTGACGACGCCGACGACCTCGTGGTCGCCGCGCGCCAACCGCTCGAGGGTCGGCACGGCGGGTGCGGGCGTGCCCGCGAAGACGATCCGGAGCTTCTGCACACTCCATTGTCCCCGAACCGCGCGACGGCGCGGTCGCGCCGGTCCATGGTGCGGGTGCGCCGTGCGGGTGCACCCCGGCCCGGGGTCGCCTCAGGGCACCGCGGGATCATCGAACCGGATCCGCAGCACCGGAGCCCGACCGGGACCGCGACCCGCGACCGGCCGGCGCCGCTCGGTGGCCACGCGGATCGACTCGGCGCGCAGGGCGGCGGCCACGGCGGCGCCCGCACCGTAGTCGAAGCGCACGATCGCCCGCTCGAGCCCGTCGTCGGCCGGGAGCGGCCCGAGCACGTCCACGCCGGGCGCCGCCTGCTCGGCGGTGTCGACCGCGCGGCGCACCCGGTCGCGCCCAGCCGTGATGCTCGCAACCCGCACTGCGGGCGGGAACCGCAGCGCCCGCCGGGTCGCGAGCTCGGCGACCGCCCAGTCGGGCTGGCGCCACGTCGCGAGCGCGGTCGCCAACCCGCCCGCCACGCCGACGAGGAACACCGGCACGCGAGGGGCCGCGAGGGCCGCGGCATCCGACCACCAGCGCAGGCAGTCCTCGGCGACGCGCAGCGACTCCCGGAGGAGCATCCGCTCGCCGTCGAGGAGCAGGACGGCGCGGTAGCCGCCGTCCGCGATCGGCTCGGCGCCGCGCGTGGCGACGACGAGCGCGGGCTCCGCGCCGACCCGCAACACCTGTCGTTCGCCGTCGGAGAGGATCACCCGGGCGCGCGGGAACGCCCGGCCCAGTTCCTCGGCGGTGCGCGTCGCGCCGACCGACGCGGCGCGCAGCGCGGTCCCCTCGCACACCGGGCACCGCCAGCCGGCCGCCGGGGTGCCGCACAACGTGCATGCGGCCTGGCCGCCCGAACCCGGGATCGCGATCGCCCCGCCGCACGCGGCGCAGCGAGCGGGCTCACGGCAGCGATCGCAGACGAGCAGGGGCGTGTGGCCGGGCCGCGCGACCTGCACCAGCACGGGACCGGTGAGCACGGCCTCCTGCGCCTGCCGCCAGGCCGCCGTCGGGATGCGGGCCGGCCCCGCGTCCGACGCCTGCTGCTCGGTCAGCACGACGTGCGGACGCTCCGGCCGGACCGGCCGCACGTCGGCGAGCCAGCCGAGCTCCACGAGCCGGGCGGCTTCGACGCTGCGCGCGTGCGCGGCCAGCACGAGCGCCGCCCCCGACTGCTCCTGGCGGACGAGGGCGACGTCGCGTGCGTGCACTCCGGGCGCCAGCGGCTCCGCGAAGAGCGGATCGCCGTCGTCCCAGAGCGCGATCAGCCCGAGGTCGGCCGCCGGCGCGTAGACGGCCGAGCGGTTGCCGATGATCGCGTGCGCCCCGGTCGTCGCGTCGAGGAAGGCGCGGTATCGCGACGGACCGGTCTGTCTCGCGTCGGTGCGGAGGATGCGCTCGGGCGGCAGCACCGCCCGCAGCGCGGCCTCGAGCTGCTCCTGGTCGCGGTGGTCGGGCACGGCGAGGATCGCCGAACGACCCGCGTGCACCGCGTGCGCCGCGGCCTCGGCGAGCGTGATCGCCCACCCGCCGACCCACTCCCCCGACGGCGTCTCGCGGAGGCCGGCACGGGCGACCAGCGCGACGCGCTCGCCCGCGGTGATCGCCGACTCGAGGCGCCCCGGTTCGTACCCGGTGATGGCGATCGGCGCAGCGGATGCCCCGCCCGGAACTGGCTCGGCCTCCGCTACCGCCTGCTCGGCGAGCCACGCGCGCTCCGCGCGCACGTACCTCGGCGGGATCGCGAGCCGGAGCACGTCGCTGGCGACGCCGGCGGCGCGGTCGGCGACCGCCCGCGCGAGCGCCCAGACCTCGGGCCGCAGCACCGCGACGGCGCCGACCACGTCCTCCAGATCGCTCAGGCGGCCGTCGTACTCGCTGCGATCGACGAGCTCGACGAGCCATCCGTCGGCGATGCGTCCGCCCGTGCGGAGCGGGACCCGCACCCGCACGCCCGGCCGCGCCGCCTCGACCAGGTGATCGGGCACCCGGTAGTCGAAGAGCTGGTCGAGCTGCGGCAACGGCGAGTCGACGAGCACCCGGGCGACGCGCCCGTCGCCCATCTCAGACGCCGGAGGCCTGGCGCAGCGCGTCGACGCGGTCGAGCCGCTCCCAGGTGAACTCGGGCAGCTCGCGACCGAAGTGGCCGTACGTCGCCGTCTTCGCATAGATCGGGCGCAGCAGGTCGAGGTCGCGGATGATCGCCGCCGGACGCAGGTCGAAGACCTCGCGGATCGCCGCGATGATCCGCTCGTCGGGCAGGTGGCCGGTGCCGAACGTCTCGACGTAGAGCCCGACCGGTGCCGCCTTGCCGATCGCGTACGCGACCTGGAGCTCGAGGCGGTCGGCGAGGCCCGCGGCGACCGCGTTCTTCGCCACCCAGCGCATGGCGTACGCGGCCGAGCGGTCGACCTTCGACGGGTCCTTGCCGCTGAACGCGCCGCCGCCGTGGCGGCTCGCGCCGCCGTACGTGTCGATGATGATCTTGCGGCCGGTGAGGCCCGCGTCGCCCTGGGGGCCGCCGATCTCGAACCGGCCCGTCGGGTTGATGAGCACCTGCAGCTCCGGTCGCGACAGCTCGACCGTGTCGAGCACCGGCCGGATCACGACCTCCTCGACCTCGGCGCGCAGCTGCTCCGTCGACACGGCCGGCGAGTGCTGGGTCGAGAGCACGACGGTCTCGATGCTCTTCGGGACCTGGCCGTCGTAGCCGATCGTGACCTGGGTCTTGCCGTCGGGACGGAGGTAGTCGAGCTCGCCGTCCTTCCGCACCTGGGCGAGCCGCTCGGCGAGCCGGTGCGCCAGCCAGATCGGCACCGGCATGAGCTCGGGCGTCTCGCGCGTGGCGTAGCCGAACATGATGCCCTGGTCGCCGGCGCCCTGGCGGTCGAGCGCGTCCTCGCTGGTGCCCTCGCGCGACTCGAACGCGTGGTCGACGCCCTGCGCGATGTCGGGCGACTGCCCGCCGATCGACACGGACACGCCGCACGAGCGGCCATCGAACCAGACGTCGGAGGAGTCGTAGCCGATCGAGGTGACCCGCTCGCGCACGATCGCCGGGATCTCCACGTAGCCCGAGGTCGACACCTCGCCGGCCACGTGCACGAGGCCGGTCGTCACGAGGGTCTCGACCGCGACGCGGGCGTTCGGGTCGACCCGGAGCAGGGCGTCGAGGATCGAGTCGGACACCTGGTCGCAGATCTTATCGGGGTGTCCCTCGGTGACGGACTCGGACGTGAAGAGGCGGAGGGCACTCATGTTCGGCGGGGGCTCCTAACGGGTGGATGCGGCCCCATCGGCCGCTGTTCCGAGTTCTGACACAACCACGTCCATGATGCCGTGCGCCACCGACGACTTCGTCCCGCGTACCTCTGTGACGATGCGGTCGTCGCGGCCGATCACGACCACGTCGTTGTCGTCGGCCGCGAAGCCGGCGTGCCAGCCGACGCGGTTGACCACGAGCAGGTCGGCGCGCTTCGCGCGACGCTTGGCGCGCCCGAGCTCGAGCAGCCGGTCGGCGTCGGACTCCGTCTCGGCGGCGAAGCCCACCAGGAGCGTGCCGTCGTGGGGCGCCGCGCCGAGCTCGGCGAGGATGTCGGGGTTGCGCACGAGCTCGAGCGTGAGCCCGGCGTCGGACTGGTCCTTCTTGATCTTCGACTCGCTCACGGCGGCGGGCCGGTAGTCGGCGACGGCGGCCGCCATCACGACGACGTCGGCCCCGGCGACGGCCGCGCGGAGCGCGTCGCGCAGCTCAAGCGCGGTCGACACCCGTCGGATGTCGCACCCGGCCGGGTCGGCGACCTCGAGGTTCGCCGCGATGAGGGTCACCTCGGCGCCGCGCGCGCGAGCAGCCTCGGCGAGGGCGATGCCCTGCTTGCCGCTGGAGCGGTTGCCGAGGAAGCGGACCGGATCGAGCGGCTCGCGGGTGCCGCCCGCGGTCACGACCACACGACGGCCGGCGAGGTCGCCGGTGGCGGGGGCATCCCTCCCGGGGTCGCCTGCGACGCGCGCGTCGACGACCGCGAGGGCCGCGGCGACGATCGCCTCGGGCTCCTCCATGCGGCCGGGGCCGCTGTCGGCGCCGGTGAGCTGGCCGACGGCAGGGCCGACGACCGTCACGCCCCGGGCGCGCAGCGTCGCGACGTTGGCCTGCGTCGCCGCATTCGCCCACATCTCGGTGTGCATCGCCGGCGCGATGACGATCGGCGCCTCGCTCGCGAGCACCGTGTTGCCGAGCAGGTCGTCGGCGAGGCCGGCGGCGAGCTTCGCGATCGCGTTCGCCGTCGCCGGCGCGATCACGATGAGGTCGGCCGCCTGGCCGATCGCGACGTGCCGCACCTCGGCGACCCCCTCGTAGAGGTCGGTGTGCACCGGATTCCGCGAGATCGCCTCGAGCGTCGGCTTGCCGACGAAGCGCAGCGCACCCTCCGTCGGCACGACGTGGACGTCGTGCCCCGCGAGCACCAGCGCACGGACGACGCCGACGGCCTTGTAGGCCGCGATGCCGCCCGTGATGCCGACGACGATGTTGAGCGGCATCCGCTGGCCGGCTACTCGCCGAGCGGGCGGAGCCGGAGCTTGTCCTCGTTGATCTCGTGGAGGGCGACCGTGAGCGGCTTGTCGTCGATCGACGAGTCGACCAGCGGGCCCACGTTGTCGAACAGGCTGCCCTCGTGGAGGTCGGCGTAGTAGTCGTTGATCTGGCGGGCGCGCTTGGACGCGAAGATGACCAGCTGGTACTTCGAGTCGACCTTCGACAGCAGGTCGTCGATGGGCGGGTCGATGATGCCGGACTGCTTCTCAGCCATGCGGAACTCCTCTATTCATTGCGATCGCGCACCCCCGGTGCGCGGAAGATCAGGACGCGGAGCGGCGTGGCCGGCCCCGACGAGGTCGCATCAAGTCTACGACCTTCCGTGCAGCCTCGCCGACCTCGTCGTTCACGACGCGGTGGTCGAACTCGTCGACGGCCGCCAGCTCAACCTTCGCGGTCTCGAGCCGGCGCTGCTGCTCGGCCGGTCCCTCGGTGCCTCGGCCGATGAGCCGGCGCACCAGTTCGTCCCAGCTCGGGGGCAGGAGGAAGACGAGCGTCGCCTCCGGCATCGCCCGGCGCACCGAGCGCGCGCCCTGGATGTCGATCTCCAGCAGGACCCCGTCGCCGCGCGCGATCGCGGCCTCGACCGGCCCGCGCGGCGTGCCGTAGCGGTGGTGGTTGTGCACGGTCGCCCACTCGAGCAGCTCGCCCTCGGCGATCATGCGATCGAACTCGGCGTCGTCGACGAAGAAGTAGTGCTCCCCCTCGACCTCGCCGGGCCGCGGCGACCGGGTGGTGGCCGAGACCGACAGCTTGATGTCGGGGTGGTGCCGGCGGATGTGCGCCGCCACCGTGCCCTTGCCGACCGCGGTCGGCCCGGCGAGCACCACCAGGCGGTCGCCGGTGCCGCCGTGCGCGGCCACCCAGTCGGCGGTGAACTGGCGGATGCGCTGGCGCTGCAGCCGGCCGAGCCCGCCGAGGCGCTTCGCCGGGGAGATCTCGAGGTCGGCCATGATCCGCTCGGTCTTCGTGCGGCCGATCGCCGGGATGGAGCTCAGGAACTCGGTCACCCGCAGCCGGCCCTCGATGCCCTCGGGCTCCTCCATCGCGGCGCGCAGCACGTCGAGCGGGCTGCGGCTGCCGTCGGCGATCGCCTGCTTCACGGCGGCGCGCGCGCGACGAGCGGCGACGGCGGCGCGGGAGGCGGCGACGCGGTCGACGTCGGGCGGGGCGGCGGTCTTCGTCTCAGGCACCGGTCGCCCCCACCAGGTCGGCGCGGCGGGCGATCGCATCGGCGATGCCGTCCGGTCCGGCGGCGAGGATCGATCGCGATTCGCTCACGATGACCCCGCCCGCGAGCGATCCGAAGATCCGCGGGAACTCGGCCGGCTCGGCGCCCTGGTGCCCGAAGCCCGGGGCGAGGATCGGCAGGCCCGGCCCGCTCCGGTCGCCGTCGACGTCGATGCCGGCCGCCGCGAGGTCGACGGTCGCGCCGATCACGACGCCCATCGAGCCGAAGGCGCGGGTCGAGGCATCCGCCACGTTCCGGTTCCAGCCGTCGACGCCGTCGACGATCGCCCCGCCGACCGTCGCGCCCGCGCGCGACGACTGCTGCAGCACGGCGCGCTGGATCGCGGCCGCCTCGGGGTTCGACGTCGCGGCCAGCACGAACAGGCCCTTGCCGGCGTCCTCGGCCTGCGCGCGCACCGGCTCGATGGAGCCGAGGCCCTGGTAGGCGCTGATCGTCATGGCGTCGGCCTCGAGCGACGAGCCCGGCGTGAGCCAGGCCTCGCCGTAGGCGGCGACGCTCGAGCCGATGTCGCCGCGCTTCACGTCGGCGATCACCAGCAGCCCGGCCGCCCGCGCCTCCGCGAGGACGCGCTCGAGCGCGGCGTACCCCGCCGCGCCGTGGCGCTCGAAGAACGCGACCTGCGGCTTCACGATGCCGACGCGACCCGCGGCCGCGTCGACGACGCGCAACCCGAACTCGCGGACGCCCGTCGCCGAGTCGGGTTCGCCCCACGCCTCGAGCAGCCCGGCGTGCGGGTCGATGCCGACGCAGAGCCGCCCGTACGCGGCGAAGACCGCGCCCAGCCGGTCGCCGAAGGGGATGTCGCTCACGCGTGCGCCTTCCGACGGGCCTGGTACTCCTGCAGGCTGGTCACCTCGAATCCGCCGCGCACGGCGTCGAGCGACGCCACGGCCGCGCTCAGTTCGGCGATGGTCGTGAACAGCGGGATGTCCGCCGCCACGGCGGCCGCGCGGATCTCGTAGCCGTCGGCCCGGGCCGACCGACCGCTCGGGGTGTTCACGACGACGTCGACCTCGCCGCGGTTGATGAGCTCGACGATCGAGACCGCGTCGTCGGATGCCTTCTCGCTGTACTTGCCCACCTCGGTGGTCTCGATGCCGTTGCGACGGAGGATCTCGGCCGTGCCCGCCGTCGCGCGCACGTCGAAGCCCGCCTGCTGCAGGCGCAGCACCGGCAGGATGATCGCGCGCTTGTCGCGGTCGGAGACCGAGACGAACACGGTGCCGCCGAGCGGCATGCCGCCGTACGCGGCGACCTGGCTCTTCGCGAACGCCCGCGGGAAGTCCCGGTCGATGCCCATGACCTCGCCGGTCGAGCGCATCTCCGGGCCGAGCACCGAGTCGACCATGATGCCCTCGGCGGTGCGGAAGCGGTGGAACGGCAGCACGGCCTCCTTCACGGCGACGGGCGCGTCGAAGGGGACGCGGGAGCCGTCCTGCTCGGGAAGCAGCCCCTCGGCCTTCAACTCGGCGACCGTCGAGCCCGTCATGACGCGGCTCGCCGCCTTCGCCAGCGGGATGCCGAGCGCCTTGGAGACGAACGGCACCGTGCGGCTCGCGCGCGGGTTCGCCTCGAGCACGTAGAGCACGCCCGCGCCGATCGCGAACTGCACGTTGAGCAGGCCCCGCACGCCGATGCCCTCGGCGATCGCACGGGTCGCCTCGACCACGCGGTCGATCTGGTCGCGGCCGAGCGTGACCGGCGGCAGCGTGCAGCTCGAGTCGCCCGAGTGCACGCCGGCCTCCTCGATGTGCTCCATCACGCCGCCGATGTACAGCTCGGTGCCGTCGTACAGCGCGTCCACGTCGATCTCGATGGCGTCGTCGAGGAAGCGGTCGACGAGCAGCGGATGCGTCGGCCCGACGATGCCCTGGTCGGCGATCCGGTCGAAGTAGTCGACGACGGAGGGCGTGTCGTAGATGATCTCCATGCCGCGGCCGCCGAGCACGTAGCTCGGGCGAACGAGCACCGGGTACCCGATGCCCTCGGCGACCTGGACCGCGCCCGCGAGGTCGGTGGCCGTGCCGTTGCGGGGAGCGAGGAGGCCCGCCTGCTCGAGGATGCCGGCGAACAGGCCGCGCTCCTCCGCGAGGTCGATCGCCTCGGGCGTGGTGCCGAGGATCGGCACGCCGGCCGCCTCGAGGCCCTTCGCGAGGCCGAGTGCGGTCTGGCCGCCGAGCTGCACGATGACGCCGACGAGCTCGCCCGACTGCGACTCGGCGTGGATGACCTCGAGCACGTCCTCGAGCGTGAGCGGCTCGAAGTAGAGCCGGTCGCTCGTGTCGTAGTCGGTCGAGACCGTCTCGGGGTTGCAGTTGATCATGATCGTCTCGAACCCGGCGTCGCTGAGCGCGAACGACGCGTGCACGCACGAGTAGTCGAACTCGACGCCCTGGCCGATGCGGTTCGGCCCCGAGCCGAGGATGACGACCTTGCGGCGATCGCTCGGCGCGACCTCGGTCTCGAGGTCGTAGCTCGAGTAGTGGTACGGCGTCAGCGCCGGGAACTCGCCCGCGCACGTATCGACCGTCTTGTAGACCGGACGGATGCCGAGGATGTGGCGCACCTCGCGGGCGTCCGCCTCGCTGCCGAAGCCGCGGAGCTGGGCGATCTGGGCGTCGGAGAAGCCGTGGTCCTTCGCGAGCAGCACGGTGTCGGTGTCGAGCGTCTCGGCGGCGGCGACGTGCGCGGCGACGTCGTTGATGAGCACGATCTGGTCGAGGAACCAGGGGTCGATCTTCGTCGCCTCGAAGGCCTGCTCGATCGTCGCGCCCTTGCGGAGCGCCTGCTGGAGCACCACGATGCGGCCGTCGGTCGGCACCTTCGCGATCTCGAGCAGCTCCTCGACGGTGCGCTCCTCCTCGCCCCAGTGGAACGACGAGCCCCGCTTCTCGAGCGAGCGCAGCGCCTTCTGCAGCGCGGTCGCGTAGTTGCGCCCGATCGCCATCGCCTCGCCGACCGACTTCATGGTGGTCGTCAGCGTCGGGTCGGCGGCCGGGAACTTCTCGAACGCGAAGCGGGGCACCTTCACGACGACGTAGTCGAGCGTGGGCTCGAACGACGCCGGGGTGACGCGCGTGATGTCGTTCGGGATCTCGTCGAGGCGGTAGCCGATCGCGAGCTTCGCGGCGATCTTCGCGATCGGGAAGCCGGTCGCCTTCGACGCGAGCGCCGACGAACGGGACACGCGCGGGTTCATCTCGATGACGATGATGCGGCCGTCAGTCGGGTCGACGGCGAACTGGATGTTGCAGCCGCCGGTGTCGACGCCCACGGCGCGGATGATGTCGATGCCGATGTCGCGGAGCTTCTGGTACTCGCGGTCGGTGAGCGTGAGCGCGGGCGCCACCGTGATGGAGTCGCCGGTGTGCACGCCGACCGGGTCGACGTTCTCGATCGAGCAGACGACGACCGTGTTGTCGGCCGTGTCGCGCATGAGCTCGAGCTCGTACTCCTTCCAGCCGAGGATCGACTCCTCGAGGAGCACCTCGGTCGTGGGCGAGTCGTGCAGGCCCGCGCCGGCGATGCGCCGCAGGTCGGCCTCGTCGTACGCGAAGCCCGAGCCGAGGCCGCCCATCGTGAAGGAGGGGCGCACCACGAGCGGGTAGCCGAGGTCCTCGGCCGCCGCGAGCACCTCGTCCATCGTGTGCGCGATGTGCGAGCGGGCGACGTCGGCGCCGCACTCGATGACCAGCTGCTTGAAGAGCTGGCGGTCCTCGCCCTTGCGGATGGCGTCGACCTTCGCGCCGATGAGCTCCACGCCGTGCTTGGCGAGGATGCCCGCCTCCTCCAGCGCGATCGCCGCGTTGAGCGCCGTCTGGCCGCCCAGCGTCGGCAGCACCGCGTCGGGGCGCTCCTTGATGATGATCGACTCGATGACCTCGGGGGTGATCGGCTCGACGTAGGTCGCGTCGGCGAAGTCGGGGTCGGTCATGATGGTCGCCGGGTTCGGGTTGACCAGGATGACCCGCACGCCCTCGGCGCGCAGCACCCGGCACGCCTGGGTGCCGGAGTAGTCGAACTCGGCCGCCTGGCCGATGACGATCGGGCCGGAGCCGATGACCAGGACGGAGTTGATGTCGTCGCGCTTGGGCATTACTTGCCGTTCTCCTTGCTCGCGGCGTCATCGGCCGTCGCTGGGTCTCGATCCGCGGCTTCGCCGCTATTCGACCCGCCTCGCTGGTGCTGGCGCACCATCTCGGCGAACCGGTCGAAGAGGTAGTTGGCGTCGTGCGGGCCGGCCGCCGACTCGGGGTGGTACTGGACGCTGAAGGCGGGGATGTCGAGGCAGTTCAGGCCCTCGACGACGTTGTCGTTGAGGTCGTAGTGGCTCACCTCGACCCGGCCGAAGCCCTCGCTGGAATCGCTGACCTCGCCGATGGGCGCGTCGACGGCGAAGCCGTGGTTGTGCGCGGTGATCTCAACGCGGCCGGTCGCGACGTCGAGCACGGGCTGGTTGATGCCGCGGTGCCCGAACGGCAGCTTGTAGGTCGGGAACCCGAGGGCGCGGCCGAGCAGCTGGTTGCCGAAGCAGATGCCGAAGTACGGGAGCCCGGCGCGCAGCGACGTGCGCAGGATCTCGACGTGCCGGTCGGATGCCCCGGGGTCGCCCGGACCGTTCGAGAAGAACAGCGCGTCGGGCTCGAGCGCGAGCACGTCGTCCGCGGTGACCGACTGCGGCAGCACGTGCACGTCGAAGCCGCGTTCGGCGAGGAAGTTGAGCGTCGACGTCTTGACGCCGAGGTCGAGCACGGCGACCGAGCCGACCCGCTCACCCGTTGCGGGAAGGGTGTACGCCTCCTGCGTCGAGACGGCGCCCGAGAGGTTCTGCCCGGCCATCTCGGCACCGCCGAGCACGAGGTCGAGCTGCTCCCCCGCGGTGAGCGAGGCATCCGCCCCGGAGAAGACGCCGGCGCGCATCGAGCCCGCCGACCGGATGTGGCGGGTGACCGCACGCGTGTCGATGCCGGAGATGCCGACGATGCCGGCCGCCTCGAGGTCGGCGTCGAGGCTCCGCTGCGAGCGGAAGTTCGACACCACGCGGGAGGGGTCGCGCACGACGAAGCCGGCGACCCAGATCTGGGCGGACTCCATGTCCTCGTCGTTCATGCCGGTGTTGCCGATGTGCGGCGCCGTCATGAGCACGATCTGGCCGGCGTACGACGGGTCGGTGAGGGTCTCCTGGTAGCCGGTCATGCCGGTGGCGAAGACGGCCTCGCCGAGGGTGCGGCCGCGCGCGCCGTAGGCGCGGCCCTCGTAGCGGGTGCCGTCCTCGAGGACGAGCACGGCGGGCTCGGGGACGGTGACGGTGGTGGACTCGGTCATTCGGATGCCTCGTTCTCCTGCGGTGCGGGCCGCGACGCGGCGGGCGCGGCGGCGATGTCGGTGACGGCGGCGATGATGCCGGCCGCGTCGCCCGGGTACCGGGCGCGGAGGTAGCTGTCGACGCGGACCGGGTCGTCGCCCGGTTCGCTCTGGTTCGCCAGCCAGGTGACGGCGACGAGCCCCTCGGGCTCGACGGTGCGATCGATGGCCCAGGTGGCGCGCACGGCGCCGACGAGCCGGTCGGCGGGGATGAAGCTGGGCGCCTCGCCCGCCACGCGGATCACGAGCCCCTCGGGCGCGACCTCGACCCGGCCGGAGCCGCGGAACGCGAGCCCGGCGAGGGCGAGGCGCTCGAGCGGCTTCCCCTCGGGGGTCGTGGCGACGTACAGGACCTCGCAGTCGACGCCGGCCTGGCCGAGGCCGGTCGGCAGCGGGTACGCCGAGAGCTCCGCGTCGCGCTGGGTGCGGCTGCGCCACGAGCGCAGCATGAGCCACAGCGCGCCGCCGACGATCACGACGGCGATGAGCGCGCCGATCCAGTAGCCGCTAGCCACGGGCGCCACCAGTCGCGAGTGCGGCGACCTCCGAGGCGTCGCGGACGGCGCCGTCGCGGACGGTCGCGATCCCGGCGTGGAACGTCCACCGCACCTGCCCGGGCAGGGTGCGCCCGAGGTACGGCGAGTTCACGCTGCGGCCGGCGAGCCGCTCGGTGCCGAACACGCCGGAGGCGTTCGGGTCGTAGAGCACGACCTCGGCGGGTGCGCCCGCCTCGAGCGGGGTGCCGTGCCCGTCGAGCCGGCCGATGCGGGCCGGGGTCGTCGACATCACGCGGGCGACGCCGGCCCAGTCGAGGAGCCCGGTCTCGACCATCGTCTGGTGGACGATCGACAGCGCCGACTCGAGGCCGACCATGCCGTTCGCCGCGGCGTCCCACTCGCACTCCTTCGCCTCGACGGGGTGCGGGGCGTGGTCGGTGGCGACGATGTCGATCGTGCCGTCGGCGAGGGCGGCGCGCAGCGCCGCCACGTCCTCCGCGCGGCGCAGCGGCGGGTTCACCTTGTAGCGCGGGTCGTAGCTGGCGACGAGCTGCTCGGTGAGGAGCAGGTGGTGCGGGGTGACCTCGGCGGTCACGTCGATGCCGCGGGCCTTCGCCCAGCGGACGACCTCGACCGACCCGGCGGTCGACAGGTGGCAGACGTGCAGGCGCGAGCCGACGTGCTCGGCGAGGAGCACGTCGCGCGCGATGATCGACTCCTCGGCGACGGCCGGCCAGCCGGCGAGGCCGAGCTCGCCCGAGAGGGCGCCCTCGTTCATCTGCGCACCCTGCGTGAGGCGGGGCTCCTGCGCGTGCTGGGCGATGACGCCGTCGAACGCCTTCACGTACTCGAGCGCCCGCCGCATGAGCAGCGGGTCGGCGACGCAGAAGCCGTCGTCGCTGAACACCCGCACGCGGGCGCGGGAGTGCGCCATCGCGCCGAGCTCGGCGAGCTGCTCGCCCTTCAGGCCGACGGTGACGGCGCCGATCGGCTGCACCGTCGCGTAGCCCGCGGCGCGGCCGAGGCTGAGCTCCTGCTCGACGACGCCGGCGGTGTCGGCGACCGGCGACGTGTTCGCCATCGCGAACACGGCCGTGTACCCGCCGGCCGCGGCGGCCTGCGTGCCGGTCAGCACGGTCTCGCTCTGCTCGTACCCGGGCTCGCGGAGGTGGGTGTGCAGGTCGACGAGGCCCGGCAAGGCGAGGAGCCCGTCGGCGTCGACGACCGTCGCGCCCGGGGCATCCGCGATGCTCCCGACCTCGGCGATCACGCCGCCGTCGAGGAGGAGGTCGGCGCGGCTGCCGTCGGGCAGGGTCGCGCCCTGGATCAGCGTGCGCTCGCTCATGCCGCCCCCCGCTCTCCGGACAGCAGCAGGTAGAGGGCGGCCATTCTCACTGATACTCCGTTCGCGACCTGCTCGCGCACCGTCGACTGCGGCGCATCTGCGGCGCGCGCGGCGATCTCCAGGCCTCGGTTCATGGGTCCGGGGTGCATGACCATCGTAGTCGGGGGCAGTCGATCGAACCTCGCGTCGTCGAGCCCCCAGGTCCGCGAGTACTCCCGGCTGTTGGGGAAGAAGGCGGCGTGCATGCGCTCCGCCTGGATGCGCAGCATCATCACCACGTCGGGTCCGGTCGCCAGCGCGGCGTCGAGGTCGTAGCCGACCTTCGCCGGCCAGCCGCTCGGGTCGACGGGCAGCAGCGTGGGCGGCGCGACGAGCTCGACCTCGGCGCCGAGCGTCGCGAGGAGCCACACGTTCGAGCGGGCCACGCGGGAGTGCAGGATGTCCCCCACGATCACGACGCGCACGCCGTCGAGGTCGCGTCCGCGCGACGCGTCGCCGTGGAGCCGGCGCCGCATCGTGAAGGCGTCGAGGAGCGCCTGCGTGGGGTGCTCGTGCGTGCCGTCGCCGGCGTTGACGACGCCCGCGTCGATCCATCCGCTCGTCGCGAGGGTGAGCGGCGCACCCGACGACGGGTGGCGGATGACGACCCCGTCGGCGCCCATCGCCTGGAGCGTCTGGGCGGTGTCCTTGAGGCTCTCGCCCTTCGAGACGCTCGAGCCCTTCGCGCTGAAGTTGATGACGTCTGCGCTCAGCCGCTTCGCGGCCGCCTCGAACGAGATGCGCGTGCGCGTCGAGTCCTCGAAGAACAGGTTGACGACGGTGCGGCCGCGCAGCGTCGGCAGCTTCTTGACCTCGCGCTCCTGCACGAGGGCCATGTCCTCGGCGACGTCGAGCAGCGCGATCGCCTCGTCGCGCGAGAGGTCGCGCGTGCTGAGGAGGTGGCGCATCAGTCCTCGCCTCCCTCGATGACCACGGCGTCCTCGCCGTCGGTCTCGTCGAGGCGCACGAAGATGCGCTCGGCCTTCGAGCTGGGCAGATTCTTCCCGACGAAGTCCGCGCGGATCGGGAACTCCCGGTGCCCGCGGTCGACCAGCACGGCCAAGCGCACCGCGCGGGGGCGGCCGAGGTCGCTCAGGGCGTCGAGGGCGGCGCGGATGGTCCGGCCCGAGTAGAGCACGTCGTCGACGAGCACCACGGTGCGACCGTCGATGCCGTCGACCGGCAGCTCGGTCGGCGAGGGCGTCCTCGTGCGGGTGTGCGACAGGTCGTCGCGGTACATCGTCACGTCGAGCGCGCCGGCGGGCACGGATGCCTCGGGCTCGATGCGCGCGATGTTCGCCGCGATGCGGCGCGCGAGGGCGACGCCCCTGGTCGGGATGCCGAGGATGACGAGATCCGAGCTTCCCTTGTTGGACTCGAGGATCTCGTGCGAGATGCGGGTCAGTGCCCGCGAGATATCAGCCTGACTGAGCACGGCGCGTGCCAATGCAGACTCCCTTCTCCGCCTCACTGGACGGCCTTAAAGGTTGTCGATCCGGACCAGCCTACCAGCGCGGCCGCGCACCGCCGTGCCCGGCCTCGATCGGGACACACGACGATCCGGTTCGGCTGCCACGCCTCCGGTGGCGTTCGGCCGTGCGAGCGATCCCGAACCGGCCGATCGGCGTCGCCGTCCCTCGGCACCGCGGCACGCCCTGTGGGGCGCCGACCGCCCGCGGGGACGCGGAGGGGCGGGCCGCTTCCGCGACCCGCCCCCGTCCGGCGCCCGACCCGTCAGCTGCGGGCCGGTCCCCGGAGTGCGCGGGAGGCCACGACGAGCGCGGCGGCGACGAGCACGACGTTCTTCAGCACGTACTGGCCCAGCAGCGTCGGGCCGGTGGCCTCGAACAGCTCGCCCGGGAAGAACAGCAGCGGCGAGAAGATGCCGACGAAGGCGATCGCCAGCACGACGAGGCCGAGCCGCGCGCCGACGCCCGAGACGAGCAGCAGGCCGGCGGTGGTCTCGATGACCGCGGTGAGCACCAGCGCGAGCTGTCCGCCGACGAGGCCGAACGTGAGCACGCCCCACGTCGCCTCGACGAGGGACTCGACCGGGCTCACGCCGGGGAAGAACTTCAGCACGCCGAACACGGCGAACACGAGGCCGAGTGCGACTCGGAGGGCCGGGATGCTCCACTTCTCGAGGAGCGCCTTGAGTGCGGCCTCACCGGTGCGGAAGCGGTCGAGGACGCCGAACGGGATGGCGGGGACGGGACGCGGACCGATGGGCTGGATGCCCGGGGCGGCGGGGATGGTGGACATGGCGGAACGGCTCCCTTCGAGCACGGTTCATTCTGGATTCGGGCGCCGGAGCGGCACCGTCAACCAGTGAACCGGGGAGCAGGCCTCCGAGGATCGGGGCTGTCGCGGGAACGCGGCGCGGGTTAACCCGGAGCGTCTCCTCCGGGTTCCCCGCGCGCCGCGTCAGCCCTTCGCGTGCGAGACCGCGGCGAGCAGGCCGTTCACGAAGCCCGCGGAGTCGTCGGTCGACAGCACCGTCGCCGCCTCGACCGCCTCGGAGATCGCGACCGGGTCGGGCACCTCGTCGTTCCAGACGATCTCCCAGACGCCGATGCGCAGCAGCGCACGGTCGACCGCGGGCATCCGATCGAGCGTCCACCCGCGCGCGTGCGTCGTGATCAGCTCGTCGATCTCCTCGCGGTGGTCGACGATGCCGTCCACGATCTCGCGCGCGTACAGCCAGGAGGCCTGCCGCTCGGGCTCGTTCACGGCGCGCTCGGCCTCGACCGTCAGCAGCCGCTCGACGGGGATCTGGCGCATGTCCGCCGAGTAGAGGAGGTCGAGCGCGCGCTTGCGCGCCTTGGTGCGGGCGCTCACTAGTCGTTCACGCGGCCGAGGTAGTCGCCCGTGCGGGTGTCGACCTTGACCTTGGTGCCCGTCTCGAGGAACAGCGGCACCTGGATCTCGTAGCCCGTCTCGACGGTCGCGGGCTTGGTGCCGCCCGTCGAGCGGTCGCCCTGGAGGCCCGGCTCGGTGTAGGTGATCTCGAGCACGACCGACGCGGGCAGCTCGACGTAGAGCGGGTTGCCGTTGTTCAGCGCGATGGTGACCGACTGGTTCTCGAGCATGAAGTTCGCGGCGTCGCCGACGGTCGGGGCCGGGACGGTGATCTGGTCGTAGTCCGTCGCGTCCATGAACACGAAGCCCTCGCCGTCGTTGTACAGGTACGTGAAGTCGCGGCGGTCGACGTTCTCGATGTCGACCTTCGCGCCCGCGTTGTACGTGCGGTCGACGACCTTGCCGGTGACGACGTTCTTGAGCTTCGTGCGCACGAACGCGCCGCCCTTGCCCGGCTTGACGTGCTGGAACTCGATGACGCTCCAGAGCTGGCCGTCGATGCTGAGGACGACGCCGTTCTTGATGTCAGCGGTGCTTGCCATGGAGATGTGTTCCGATCTGTCGGCTGGGAGGAGGGCAGGAAGTCTGCGGGCACGCGGAACCGCGTGCGACTGATCGAGTGTAGTCGACTCAGCCGCGCGAGCGCTGGATCCAGTCGACCGCGAGCCGGTACGAGTCGGCGCCGAAGCCCGCGATGACCCCCGTCGCGACGCCCGAGATCACGCTCGTGTGCCGGAACGCCTCGCGGGTGTGCGGGTTCGACAGGTGCACCTCGACGAGCGGCACGCCCGCCTGCTTCAGCTGGGCCGCCGCATCGCGCAGCGCGTAGCTGTAGTGGGTGAACGCCGCGGGGTTCAGCACGACCGGGAGCTTCCGGTCGACGGCCTCGTGGATCCACCCGATCAACTCGGCCTCGTCGTCGGTCTGGCGGAACTCCACGTCGGCGCCGGGCACGGATGCCTCGACCGCCGCGGCGATGTCGTCGAGAGTCTCGCTGCCGTACACCTCGGGCTCGCGGGTGCCGAGCCGGCCGAGGTTCGGCCCGTTCAGCACGAGGATCGTCGTCATGCGTGCAGCCTAGCGACGCGGCATCCGCACGTGCCCGTGGCGACCGCGCGCTCCCCCGCGCTCACGACGCGATCTCCTGGTAGGCGGCGAACAGCAGCGACTGGTCGGGCGCCTGCATGACCGTCGGCTTCGCGAGGTCGTCGAGCACGATGAACCGGAGCTGCCCGGCGCGCGACTTCTTGTCGCGCTGCATCGTCGCGAGCAGGGTGTTCCACCGCCCGGCCGGGTAGGACGTCGGCAGGCTCAGCAGGTCGAGCACGCGCTTGTGCCGGTCGGCGACGTCGTCGGAGAGCCGCCCGCTGAGGCGCGCGAGCTCGGCGGCGAAGGCCATGCCCACCGCGATCGCCGCCCCGTGCCGCCACTGGTAGCGCTCGGCGTGCTCGACCGCGTGGCCGAGCGTGTGCCCGTAGTTGAGGATCTCGCGGAGGCCCTGCTCGGTGAAGTCCTCGCTGACGACGTCGGCCTTCATCCGGATCGCCAGCTCGATCGCGCGCCGGAACTCGGGCGTCGTCGGGTCGGTGGCGCGGTCGGGGTCGGCCTCGACGAGGTCGAGGATCTCCGGGTACCGGATGAAGCCGGCCTTCACGACCTCGGCGAAGCCGGCGAGGATCTCGTTCTTCGGCAGGGTATCGAGCAGGTCGAGGTCGCACAGCACGGCCGCCGGGGCGTGGAACGCGCCGACGAGGTTCTTGCCCTCGTTCGTGTTGATGCCGGTCTTGCCGCCGACGGCGGCGTCGACCATGCCGAGCACCGTCGTCGGGACCTGCACGACGCGGACGCCGCGCAGCCAGGTCGCCGCGACGAACCCGGCGAGGTCGGTGACCGCGCCGCCGCCGAGGCCGACGATCGCGTCGGTCCGGGTGAAGTCGGCCTGGCCGAGGATCTGCCAGCAGAACGCGGCGACCTCGACGCGCTTGCCCGACTCCGCGTCGGGGATCTCGGCGAGGATGACCTCGTACCGGTCGACGAGCGACTCGCGGAGCTCGGCCGCCCGGGCGCCGAGCGTCGGCGCGTGCACGACGAGCACCTTGCGCGGCGCCTGGCCGAGGGCGTCGGCGAGGCCGGCGAGCACGCCGCGGCCGACGACCACGTCGTAGCCGCCCTCGTCGCCGCCGACGTGGATGGTGGTGGACTCGTCGGTCATCGGGCTCCTCCGAACCGCTCGGTGATGTCGGCGACGATCCGCGCGACCGAGCGGCGCGAGGTGTCGATCTCGAGGTGGGCGAGGCTGGCGTAGATCGGCTCGCGAGCGGTCGCGATGCGGATCCACTCGTCGACGCCGCCCTGGGCGAGCAGTGGTCGGATGCCGCCGACGAGTCGCGACGCGACCGCCTCCGGCGAGACCTTCAGCCACACCACGGGCAGGTCCGCGAGGTCGGCCTGCGTGTCCGGGTGGAGCACCGCTCCCCCGCCGAGCGAGACGACCGCGGGCTCGCGCAGCGCGGCCGCGACCGCCTCGCGCTCGAGCTCGCGGAACCGGGCCTCGCCGTGGTCGGCGAAGATCGCGTCGATCGGGCCGTGCCGTTCGACGATCCTGGCGTCGGTGTCGATGAAGGGCACGCCCGCGTCGGCCGCGAGCCGCTGGCCGATGCGGGTCTTGCCCGCGCCCATCGGCCCGATGAGCACGATCGGCAGCGGCAGCTCGACCGGAGGCGTCGACGCGGCCCCGGCCTCGCCGCCGAACCGGTCGTCGGGCTCGGCGGCGGGGTCAGGCACGGTCGGCGAGCACGGCCTCGGCCGTGCCGGCGGTCGCGAGCGCGTCGGGGATCGCCGCGAGGTAGCCCTCGAGGTTCCGACGCGTCTCGGCGACCGAGTCGCCGCCGAACTTCTCGAGGACGGCGTTCGCGAGCACGAGTGCGACCATCGCCTCGGCGACGACGCCGGCCGCCGGGACGGCGGAGACATCCGAACGCTGGTGGTGGGCCGGGGCGACCTCACCGGTCGCGACGTCGACGCTCGCGAGCGCGCGCGGAACCGTGGCGATCGGCTTCATGCCGGCGCGGACGCGGAGCACGGTGCCGGTCGACATGCCGCCCTCGGTGCCGCCCGCCTTGTCGGAGGTGCGCACGATGCCGCCCTCGCCGGGAACGAGCTCGTCGTGCGCGGCCGAGCCGCGACGGCGCGTCGTCTCGAAGCCGTCGCCGACCTCGACGCCCTTGATGGCCTGGATGCCCATGAGCGCCGCAGCGAGCTGCGCGTCGAGGCGGCGGTCCCAGTGCACGTGCGAGCCGAGCCCCGGCGGCACGCCGTAGGCCAGCACCTCGACGACGCCGCCGAGGGTGTCGCCCGTGCGGTGGGCGTCGTCGACCTCGGCGACCATCGCGGCCGAGGTCTCCGCGTCGAAGCAGCGCAGCGGGTCGGCGTCGATCGCGGCCAGGTCGGCGGGGGTCGGCAGCGCGGCGCCATCGGGCACGCGCACCGGGCCGATCGACAGCGTGTGCGCGATGGTGCGGATGCCGAGCTCGGCGAGGAACGCCTTCGCGACCGCGCCGAGCGCCACGCGGGCCGCCGTCTCGCGCGCGCTCGCGCGCTCGAGCACGGGACGCGCCTCGTCGAAGCCGTACTTCTGCATGCCGACGAGGTCGGCGTGGCCCGGGCGGGGCCGGGTCAGGGGCGCGCCGCGGCCGCGGCCGAGCTTCTCGGGGTCGATCGGCTCGGGGCTCATGACCTCCTGCCACTTGGGCCACTCGGTGTTGCCGACGCGGATCGCGACGGGGCTGCCGAGCGTGAACCCGTGGCGCACGCCGCCGGAGAAGGTCAGTTCGTCCTGCTCGAACTTCATGCGCGCGCCGCGGCCGTAGCCGAGCTTGCGACGAGCGAGGTCTTCGCGAACGGTGTCGAGCGAGATCGGGATGCCGGCGGGGAGTCCCTCGAGGATCGCCACGAGCTCGGGCCCGTGCGATTCTCCGGCCGTGAGCCAACGGAGCATGGGGTCAATCCTCCCACAGTCGGGGTACGGCCTCCGCCGCATGACGACGGGCGACGGGCCGCGCGGGGACGATGACGGTCGCGGTCAGCCGAGGGCGGCGCGCATCGCGCCCAGCACGGCGTCCTCGCGGGCCACCGGCTCGCCCGGGTCGCCGTTCACGAAGATCCGCACCTGCAACAGGGCCTGGTGCAGCAGCATGCCGAGCCCGTCGGAGATGCGGCCACCCGCGGTGAGCCAGTCGGCCGCGATCGCGGTCGGCCAGGTGCCGTAGACCACGTCGAGCAGGAACGCGTCGCGCTTCAGGGCGGCGGATGCCTCGAGCCCGAGGTCGGTGCCCCCGGGCAGCGTCGCCACGACGAGGTCGCGATCGCCCGGGGCATCCGCCAGCGAGCCGAGGTCCCGGACCGCCACCGAGGCGCCGAGGCGGGCGCCGAGGGCGACGAGGGGCGCCGCCTTCGCGGCGGTGCGCACGTAGACGTCGACGTCGCGGCCGCCGAGCTCGGTGATCGCGATGAGCGCCGAGGCGGCGGTGGCGCCGCCACCGACGATCGCCGCCGCGTCCACCCGGCCGAGGCCCTCCTCGCGGAGGGCGTTCACGATGCCGCCGACATCGGTGTTGAACCCGAGCCGGCGCCCGTCGGCGAAGCGCACGGTGTTCGCCGCACCGGCGACCTGCGCGATGCGGTCGAGCTCGTCGACCAGCCCGAGCACCTCGTGCTTCAGCGGGAACGTGAGCGACAGGCCCCGCCACGTGGCATCGCGGGAGTCGAGGAACCCGGCGAGGGCCGACTCGCCGACCTCGACCGCCGTGTACGCCCAGTCCAGGCCGAGCTCGCGGTAGGCGGCGGCGTGGATGCGGGGGCTGCGGGAGTGCGAGATCGGCGAGCCGAGGACCGCGAGGCGTGCAACCGGGTCAGTCACAGTAGCCCGTGTCGGCATTCGCCTCGCACCACTCGTGCAGTCGCGCCACGGCCGCGTCGTGCTCCTCGACCGTGGTCGAGAACACGGTCTCGCCGGTCTCGAGGTTCACGGGGACGAAGAACAGCCACGTGCCGTCGGCCGGATGGATCGCCGCGTTGATCGCCACGTCGCCCGGGTTGCCGATCGGCCCGGCCGGCAGGCCCGGGTTCGCGTACGTGTTGTACGGGTTCGACGCGTCGGCCCGCTCCTCGTCGGTCGTCCACACCGTGTCGGTGTTGCCGGTGCCGTACGCGACCGTCGCGTCGGACTCGAGGTTGATGCCCTGGTCGAGGCGGTTCTGGAACACGCGCGCGATCTTCGGGAAGTCGTCGGTGTTCGAGCCGGCCTCGCGCTGCACCACCGACGCGAGCACGATCGTGCGCCAGCGCTGGTCGGCGGGCACACCGGCCTCGTCGAGGGCCTGGAACTGGCGGTCGACGAGGGTCTGCAGCACGGCGTGCGCATCCTGGTTCGGGTCGAGCGTGTAGGTGCGCGGCGCGAGGAAGCCCTCGAGGCTCGTCGCCTCGGCCGGCAGGCCGTAGTTCGCCGGGGGCTCGGCCGCGGCGGCCTGGAGCTGGTCGAGCGGGATGCCGCTCCCCTCGGCGATCAGGGCGAGCGCGTCGGGCAGGGCCGTGCCCTCGGGGATGACGAAGGTGTTCTCGAGCTTGTTCGCCGGGTCGAGCAGGGCGTCGAGCGCCGATCGGGCGCTCATCTCCTCGGCGAGCCGGTAGGCACCGGGGTGGAACTCGGGCTCGGGGCTCTCGGCGAGGAGGACGTCGTAGAACGCGTCGTACGAGGCGGTGACGCCCTCGTCGACGAGGTTCGTCGCGATGTCGGAACCGGTGTCGCCCTCGTGGATCATGAAGGTGACCTCGCCGGTGCCCGAGCCCTCGAAGTCGGCGGCGGGCTCGAAGCGTGCGAGGAGCGCGTTCACCGGGCCCTGCAGGAAGAAGAAGGCTCCGGCGGCCAGTGCGACGAGGACCACCAGCCCGACGACGCAGCCCCAGCCGCCGCGGCGCTTGGGCTTCTCGTCGCCCCCGTCGTGGTGCTGGTCGATCGTCGAGGCCGCCAGGCGGCGCTCGGCACGGCTCGGTCGGCCTTCGCTGATCGGCTCGGTCACGCCGAGGAGTTCCGACAGGTCCGGTGCGGCGGGCCGTTCGGCGGCGGCGGGTCCGCCACTGCGCGCCGGCTCGGGTTCGGGCTCGGCCAGCAGGGCCGAGAAGGGAGTCGGCGGCGCGTCGGCTCGCCCGGGCGCAGCGTACGGCGCAGGCGCGGCGTGCGGGGCGGATGGCGCGGCGTACGGCGCGGGCGCGACCTGCGGCTGCGGCGGCTCGACCTGCCTCGACGCCTCGAACCGCGCATCCGCGGCGTCGGGCGCATCGCCATCCAGCGCCGCCTCCTGCTGGCGCTCGAGCTCCCGGATCTCGCGCCGGGTCAACGGTCGGCCGTCGGCGGCGAGCGGAACGGGACCGGTCTCCACGGCGACCGGCGGGCCTGCGGTGGAGTGCCCCGACGGCTGTGCCGCGGCCGAGCTCGCGGGCGGTGCGGCGGCCACGGATGCTGCGGGGTACGCCTGCGACACGGGCGGCGCCTCCGCGGCCGGGCGCGGGGACGGCGCTGCCGGGCGGGCGGACGGGTCGCCGGACAGCAGCGCGTGCCAATCGCTCGCAAGTGCGTCGTCGTGCGGCTCGCGAGGACCGGTGGGGAAACCGCTCACGGGGTCTGGGGCCCTTCGTCGTGCCGGAGCAGCCGCCCCGGCGCTTCGCCCGACGCTCGCTCGGCGTCGATGGCATGTTGCAATATGATAACGGCTGCCGCCTGATCGACCACTGAGCGTTGGCGTTTCGCCGATCGTCCGGCCGCCCGCAGGTCGCGTTGCGCACTCACGGTCGACAGCCGCTCGTCGACCAGGCGCACCGGCAGCGCCCCGCCGGGCAGTGCTCCACCGGCCGCCGCCAGGCGCCCGGCGAACGCGATCGCATCGTCGGTCGACGCGGTCGGACGCCCCGACAGCGACAGCGGGTTGCCGACGACGAGCTCGATCGCCTCGTGCTCGGACGCGATCTCGAGGATGCGCCGCACGTCGACCCCGTCGTCGTCGGCACGCCGCGCGACCGTCTCCACGGGCACGGCGAGCACCGCACCGGGGTCGCAGCGGGCGACCCCGATCCGTGCGCGGCCGACGTCGATTCCGAGCCGAACCCCGGATCGCATCGGCTCCGCCTACCCGGCGAACGCGGCCCGCGCCGCGTCGAGCGCAGCCGGGATGGCGCCGAGGTCGCTGCCGCCGCCCTGGGCGAGGTCGGGCTTGCCGCCGCCACCGCCGCCGAGGATGCCGGCCATGGTCTTCGCGAGGGCGCCCGCGTTCGCGCCCGCATCGCGGGCCGCCGGAGACGTCGCGACGATGGCGAGCGGCTTGCCGCCGACCTCGGCGACGAGCGCCACGACGGATGCCGCGTCGCCGAGCTGCCCGCGGACCGAGGTCGCGAGAGACCGCAGCTCGTCGCCGGACCCGAGCGACCCGACGGCCTCGGCGACGAGCAGGACGTCGCCGACGCGGGACGCCTTCGCCGCGAGGGCGGGGACGCGGTCGTTCAGCGCCCGCGCCTCGAAGGCCTGGATCTTCTTCTCGGCCGTCTTGAGGCTCTGCAGGAGGTCGCCGATGCGGTCGACGAGCTGGTCGGGGCGCGTCTTCAGGCTCTGCGTCAGCTCCTGCACGAGCGCGCGCTCGGCGGCGAACTGGCGGAACGCCTCGATGCCGACGAGCGACTCGACGCGACGGCTCGTCGCACCGACCGACGACTCGCCGATCAGGTTGATCATGCCGACCTCGGCCGACGTGCGCACGTGCGTGCCCGCGCAGAGCTCGCGCGACCACGGGCCGCCGATGTCCACGACCCGCACGACGTCGCCGTACTTCTCGCCGAACAGCGCCATGGCGCCGAGCGACTTGGCCTCGTCGAGCGGCATCTCGCGCGTGACGACCTCGAGGTTGTCGCGGACCGCGTTGTTCGCGATCTCCTCGATCTCGGTGCGCGTCTCGGGCGAGAGCGCCTTGTTCCAGCCGAAGTCGAGTCGGAGGTAGCCCGCCTTGTTGAACGAGCCGGCCTGGTGCGCGTTGGGGCCGAGCACCTGCCGGAGCGCGGCGTGCACGAGGTGCGTACCCGAGTGCGCCTGCGTCGCGCCGCGGCGGTAGTCCTCGTCGACGAGCGTCGTGGCGCCCTGGCCCACGCCGACCTCGCCGCGCACGACCTTGGCCGTGTGCGAGATGAGGCCCTTCACGGGCTTCTGCACGTCGAGCACCTCGAGCTCGAAGCCGTCGCCGACGATGCGTCCCTGATCGGGCGCCTGGCCGCCGGACTCGGCGTACAGCGAGGTCTCGGCGAGGATGACCTCGACCGTCTGGCCCGCCGTCGCCAGCTGCGCGGGCCGGCCGTCGACGAGGAGGCCGAGCACGCTGGTCTCGGTCGTGAGGTCGGTGTAGCCCGTGAAGACGGTCTCGCCCTTGGCGCGGAACTCGCCGTAGACCGACAGGTCGGCGAGCACCTTCTTCTTCGACTTCGCGTCGGCCTTCGCCCGCGCGCGCTGGTCGGACATCAGCGTGTCGAACGCGCCGCGGTCGACGGCGATGCCCGCCTCCTCGGCCATCTCGAGCGTGAGCTCGATCGGGAAGCCGTAGGTGTCGTGCAGCAGGAACGCGGTGTCGCCCGCGAGCTCCTCGCGACCGGCGTCCTTCGTCTTCGCGACCGCGAGGTCGAGGATCGAGGTGCCCGCCGACAGCGTCCGCAGGAAGATCTCCTCCTCGCCCTGCGCGAGCTGGGCGATGTGGCCGTAGTCGCGCTCGACCTCGGGGTACGCCGCCTTCATCGCGTCGCGCGACGCGGCGAAGAGCTCGCCGAACGTCGGTCCCTCGACGCCGATGAGGCGCATGGCGCGGATGCTCCGCCGGAGGAGGCGCCGCAGGATGTACCCGCGGCCCTCGTTCGACGGGGTCACGCCGTCGCTCATCAGCATGAGGGACGACCGGATGTGGTCGGCGACGATGCGCATGCGCACGTCGTCCTCGTGGTCGGCGCCGTAGCGACGGCCCGAGATCTCGGCCGCCAGGTCGAGCACGGGGCGCACCTGGTCGGTCTCGTACATGTTCTCGACGCCCTGCTTGATGAACGCGACGCGCTCGAGGCCCATGCCGGTGTCGATGTTCTTCTTGGGCAGCGGGCCGACGACGTCGAAGTCCACCTTCGAGGTGACGTTCGCGATCAGCTCCTGCATGAAGACGAGGTTCCAGATCTCGGTGAAGCGGTCGTCATCGACCGCCGGGCCGCCGTCGCGGCCGTACTTCGGGCCGCGGTCGAAGTAGATCTCGGAGCAGGGGCCGCCGGGGCCGGGCTGGCCGGTGTGCCAGTAGTTGTCGGACTTGCCCATGCGCTGGATGCGGTCGGCGGGCAGGCCGGCGATCTTCTGCCAGAGCGCCGCCGCCTCGTCGTCGGTCTCGTAGACCGTCACCCAGAGGTCGCGCTCGGCGAAGCCGAGACCGCCGTCGGCCTCCGACTTCGTGAGGAGGTCCCACGCGAACTCGATCGCGCCCTCCTTGAAGTAGTCGCCGAACGACCAGTTGCCGAGCATCTGGAAGAACGTGCCGTGGCGGGCGGTCTTGCCGACCTCCTCGATGTCGTTCGTGCGGATGCACTTCTGCACGTCGACGGCGCGCGGGAACGGCGCGGGCACGACGCCGGTGAGGTAGGGCACGAACGGCACCATGCCGGCGACGGTGAACAGGAGCGTCGGGTCGTCGCTGACGAGCGATGCCGACGGGACGACGGTGTGGCCGCGCTGGGCGAAGTAGTCGATGTAGCGGCGGCTGATCTCGGCAGTCTGCATGATTCCGTTCTGGATGGTTCGGTGCCCCGATGCGAGGGGCGGCGTCGTGTTCGGCGGCGTCAGCGATCGGCGCCGTCGCGGAGTTCCGCGTCGCGCTCGTGGTAGCCCTCGGCGATCGCCTGGCCGAAGTCGCGGGCCTTGGCGTTCAGCGACTCGAAGAACACCCGACCGTTCGCGGTCTGGTTGATCTGGTGCGCGGCGACGAACCCGGCGGCGACGCCGACTGCGAACCACAGCATGCTCTTCACGGAATACTCCCCGAATCGATCTCGCCCGGCTGTGCGCCGGGCATGGCCTCGACCAAGTCTAGTGGCCGGTTCCGGCCCCCGGACGCGACGAAGGGGCCGCGGGAGAACTCCCACGGCCCCTTCGGACGACGTCGTGCGTCAGCGAGCGGCGTAGTACTCGACGACCAGCTGCACGTCGCAGGTCACGGGGACCTCGGCGCGCTTCGGGCGGCGGACCAGGGTCGCCTGCAGCTTGTCGAGCTCGACCTCGAGGTAGCCCGGGGTCTTGGGGAGGACGTCGACGTGACCGCCGGCGGCCGCGACCTGGAAGGGCTCGGTGCCCTCGGAGCGCTGCTTGATGCCGATGTGCTGACCCGGCTTCACGCGGAAGGAGGGGCGGTCGACGATCTTGCCGTCCACGAGGATGTGGCGGTGCACCACGAACTGGCGGGCCTGCGCGATGGTGCGGGCGAAGCCGGCGCGCAGCACGAGCGCGTCGAGGCGCATCTCGAGCAGCTCGACCAGGTTCTCACCGGTCTGGCCGTCGGTGCGCTTGGCCTCGTTGTAGGCGATGCGGAGCTGCTTCTCGCGGATGCCGTACTGGGCGCGGAGGCGCTGCTTCTCGCGGAGGCGGACTGCGAAGTCGCTGTCCTGCTTGCGCTTGGTGCGGCCGTGCTCGCCGGGGGCGTACGGGCGCTTCTCCATGATGCGGGCGGCCTTCGGGGTCAGCGCGAGGCCGAGCGACCGGGAGAGGCGGGTCTTGCTACGTGCGCGGTTCGACACGTGGCTCCTTTCGGATGGAATTCTCGAACGATTCGTTCCCGGGCGCAGGCGCGCCGGGAAAATGTCAGAGGGATCGGCCAATGGGTCGACCGGCTACAGGTCGCACCCTTCGCCCCGTTCCCCGCGCAGCCGTTGCGGGAGATGGGCTGCAGGCCAGCGTCCATCGTACCATGCGCGGTCTCGGCGCTCAGTCGCCGCCCCGGACGATGCGGCGCAGCTTCGCGAGGCGCACCGACAGCTCGCGTTCGTTGCCGTGCTCGGTCGGCTCGTAGTACACCGAGCCGCGCAGCGGGTCGGGCAGGTACTGCTGCGGCACCACGCCGATCGCGTCGTCGTGCGGGTAGCGATAGCCCTTGCCGTGGCCGAGCCGCTTCGCCCCCGGGTAGTGCGCGTCGCGCAGGTGCTTGGGCACGCGACCCGACTTGCCGGCGCGGACGTCGGCGATGGCGCGGTCGATGCCGACGTACGCGGCGTTCGACTTCGGCGCCGTCGCGAGGTGCACCACGGCCTGCGCGAGCGGGATCCGCCCCTCCGGCATGCCGATGAACTGCACGGCGTCCGCGGCGGCGACGGCCACGCCGAGCGCCGTCGGATCGGCCAGGCCGATGTCCTCCGAGGCGAGCACGATGATGCGCCGGGCGATGAACCGCGGGTCCTCCCCCGCCTCGATCATGCGCGCGAGGTAGTGCAGCGCCGCGTCGACGTCGCTGCCGCGCACCGACTTGATGAAGGCGCTGATGACGTCGTAGTGCTCGTCGCCGTTGCGGTCGTACCGCAGCAGCGCCCGGTCGACGGCGAGGGCGACGATCTCGGCGGTCACCAGGGGGCGAGCAGCGGATGCCTCGCCCGAGTCATCCGCCTCGCCCGAATCTTCTTCACCCGAGCCGCCCGACGCGTCGCCGTCACCCGCCTCGCCCGGGGCATCCGGCTGGGCCGCCATGCTCGCCGCCGCGACCGAGGCCGCCTCGAGGGCCGTGAGCGCGCGCCGCGCGTCGCCCGACGCGAGGCGCACCAGCGCGGCCCGCGCCTCGGGGTCGACCTCGACCGCACCGCCGAGGCCGCGCGGATCGGCGACGGCCCGGTCGACGAGCGCGCCGACGTCATCGTCGGAGAGCAGTTCGAGCGTCAGCAGGAGCGAGCGCGAGAGCAGCGGCGAGATCACCGAGAACGAGGGGTTCTCGGTCGTCGCGGCGACGAGGATCACCCAGCCGTTCTCGACGCCGGGCAGCAGCGCGTCCTGCTGGGCCTTCGTGAACCGATGGATCTCGTCGAGGAACAGCACCGTCGACAGCCCGTAGAGGTCGCGCGAGGCCTGGGCCTCCTCCATCACCTGCCGCACGTCGCGCACGCCCGCGGTCACGGCCGAGAGCTCGACGAACTTCCGGCCGGAGGACCGGGCGATCGCCTGCGCGATCGTGGTCTTGCCCGTGCCGGGCGGCCCCCACAGGATCACCGACACCGACCCGCTCGTGCCGCTGCGGTCGCCGGCCAGGGCGATGAGGGGCGAACCCGGGCCGAGCAGGTGCCGCTGGCCCGCCACCTCGTGGAGCGAGGTGGGCCGCATCCGAACCGCGAGCGGGGTCGCGCCGGAGCGCAGTCCCGTTCCGAGCTCACCCATGCCGACCAGCGTAGCCGCGGCCTCCGACGCCGATCCCCGCACCGCGATTGGTACCCGCCCCTCCGCTTGCGTAGAGTCTGCGAGCAGGATTCCCGAGAAGGAGCACGCGTGGCGACGAACGACCGGCAGGCCCGAGAGGAACGCGCACGGCTGCGCACCTACCAGGCTCGGCAGGAGGTGCACGCCCGCAAGCAGCGGCGCCGTGTCCGCGACAACCTGATCGCCGGTGGCGTGCTCGTCGTGGTGCTGGCGCTCGCGACCGTGGTGCAGCTCGCGTACTTCTCCAGCGGCCCGGGCGCGCCCGAGCCCGTCGCCTCCGAGGCGCCCGCGACGGATGCCCCGACCGAGACCCCGGTCGCCGGCGAGAACCAGGGCGACGTGCCCTCCGCCGACCTCGCCGAGGGCCGCACCTGGACGGGCACGCTGACGCTCAACGACCTCGCGCTCGGCGTCGAGCTCGACGGCGCGGCCGCTCCGCAGGCGGTCTCCTCCGAGATCAGCCTCGCCTCCTCCGGGTTCTACGACGGGCTGACCTGCCACCGGCTCACGACCGACGGCATCTTCGTGCTGCAGTGCGGCGACCCGAACGGCGACGGCACCGGCGGCCCCGGCTACTCGTACGGGCCTATCGAGAACGCGCCGGTCGACGGCGTGTACCCGGCCGGCACGATCGCGATGGCGAGGAGCAGCGACCCGTACAGCCAGGGCAGCCAGTTCTTCATCGTCTACCAGGACAGCACCCTGCCGACGGACACCGGCGGCTACAGCGTCATCGGCCAGGTCACCAGCGGCCTCGACCAGCTCGTCGCCGGCGTCGTGTCGGGCGGCACGGCCGACGGCTCGACCGACGGCACGCCCGCGGTCCCGGTGACCATCACCTCGTTCACGCTCCAGTGACGAACGCCCGCAACAGGGCGCGCGCCGTGCAATAGGCTGGACGACGCACATTCGCGCCGCGATCCGATCGCGGCAACCGACCACGACAGGGTGAGGCCGTGACCGATTCAGTCCAGCAACCGTGGGGCCGCGTCGACGAGACGGGCACCGTCTTCGTCCGTACGAGCGACGGCGAGCGGGAGGTCGGCCAGTACCCCGACGGGAGCGCCGAGGAGGCGCTGGCCTACTTCGAGCGCAAGTTCCAGGACCTCGCCGGGCAGGTGACCCTGCTCGAGCAGCGCGTCCGGCGCGGCGCGCCGGCCGCCGACGTGGCGAAGGCCGTGTCGCACCTGCAGGCGTCCGTGCGCGACGCGCACGCCGTCGGCGACCTCGATGCGCTCGCCCGCCGTCTGGAGGCCCTCTCGGGCACCACGGCCGAGCTGACCGAGCAGCAGCAGGCCGAGGCCAAGGCCGCCGTCGCCGACGCCCTCGCCGAGCGCACGCGCATCGTCGAGGAGGCGGAGGCGCTCGCGGCGCAGGACCCGGCCAAGACGCAGTGGAAGCAGACCGGGGCGAGCCTCGACCAGCTCTTCGCGCGCTGGCAGCAGCACCAGCAGGACGGCCCGCGTCTGCCGAAGAACGAGGCGAACGAGCTCTGGAAGCGGTTCCGTGCCGCTCGCTCGACCATCGAGCAGCACCGCAAGGCGTTCTTCGCCGAGCTCGACGCCTCGCACCGCGACGTGCGGGCCCGGAAGCAGCGGCTCATCGAGCGCGCCGAGGCGCTCGCCCCGCGCGGCGGCGACGCGGTCGCCGACTACCGCGCGCTGCTCGACGAGTGGAAGCTCGCCGGTCGCGCGGGCAAGAAGCTCGACGACGCGCTGTGGGCGAAGTTCAAGGCCGCCGGCGACGTGCTCTTCCAGGCGAAGGCCGAGGTCGACGCCCTCGAGGACGAGGCCTATCAGGCCAACCTCACCGAGAAGCTCGCGCTGCTCGACGAGGCCGAGCCGCTGCTCTCCGAGCAGGACCCGAAGGCCGCCCGCGCGGCGCTCGGGAAGGTCCAGCGCCGCTGGGACGAGATCGGCCGCGTGCCCCGCGACCAGGTCCGCGTCGTCGAGGACCGCCTCCGCAAGATCGAGAACCACGTCCGCTCCCTCGAGGACGAGCGCTGGCAGCGCGAGGACCCCGAGAAGAAGGCCCGCTCCGAGGGCATGCTCGGGCAGCTCCAGGACGCGATCGCGAAGCTCGAGGCCGAGCTGGCCGCGGCCGAGGCGGCCGGCGACCAGAAGGCGGTCGCCGCGGCCAAGGAGTCGCTCGACGCCCGCCGCGCCTGGCTGAAGGCCATCGGCGGCTAGACACCACCCGCCTCACGACCGAGGGTCCGTTCCGCACCGCGGAGCGGACCCTCGGTCGTTTCCACATATCCCGCTCGCGAGGTCGCCGGACCCTCCGGGCGCGCCACGATGGGGGGATGCCACGACTCCCGTCCGTCCTCGACGCCGACGACCTGCCGCTGCCCGAACTCATGGCCGCCCGCCTCGACGGCGAGGTGATCGGGCTCGGCACGGCGTGGGTCCCCGTCGACGAGCCCGATCTCGCCACGCTCCGGGCGGCGGTGCTCGCGAAGCAGCTCCCCGAGGGCCTGATCGCCGACCGCCGCTCCGCGGCCTGGGTGCTCGGGGCGCTCGTCGTGCCGCCCACTCCCCCGCAGGCGTGCGTGCCCTACTCGGCCCGCGTCGCGACGCGCACGACGTTCGCGCACGGCATCCGGGAGGTCGTCATCGGCGACGCCGACATCGTGACGATCGGCTCCATGCGCTGTACCGGCCCCCACCGCACGGCGATGGACCTGCTCCGCGACGTCGAGGCGTCGGACGCCGCCGCCGTCGCAGCGGCCGCCGCAGTGCTGGCCTTGGACGAGGGCCTGGCCGACGAGGTGCACGAGCGCCTGGTCGCCGCGTTCCGGCTGCCGAACAAGGCACTCGCGCTCTCGCGCCTCACGGCGGCGCGACGGCTCGCCGAGCGGCTGGCCGGCTGAGCCGGGACGACCGAGCCGGACGGTTCCGCGGGAGGCCCGACTCAGCCGTCGGAGACGCGGTAGACGTCGTAGACGGCGTCGATGCGGCGGACGGCGTTGAGCACGCGGTCGAGGTGCGTGGTGTCGCCCATCTCGAACACGAACCGGCTGAGCGCGAGGCGATCGGTCGAGGTCGAGACATTCGCCGAGAGGATGTTCACGTGGTGCTCGGACAGCACGCGCGTGACGTCCGACAGCAGTCCCGAGCGGTCGAGCGCCTCGATCTGGATCTGCACGAGGAACACGCTCTTCGAGCTCGGCGCCCACTCGACGTCGATCATTCGCTCGGGTTCACGGAGGAGCGACTGCACGTTGTGGCACGTCGCCTGGTGCACCGAGACGCCCGACCCGCGCGTGACGAAGCCGATGATCTCGTCGCCCGGCACCGGCGTGCAGCACCTGGCGAGCTTCACGAGGATGTCGGGCGCGCCTCGTACCAGCACTCCGGAGTCGCTCGTGCGCGGGAGCGGACGCGACCGGGTCGGGATCGCCAGCTCGGGCTCGTCGTCGCCCTCCGAGTCGTCGCGCACGAGCGCGACCACCTTCTCGATCACGGACTGCGTGGAGACGTGGCCCTCGCCGACCGCGGCGTACAGCGCCGACACGTCGTCGTACCGGAGTTGGGACGCCACCTCGGCGAACGACTCCTGGCTCATCAGCTTCTGGAGCGGCAGGTTCTGCTTGCGCATGGCGCGGGCGATCGCATCGCGCCCGTGCTCGATGGCTTCGTCGCGTCGCTCCTTCGTGAACCACTGGCGGATCTTGTTCCGCGCGCGGGGACTCTTGACGAAGGTCAGCCAGTCCTTGCTGGGGCCCGAGTCGGGGTTCTTCGAGGTGAACACCTCGACGACGTCGCCGCTCGAGAGCGTCGTCTCCAACGGCACGAGCCGGCCGTTGACCTTCGAGCCCATCGTGCGGTGGCCGACCTCGGTGTGCACGGCGTACGCGAAGTCGACCGGGGTGGCACCGGCGGGAAGGCCGATGACGCGCCCCTTCGGGGTGAAGACGTAGACCTCCTTCGCGCCGATCTCGAACCGCAGCGAGTCGAGGAACTCCCCCGGGTCGCTCGTCTCCGCCTGCCAGTCCGAGATGTGCGCGAGCCACGCCATGTCGGTCTCGGTCGACGGCTGGTCGTCGGTGCGACCGGTGGCCATCCGCTCCTTGTACTTCCAGTGCGCGGCGACACCGTACTCGGCGCGCTGGTGCATCTCGTGCGTGCGGATCTGGATCTCGACCGCACGGCCCTTCGGCCCGATGACCGTCGTGTGCAGCGACTGGTAGAGGTTGAACTTCGGCGTCGCGATGTAGTCCTTGAACCGGCCGGGCACCGGCGTCCACCGGGCGTGGATCGAGCCGAGCACCGCGTAGCAGTCGCGAACCGTGTTCACGAGGACGCGGATGCCGACGAGGTCGTAGATCTCGTCGAACTCCCGGCCGCGCACGATCATCTTCTGGTAGATCGAGTAGTACTGCTTCGGGCGACCGACGACCTTGCCGCGGATCTTCGCCGACTTGAGGTCGTCGCCGACGAGGTCGATGACCGACTGCACGTACTCCTCGCGCTGCGGTGTGCGCTGCTTCACGAGGCTCTCGATCTCGGCGTAGAGCTTCGGATAGAGCACCGCGAACGAGAGGTCCTCGAGCTCCCACTTGATGGTCTGGATACCGAGCCGATGCGCGAGCGGGGCGTAGATCTCGAGCGTCTCGGTCGCCTTGCGCGTCGCGGACTCGGCCGGCACGAAGCCCCACGTGCGGGCGTTGTGCAGGCGGTCGGCGAGCTTGATGATCAGCACGCGGATGTCCTTCGACATCGCCACGATCATCTTGCGGACGGTCTCGGCCTGCGTCGAGTCGCCGTACTTGACCTTGTCGAGCTTGGTGACGCCGTCGACGAGCATCGCGATCTCGTCGCCGAAATCGGCCCGCAGCTCGTCGAGCGTGTAGGAGGTGTCCTCGACGGTGTCGTGCAGCAGCGCCGCCGCGACCGTCTTCGAGCCGATGCCGAGGTCCGCGAGGATCTGCGCCACCGCGATCGGATGCGTGATGTACGGCTCGCCGCTGCGGCGCTTCTGGCCGGAGTGCGCCCGATCGGCCACCTGGTGGGCGCGCTCGATGAGGGCGAGATCGGCCTTCGGGTGATGGAGCCGGACGGTGCGCAGGAGCGTGTCGACCGCGCCCGACGGCTGCGCCTTCGAGAAGATGCGCGGCACGAGCCGACGCAGCGAGGCGGTCTGGTTGATCCCGGCTTCCGTCACGTCACCACCTCCTGCGTTCGATTATCCCCGGTTCGGGGACGGCTCCGCGCCACGGGTGGGAACGTGCACGTTCGAACGCATCAGGCGGTGACCGCCGCCGCCTCCTGCGTGGCCGACGATCCCGCACGCTCGCGCTCCTTGAGCACCTTCTCGTCGTGGCGACGGATGGCCTTCTCGCCCTCGCGCAGCTGCGAGTACAGCGGCGCGGCGAGGAAGACCGTCGACCAGGTGCCGACGAGGATGCCGATGAGCAGCGCGAGCGAGATGTCGCGGAGCGTGTCGGCACCGAGGACGCCCGCGCCGATGAAGAGGATCGCGGCGACCGGGAGTGCGGCGACGACGGAGGTGTTGATCGACCGGACCAGCGTCTGGTTGACCGCGAGGTTCACCGACTCGCCGAAGGTCCGGCGAGATTCCTGCCCGTCCTCCGCGGTGTTCTCGCGGATCTTGTCGAACACCACGACGGTGTCGTACAGCGAGTAGCTGAGGATCGTGAGGATACCGATCATGGCGGCCGGCGAGACCTCGAACCCGACGGCGGCGTAGATGCCGACGGTGACGACGAGGTCGGCGAGCAGTGCCAGGATCGCGGCGAGCGACATCTTCCACGTGCGGAAGTAGATCGCCATCACGATCGCCGCGAGCACGGTGAACGCGATGAGGCCCAGGATCGCCTGGCGCGTCACGTCGGCGCCCCAGCTCGGGCCGACGAAGCTCGACGCGACCTCGGACTCGGGCACGTCGTACGCCTCCGCGAGCGCGGCCGACACCTCGTGCGACTCATCCTGCGACAGCTGGTCGGTCTGCACGCGCACGCCGGAACCGCCGACGATGGTCACCTTGGTGGTCGCACCGGGGACTACCGACTCCACCGCGTCCAGCGCAGGCTGGGCGGTGGCGTTCTCGACGCCGGTGATCTGGAACTGGGATCCGCCGAGGAACTCGATGGAGAAGTTCACGCCGCGCAGCAGCGGGACGGCGATCGAGAGGATGATCAGCACGCCGACGATGGCGTACCACTTCTTCCGTCCGCCGACGAAGTTGAACGAGCGCTTCCCCGTGTAGAGGTCGTTGCCGAACGTGGTGAGGCGGTTGGCCATCAGGACTCCTTGCCATCGGTCGCGCCGGCGCCGGCGGAGACCTTCTCGTCCGCACGGGCGGACTCCGACTTCGTGCTCGCGTCGATGCCCGCCGCCTTGCGTTCGGCGATGGTCTGCCGGCGCTGCGCCTCCTTGGAGCTCGAGGCCAGCTTGTTGGCGGGGACCGCCGTGGTCTTGCGGAACTCCGCACGGCCTCGGTAGACGGCGCCCAGGGCGTTCGGGTCGAGGCCCGACCACGGGTTGCCGCTCGAGAAGAAGCGGGTCTGCGCGAGCAGCTGCAGCATCGGGTGCGTGAAGAGGATCACCACGACGACGTCGATGATCGTCGTGAGGCCGAGCGTGTAGGCGAAGCCCTTCACGCTGCCGACCGCGAGGATGAACAGCACGATCGCGGCGAGGAGGTTCACGCCCTTCGAGGCGAGGATCGTGCGGAACGCGCGCTTCCAGCCCGCCTCGACCGAGCCGACGAGCGGCCGGCCGTCGCGGAGTTCGTCTCGCACGCGTTCGAAGTACACGATGAACGAGTCGGCGGTGAAGCCGATCGCGACGATGAGGCCCGCGATGCCGGCGAGCGACAGGCGGTAGCCCTCGCGCCACGACAGGATCGTGATCATCAGGTACGTGATGATCGCGGCGATGATGAGCGATGCGATCGTCACGGAACCCAGCGCCCGGTATTGGAACAGGGTGTAGATGACGACCAGGATCAGGCCGATGAGGCCGGCGATGAGGCCCGACTGCAGCTGCGAGGTACCGAGCGTCGCGGAGATCGTGTCGGACGACTGCACGGTGAAGCTGATCGGCAGCGCGCCGAACTTCAGCTGGTCGGCCAGGGCCTTCGACGACTCCTGCGTGAACGAGCCGGTGATCTGCGGGCGGCCGTCGGTGATGACGCCGTTCATCGAGGGCGCCGACAGCACGACGCCGTCGAGCACGAACGCGAACTGGTCGCGAGGCGCCTGGTCCTTCAGGCCGAAGAGGCGGGTCGACACGGTCGCGAACGCCTTGGTGCCCTCGTCGTTGAAGACGATGTTGACGGCCCAGGTGCCGGTGTTGGCGCCGGTGCTGGTCTGCACGGTGCCGTTGGTCGCGTCGGTGATGTCCTCACCGCTGACCTCGACCGGGCCGAGCAGGTACTTCGTCGTGCCCGTCCGGTCGCAGGTGACGAGCGGCTCGTCGGCCGGCGCCACGTTCGCGCCGCTCTCGTCGATCGTCGAGCAGTCGAACGAGTCGAACTCGGACTGCAGCGCCGGGGTCACCCAGTTCGGGTCGCTGGCGTCGGTCGGCTCGACGGTCGGCGTCGACTCGAGCTCCTCCGCCGGCTCCGTCGGCTCCGCCGAGGCGCTCGGGTCGAGGGACGTCGAGGACGTCGCCCCGGAGGAGAGCAGCACCGGCCGGAGCTCGAGCTTCGCGGACGACTGGATGCGCGCGCGGGTGTCGTCGTCGAGTTCGCCGGGGATGCGCACGACGACGTTGCTGCCCTCGGTGTTGATCTCGGCCTCGGACACACCCGACGCGTCGACGCGCTCGCGGATGATCGACACGGCCTGGTCGAGCTGCTCCTGCGACGCGGTCTGACCGGCCTCGAGCTTCGGCGCGAGGATGATCTGCGTGCCGCCCTCGAGGTCGAGGGCGAGCTTCGGCGTCCACGACCCGCCGCCCCAGATCACGCCCGCGGCGTTGATGGCGAACAGGCCGACGATGATCACGCCGAGCCAGGTGAGGGACCGCCAGGCCTTGCGGACCGGCGTCGGTCGCTTGGACCGCTTCGAAGGTGCAGCCACGTTTCTGTTCTCTCTGCAGGAGCCCGCGCGCGAGCGCGGGCGGAGCCTCTGGTGGAAGGGCTAGTCGTCCGACTTCTTGGTGTCGGTCGTCTCGTCAGCCTGGGTCGACTCGATCCGCTCGCCGTACTCCGGCTCGCCCTCGACGGCGGCCGACTCCTCGTCGTCCGCGACGGTCTCGGAGGGCTCTACGACGCGGGCCACCGTCTGGCGGTGCACCACGAGGACGGTGCCGGGCGACACCTCGAGCTCGACCTTGTTCTCCTCCTCGTCGATGGAGACGATCGTGCCGTAGAGGCCGAAGTTGGTCATGACCTGCGCACCCGGAACGACCTTCGACTGGAGGTTGCGGGCCTCGGCCTGCCGCTTCCGCGAGTTCCGGAACATGAAGAAGATCAGCACCGCCAGGACGGCGAGCATGATGAGGGTGAACGGATCGAAAACCATGGGGTGCTGAAGCCTTCCAGTGTGCGACGTCGCGCACGAGGTCAAGGGTGGGTAGGCCGGAGCCTCCTTGGATTATAGGTCATCGAGCGGAAGCGCCGCTGTCGCCCCCGTCGCCTGCGCTCCGTCGACGAGGCCGAAGTGCCGCCACGCCGCCGGCGTCGCCACCCGACCCCGCGGCGTCCGGGTGAGCAGGCCGATCCGCACGAGGAACGGCTCCACCACCGCCTCGATGGTCTCGGCCTCCTCGCCCACGGAGACCGCGAGGGTGTTGAGCCCGACCGGGCCCCCGCCGAACCGGGTCAGGATCGTGTCCATGACGGCGCGGTCGAGCCGGTCGAGTCCGAGGGCGTCGACGTCGTACAGGTCGAGCGCCGCCTGCACCGCGTCGACGTCGGCGCGGCCGCCGTGCACGAGGGCGTAGTCGCGCACGCGGCGCAGCAGCCGGTTCGCGATGCGGGGGGTGCCGCGGCATCGGCCGGCGATCTCGGCGATCGCGTCGCGGTCGACGTCGAGCCCGAGCATGACGGCGGCCCGGGCGAGCACCTGCTCGAGCTCGGCCTCGTCGTAGAACTCGAGGTGCGCGGTGAAGCCGAAGCGGTCGCGGAGCGGGTTCGGCAGGAGTCCGGCACGCGTCGTGGCGCCGACCAGCGTGAACGGCGCGAGATCGAGCGGCACGGAGGTGGCGCCGGCGCCCTTGCCGACCATGATGTCGATCCGGAAGTCCTCCATCGCGAGGTACAGCATCTCCTCGGCGGACCGGGCCATGCGGTGGATCTCGTCGATGAAGAGCACCTCGCCGGGCACGAGCGAGCTGAGGATCGCGGCGAGGTCGCCCGCGTGCTGGATCGCCGGACCGCTCGACATGCGCAGCGGCCGGCCGCCCTCGTGCGCCACGATCATCGCGAGGGTCGTCTTGCCGAGCCCGGGCGGGCCGGCCAGCAGGATGTGGTCGGGCGTGCGCTGCTGGAGCGCGGCCGCCGACAGCAGCAACTGGAGCTGGCCGCGCACCCGGGTCTGGCCGACGAACTCGGCGAGGCTGCGCGGGCGGAGCGCGCCCTCGAAGGCGAGCTCGGCTTCTCCCGCGAGCTGCGGGTCGGTCAGGTCGTCGGCGTCGGTCATCGGGCGCGGCCCGTCTGGCGCGCGGGGCCGAGCCGGGCGAGCGTCAACCGCAGCAGCGCCGGCACGGACGCAGCCTCGGTCTCGGAGGCCTCGCCCACCGTCTCCTCGACCGCCTCGGCGGCGACCCGCTCGGGCCAGCCGAGGTTGGTGAGCGCGGCCAGCACGCTCTCGGCGACGGTGCCCGCCACGACGGGCGCCGCGACCGCCCGGGTCGCGGGCGCCACGAGCTTGCCCGCCAGCGAGACGGTGATGAGCTTGGCCGTCTTCGGGCCGATGCCGCTGACCTTCCGGAACACGGCGTCGTCGTCGGCCTGCACGGCCTCGGCGACCTGGTCGGGAGAGAGCGCCGACAGCACGCCGAGGGCGGACTTCGGGCCGACGCCCGTGACCCCGAGGAGGAGCTCGAAGACGTCGAGCTCGTCGCGCGTGGCGAACCCGAAGAGGGTCAGCGCGTCCTCTCGGACGATGAGCGAGGTCTGGACGACCACCTCGTCTCCGACGCGACTCGCGAGCGCGAGCGCCGGCGTGGTGTGCAGGTGGAACCCGACTCCGCCGACCTCGATCACGAGGGAACTGCCTGCTGCGGTGAGGACGGTGCCGCGGAGGGAGGAGATCACTCCCCAGCCTACGGGCGGCCCCCGACACGGACGCGTTGCGCTCGGCGGCGAGCCACGCCCGTTGCGCCGGGGTCAGTGCCGAGGCATCCGCTCGCGCTCCTCGCGGGGCGGCCGCGGCGTCGCGGACCGCCGCACCGGCGACCCCGCCCGTGCGCCACGCGTGGCAGATCGCGAGCGCGAGCGCGTCGGCCGCGTCGGCGGGCTTCGGGACCGCCTCGAGGCCGAGGATGCGCGCGACCATCGCGCCGACCTGCTTCTTGTCGGCGCGGCCGTACCCGGTGATCGCCGCCTTCACCTCACTGGGGGTGTGCAGCGCGACCGGCAGCTCCCGTCGCGCCGCGATGAGCATCGCCACCCCGGAGATCTGCGCGGTCCCCATGATCGTCGAGACATCCGACCGCGCGAAGACGCGCTCGAGCGCGACGGCGTTGGGCCGGTGCTCCTCGACGATCGCCTCCAGCCCGTCGGCGATGCGCGCGAGCCGGCGCTCGATCGGCAGGTCGGTCGGCGACCGCAGCACGACGACGTCGACGAGCACCGCCTGACGGTTCGGCGACACGTCGACGACGCCGACGCCGCAGCGGGTGAGCCCGGGGTCGATGCCGAGCACCCGCATACGGCCGACCGCCTATTCCGCCTCGAGCTCGGCCTGGACCTCGGGGGTCAGGTCGAAGTTCGAGTAGACGTTCTGCACGTCGTCCGAGTCCTCGAGCGCGTCGATGAGCCGGAAGACCTTGCGCGCCGTGTCGGCGTCGACCTCGACCTTGAGGTTCGGCACGAACTCGATGTCGGCGGACTCGTAGTCGAGGCCCGCGTCCTGCAGGGCCTTGCGCACGGTGACGAGCTCGGACGGGTCGGTGATGACCTCGAACCCGAGGGCGTGCCCCTCGATCTCCTCGGCACCGGCCTCGAGCGCCGCCAGCATGACGTCGTCCTCGGTCGTGCCCTCGCCGGAGACGACGATGACGCCCTTGCGCGTGAAGTTGTAGGCGACGGAGCCGGGGTCGGCGAGGGTGCCGTTGTTGCGGCTGAGCCCCGTGCGCACCTCGGCGGCGGCGCGGTTCTTGTTGTCGGTCAGCACCTCGATCATGAGCGCGACGCCGGCCGGGCCGTACGCCTCGTAGGTGATGCTCTGGTACTCGACGGCCTCGCCGCCGATGCCCGCACCGCGCTTGATCGCGCGGTCGATGTTGTCGTTGGGGACCGAGGTCTTCTTGGCCTTCTGCACGGCGTCGTACAGGGTGGGGTTGCCGGCCAGGTCGGCGCCGCCCATCTTGGCCGCGACCTCGATGTTCTTGATCAGCTTGGCGAACGACTTGGCGCGGCGCGCGTCGATGACGGCCTTCTTGTGCTTGGTCGTCGCCCACTTGGAATGCCCGGACATGCTGCTCCTGAATCCGTGTCGAGGCGGGTGCACCCGCCGACAGACCATTCTAGGGCAGCACCTCCGTCAGCCCTCCGCCGCCCCGCGGCGCGACCCTCGTCCGCTCGGGGAAGAGGGAGCGCACGGCGCGCTCGTACTGCTTCCGGCCGACCGCGCGGTAGGCGACCCGGATGGGCGCCGGCATCTGCGAGGCGAACCACGCGTCCCGCTCGGCGGGCGGAACGCTCTCGAGCATGAAGCCGATGAGCACGAAGATCGGCAGCGGCGGGCGGTGGCGGCTCGCCTCGCGGTGGATGTCGTCCCACTCGGCGTCGGTCAGGATCGCGTCGAGCACCGGGAACGCCTCGCGCTCCTCGTCGGCGAGGTGCCGGAGGAGCAGTCGATCGACCTCCTCCAGCTCGGCCGCGAGGCGGTCCCGTGCGGCTCCGTCGGCGGCGGCCGTCCACGCCTCGACGAGCGCGTCGACCGAATCGAGCAGGTCGGACACCGTCGCGTGCTGCTCCCGCATGAGCGCCACGTGCAGGCCGCAGGCCGGAGCCCGCTCGGTCATCGTGTCCCAGAAGAACTCGTCCTCGGTGCGGTGGTGGACGTGCAGCAATGCGGTGATGCCGTGGAGGTGCTTCGCGACGCGACGCGCGCGGGCGAGGTCACCGGATTCCACGCCGCGGACGACGACGGGCGCGTCCGCGTACAGGCGGCGGAAGAGGCGGTGGATCACCACCACCTCGTCGCTGCGGCAGGTCGTGGCGGGTACGGCGGCGGGGGCGGGCGCGCCGGTGCTGGGAAGTCGCGTGGTCATGCGGGCCAGTCGAGCGGATGCCCCGCCCCGCCGCGCCCGTGGTGCCCCTCGGTTCGGCTCGGGGTGACCCGCCGGTCCGCTCCGGGCGGACCCGGAGCGCGGGAGGGTCACCGGCCGGCGCCCTCGCGCCTCCCCGGGCTCAGCCGAGGAGCTTGCCGAGCGTCCGGAGGTTCCGGTTCGTCGTCGTGGGCCGGAATCGCGCCTTCGCCAGGCGCTTCGCGAATGGCGTGTCGGTCGTGGTGCCCTTGACCGGGTTCCAGTACACGACGCCCTTCCCGCGCGCGATCGGGTCGACGTCGGGGTCGAGCCCGTCGGCGGAGGCCACCTCGTCGAGCACCGCCTCGTCGGACGCGAAGATCACCCAGGGCTGGCGGCCCGCGTCGTCGGCGTCGAACGGGAACGCCTCGATCACCTTCGCGACGTGCTCGTCGGTGGTGAGCACGGTCCAGGCGTCGTACCCGAACCGCTCGCCGAGCGCCGACTCGATGTCGCGCTTCAGCGCGGACGCATCCGTCCGGCCGCTCGTGAACACCACGTTGCCGCTCGCGAGCACGGTGCGGACGTCGTCGAACCCGAGCCCGCGGAAGAGCTCGGCGAGTTCGGCGGAGCGGATGGCGACCCCGCCGACGTTGACCCCGCGGAGGAGGGCGATCCATCGCTGCATGGCTGCAGCCTATGGCGCCCCACCGACGGCCGCCCCGCGAACGGCCGCGCCACCGACCGTCAGGCCGACGACCGTCAGGCCGCCGTCCGTCCGGCGCGGGCGCGCACCTTGCCCAGGAAGTACTCGTGGAAGCGGTGCTCCCCCGTGATCTCGGGGTGGAAGCTGGTGCCGAGGAGGTTGCCCTGCTCGACCGCGACGACGCGCCCGTCGGCGAGCGAGGCCAGCGGCGTGGCATCCGGCCCCACCGACTCGACCACCGGGCCGCGGATGAAGACGGCGTGCACCGGAGCGTCGCCCAGCGCCGGCACCTCGAGGTCGGTCTCGAACGACTGGTTCTGCGATCCGAAGGCGTTGCGCCGCACGACGACGTCGAGGCCGCCGAGCGACTCCTGGCCGGCGATCGCATCGCGCAGGGTGTCGGCGAGCATGATCAGCCCGGCGCACGTGCCGTACACGGGAAGGCCGGCGGCGATCGCGTCGCGCAGGGGGTGCTGCAGGCCGTACGCGCGCGCCAGCTTGTCCATGACGGATGACTCCCCGCCGGGGATGACGAGCCCGTCGACCTCGTCGAGCTCCGCGGGACGGCGCACGAGCGAGACGGTCGCCCCGAGCGAGGCGAGCACGCGCGCGTGCTCGCGGAAGTCGCCCTGGAGCGCGAGTACCCCGACGCGGGGACCGGCCTGGGCCGGCCCCGCGTCGAGCGACTCGCTGCGGAGGGTGGTCACCAGCCGCGCTCGGCGAGGCGGTGCGGGGCGGGCAGGTCGCCGACGTTGATGCCGACCATCGCCTCGCCGAGGCCGCGCGAGACCTCCGCGATGACCGAGGGGTCGTCGTAGAACGTGGTCGCCTTGACGACGGCCGCGGCGCGCGCCTCGGGGTTGCCCGACTTGAAGATGCCGGAGCCCACGAAGACGCCGTCGGCGCCGAGCTGCATCATCATGGCCGCGTCGGCGGGCGTCGCGACGCCGCCGGCGGTGAACAGCACGACGGGCAGCTTGCCGGTCTCCGCGACCTCGGCGACGAGGTCGTAGGGCGCCTGCAGCTCCTTTGCGGCGACGTAGAGCTCGTCCTTCGTCATCGACTTCAGCGCGTTGATCTCGCTCGTGATCTTGCGGATGTGCTTCGTCGCCTCGGAGACGTCGCCGGTGCCGGCCTCGCCCTTGGAACGGATCATCGCCGCGCCCTCGTTGATGCGGCGGAGCGCCTCGCCGAGGTTCGTCGCACCGCAGACGAACGGGGTGTTGAAGCCCCACTTGTCGATGTGGTTCACGTAGTCGGCGGGCGAGAGCACCTCGGACTCGTCGATGTAGTCGACGTCGAGCGCCTGCAGCACCTGCGCCTCGACGAAGTGGCCGATGCGGGCCTTCGCCATGACGGGGATCGACACCTCGGCGATGATGGCCTCGATGAGGTCGGGGTCGCTCATGCGGGCGACGCCGCCCTGCGCGCGGATGTCGGCGGGGACGCGCTCGAGGGCCATGACGGCGACGGCGCCGGCGTCCTCGGCGATGCGGGCCTGGGCAGGCGTGACGACGTCCATGATCACGCCGCCCTTCAGCATCTCGGCCAGGCCGCGCTTCACGCGGCTCGAGCCCGTCTCGGCAGTGCTCATCGGGGGTTCCCTTCGGTGGATGGCGCGCGGGATCGCGCGGGCTCTCGGACAATGCGAACGCTTGACCTAGGCCAAACGGTAGCATGGCCTGCGACCGACCATCGGAGCAGCATGGATCCTGACCTGACCCTCCAGATCACCGGCCGAGCGGCCGCCGACATCGCCGACAGCGTGCGCGCCCTCATCGAGCGCGGCGCCCTGCAGCCCGGCCAGTCGCTGCCGCCCGTGCGCACCCTCGCCGACACCCTCGGGGTGAACCGGAACACCGCGGTCGCCGCGTACCGCCAACTCACGCAGGCCGGGGTCGTCGTGACCCGTGGCCGCGGCGGCACGCACGTCGCCGACCGCTCCGAGGTGCCGCAGGAGGGCTTCGCCGCCGACAACGTGCTGCGCGACGTCGCGACCGGCAACCCCGACCCCGACCGCATCCCCGATCCGTCGCGCGCGCTCGCGGGCATGGCCGGTCGGCCGGTGCTCTACGGCGAACCCGTCATCGACCCGGCGCTCGACGCGTGGGCCCGGTCGTGGATGTGCGACGACCTCTCCCCCGACGAGGTCCGGCTGACGATCACGAGCGGCGCGGCCGATGCCGTCGAGCGGCTGCTCGCGCAGGCGCTCGTGCGCGACGACGCCGTCGCGCTCGAGGATCCGTGCTTCCTCACCAGCATCCACACCGTGCGGGTCGGCGGGTACCGCGCCGTGCCGGTGCCCGTCGACGACAAGGGCATGACCGTCGAGGGCCTCCGCGCCGCCCTCGACCAGGGCGTGCGCGCGATCGTCTGCACCCCGCGCGCCCAGAACCCCACCGGGGCGAGCCTCACCGCCGAACGCGCGGCGGCGCTGCGCGAGATCCTCCGCGCCCACCCCTACGTGCTCGTCATCGAGGACGACCACTTCTCGATGCTCTCCCGCCGGCCCTTCCACTCCCTCATCGGCCCCGAGCACCGTCGGTGGGCGCTCGTGCGCTCGGTGTCGAAGTTCCTCGGCCCCGACATGTGCCTCGCCGTCACTGCGTCCGACCCCGACACCGCCGCCCGCCTGGCGATGCGGCTGACGCCCGGCACGACGTGGGTCAGCCATCTCCTGCAGCGGCTCGTGCACGCGCTCGTCACCGACGCCGACGTCCTCGCCGGCATCGAGTCGGCCGGCGCGCACTACGCCGACCGGAACGCCGCCTTCGCCGCCCGGCTGACCGCGCTCGGGGTGCCGGCGACGGCCGGCGACGGCCTCAACCTGTGGGTGCCCCTGCCCGTGCCGGCCCGCGACGTGAGCGAGCAGCTCATGCGCCGCGGCTGGCTCGCCCGCGCCGGCGACGCATTCGTGCTCGCCGACGAGCCCGCCGCGCGGCGCCTCCGGCTCACCGTGCACGACCTCGACGACGTCGATGCGGAGCGCCTCGCCGCCGACATCGCCGCCGCCGTGCGGGCGGCAGGCGGACGGCTCGTCGTCGCCGGGGTGGGATGATCGACCGGTGAAGATCCTCTCCATCCAGTCCGCCGTCGCCTACGGCCACGTCGGCAACTCCGCGGCCGTGTTCCCCCTGCAGCGCATCGGCGTCGAGGTGCTGCCGGTCTACACGGTGAACTTCTCGAACCACACCGGGTACGGCGCCTGGCGCGGGCCGCTGATCAGCCCCGACGACGTCGCCGCCGTGATCACCGGCATCGAGGAGCGCGGGGTCTTCCCCCAGGTCGACGTGGTGCTCTCCGGCTACCAGGGCGGCGAAGGCATCGCCGACGTCATCCTCGACGCGGTCGCGCGCGTCAAGGCGGCCAACCCCGACGCGATCTACGCGTGCGACCCGGTGATGGGCAACGCGAAGAGCGGATGCTTCGTCGCGCCGGCGATCCCCGTGCTGCTGCGCGACCGGGTGGTGCCGGCCGCCGACCTCGTCACCCCGAACCAGTTCGAGCTCGGCTACCTCACCGGCACCGAGCCCGACACCCTCGAGTCGACGCTCGAATCGGTCGACCTCGTGCGCGCGTCCGGCCCCCGCACGGTGCTCGTGACGAGCGTCGAGCGCCCCGACCGCGAGGAGGGCACGATCGAGATGCTCGCCGTCGACGACGCGGGCGCGTGGATCGCGCAGACCCCGCTGCTGCCGATGAAGGCGAACGGCTCGGGCGATGTCACGGCCGCGCTGTTCACCGCGCACTACCGCCGCACGGGCGATGCCGCCGACGCGCTGGCCCGCACGGCGTCGAGCGTGTTCGACCTGCTCACCCGCACGCACGAGTCGGGCGAGCGCGAGCTGCAGCTCGTCGAGTCGCAGGAGGCGTACGCGCACCCGCGCATGCAGTTCGGCGTGCGGCAGGTCCGCTGACGGGGGCCGGGCGTCAGCCCGGCCAGCCCTCGGCGACCTCGCGCCGCACGTCGCCGAGCAGGCGCGGGATGGCCTTCGTCTTCGCGATGATCGGGAAGAAGTTCGAGTCCAGCGCCCAACGGGGCACGATGTGCTGGTGCAGGTGCTCGGAGATCCCGGCACCGGCGATCCGCCCCTGGTTCATCCCGATGTTGAAGCCGTCGCAGTGCGACACCTGCTTCAGCACCCGCATCGCGATCTGGGTCATCTCGCCGATCTCGGCCACCTCCGCCGGGCTCGCCTCGTCGTAGGTCGCGATGTGCCGGTACGGGCAGACGAGCAGGTGGCCGCTGTTGTACGGGTAGAGGTTGAGCAGGACGTACGCGTGCTCGCCGCGGGCGACGATGAAGCTCGTCTCGTCGTCGAACTCGGGCGCCCGGCAGAACGGGCAGGCGTGCTCGCTCGGATCCTGCCCGTTCTCGATGTAGACCATCCGGTGCGGCGTCCACAGTCGCTGGAACGCGTCGGGCACGGCGGCGAGGTCTCCCGAGCGCTGCATCGGCACGCCCTCGAACTCCTCCGGCCCGTAGTTCGTCATGCGAACAGGTCGTCCTTCGTCGACACCTGGCGGTGGTCGGCGATGGCCTCGCGGATCTTCGCCGTGGCCACGTCGATCGGCACGCCGTTCTCCTGGGTGCCGTCGCGGAAGCGGAAGCTCACGGTCTCGCCGCTGCGGTCGTTCTCGCCCGCGATGAGCTGGAACGGCACCTTCTGGGTCGTGTGCGTGCGGATCTTCTTCTGCATGCGGTCGTCGGTGGTGTCGAGCTCGGCGCGGACGCCCGCGCCCTTCAGCTGCTCGATGATCGCGCCGAGGTAGGGCGCGTACTCGTCGGCGACCGGGATGCCGACGACCTGCACGGGCGCGAGCCAGGCCGGGAAGGCGCCGGCGTAGTGCTCGAGCAGGATGGCGAAGAAGCGCTCGACCGACCCGAGCAGCGCGCGGTGGATCATCGCGGGCTGCTTCTGCGTGCCGTCGGCGGCGGCGTAGCGCAGCTCGAAGAGCTCGGGCTGGTTGAAGTCGAGCTGCACGGTCGACAGCTGCCAGGTCCGGCCGATCGCGTCGCGCGCCTGCACCGAGATCTTCGGGCCGTAGAACGCGGCCCCGCCCGGGTCGTCGACGAGTTCGAGGCCGGAGTCGACCGCGACCTCGCGGAGGGTCTCGGTCGCGGCCTCCCAGAGGTCGTCGGAGCCGACGTACTTCTCCGGGTCCTTCGTGGAGAGCTCGAGGTAGAAGTCGGTGAGGCCGTAGCCGCGCAGCGTCTCGAGCACGAAGTCGAGCTGGCTGGCGACCTCGTCCTTGATCTGGTCGTCGGTGACGTAGATGTGCGCGTCGTCCTGCGTGAGGCCGCGCACGCGGGTCAGGCCCGACAGAGTGCCGCTCTTCTCGTACCGGTACACGGTGCCGAACTCGGCGAGCCGCAGCGGCAGTTCGCGGTACGACCGGCCGCGCGCCCGGAACACGAGGTTGTGCATCGGGCAGTTCATGGGCTTCAGGTAGTAGTCCTGGCCCTGCCGGGTGACGTTGCCCTCGGCGTCGGTCTCCTCGTCGAGGTGCATGGGCGGGAACATCCCGTCGGCGTACCAGTTGAGGTGCTGGCTGACCTCGTAGAGGTGCGCCTTGGTGATGTGCGGCGTGTTGACGAACTCGTACCCGTTCTTCAGCAGCTGACGCCGCAGGTACTCCTCCATCTCGTAGCGGATGATGCCGCCCTTGGGGTGGAACACCGCGAGCCCCGAGCCGATCTCGTCGGGGAAGCTGAACAGGTCGAGCTCGCCGCCGAGCTTGCGGTGGTCGCGCTTCGCGGCCTCCTCGAGGCGGGTCTGGTAGGCGCGCAGCTCGTCCTTCGTGGGCCAGGCGGTGCCGTAGATGCGCTGGAGCTGCGGGTTCTTCTCCGATCCGCGCCAGTACGCCGCGGCGACGCGCATCAGCGCCCAGCCGTTGCCGATCATGCGGGTGTTCGGCAGGTGCGGCCCGCGGCAGAGGTCCTTCCAGACGGTCTCGCCGGACTTCGGGTCGACGTTGTCGTAGATCGTGAGCTCGCCGCCCCCGACCTCGACCGACTCGTGGTCGTCGCCACTGGACTCGCCGTGCCCGGCGGCGCCCTTCAGCCCGATCAGCTCGAGCTTGTACGGCTCGGCGGCGAGCTCGGCGCGCGCCTCGTCGTCGGTCACGACGCGGCGGATGAAGCGCTGGCCGGCACGGACGATCCGGGCCATCTCCTTGTCGAGGGCCTTCAGGTCCTCGGGGGTGAACGGCGTCTGCACGTCGAAGTCGTAGTAGAAGCCGTTCTCGACGGGCGGGCCGATGCCGAGCTTCGCCTCCGGGTTGATCGCCTGCACCGCCTGGGCGAGCACGTGCGCAGTCGAGTGCCGCAGGATGTTCAGCCCGTCGGGCGAGTCGATCGTCACGGGCTCGACGACGTCGTCGTCCGTGACCGTGGCGGCCAGGTCCTTCAGCTCGCCGTTGACGCGCATCGCGACAACGGAACGGTCGGTGAAGAGCGCGAACCCGTCGGCCACCTGATCCACTCCTTGGTTTCGGAAGAACAATCCTTCAACTGTAGTCGGCCCGGATGCCTCGCCGGAGCGCCGACCGCCCGCGGGCGCGCCCGTCGGATCGACGTCGGGTTTCGCTCGCGCTTGCGCCCGGCTTGCGGCGGCTTGCCACCGATTTCGCAAGAACTCGATACTTCGTCGACATTTCGCCACGACGCCTTGTGGCCGCGGCGAGCGCGCCCCTATCGTCGGCCGCGGATCGCGGACGCGAAGACGCCTCCGCCCGAGGCATCCGGTCGATGCCGATCGAGAGGACCGTCGATGGAGACATCCCCACCCAGCCCTGCCCGCGATCGGCGCCCGGTACGCCGGCGCGCACTCGCGGCGACCCTCGCCTGCGCGGTCGCCGCCGCGGGCGTGCTCATCCCGGCCGCAGGCGCCGCCGCGGCCGAGCCCGCTCCCCCGCCCGCGCCGGTCGTGACCCGCGCCGCGCTCGACCCGGCGCTCGTCGCCGGGCGGGGTGCGGACGTGCCCTTCCTCGAACAGGAGGCCGAACACGCCGTGACCACGGGCACCGTGCTCGCGCCGAGCCGCGATGCGTACACGCTGGCCGCCGAGGCCTCCGGGCGGAGCGCCGTGCAGCTCGCGCCCGGGCAGTACGTCGAGTTCACGCTGCCGGCCGCGACGAACGCGATCACGGTGCGGTACAGCATCCCCGACGCCCCCGGCGGCGGCGGCATCGAGTCGCCGCTCGAGGTGCGCGTCGACGGCAGGCAGCCGCGCACGATGACGCTCACCTCGGCGTACTCGTGGCTCTACAACCAGTACCCGTTCACCAACGATCCGAACGCCGGACTGCTCCACCCCGACTGGTGGATCACCGAGTGCGGCTGCGTGCCCGGCTCCGGGTACGAGGTGTCGAAGCCGTTCCGGCCGATGCACTTCTACGACGAGCAGCGGATGCTCCTGCCGCGCACCTACGAGGCGGGATCGGTGATCCGGCTGTCGGTTCCGAAGCAGGCAGCCGCGACCCTCACGACCATCGACCTCCTCGACACCGAGCGGGTCGGACTCCCCCACGTCCGCGTGAAGGCGGCGAACGTGCTCGCGTTCGGCGCCGACCCGACGGGCAGGAAGGACGCCGCGCCCGCGATCGAGCGCGCGATCGCCTTCGCGAAGCGCGTCGGATGGCCCGTCTACCTGCCGCCGGGGACGTACCAGGTGAACCGGCACATCATCGTCGACGACGTCACGATCGAGGGCGCCGGCAGCTGGTACACGACGGTGCGGGGCCGTGAGGTCGCGCTCGCGGAGCCGGCGCCCGACGGGTCGGTGCACACCGGCGTCGGCTTCTACGGGAAGTCGGCGGACGAGGGCGGGAGCTCGAACGTGCACCTGTCGGGCTTCACGATCCGGGGCGACGTGCGCGAGCGCATCGACACGGACCAGGTGAACGGCGTCGGCGGGTCGCTCAGCGACTCCTCGATCGAGGGCCTGTACATCGAGCACACGAAGGTCGGCCTGTGGTTCGACGGGCCGATGCACGGCCTCGAGGTGCGCGACAACGTCATCGTCGACCAGATCGCCGACGGCCTGAACTTCCACACCGGCGTCACCGGCTCGGTCGTCGCGGGCAACTTCATCCGGAACACGGGCGACGACGCCCTCGCGATGTGGTCGGAGGGCACCGCGAACAGCGGGAACGCGTTCGACCGCAACACCGTGCAGACGCCGACGCTCGCGAACGGCATCGCGCTCTACGGCGGCACCGACCTCACCGTGTCGAACAACCTCGTCGCCGACCCGATCCGCGAGGGCAGCGGCATCCACGTCGGCTCCCGCTTCGGGGCCGAGCCGTTCGCCGGCACGATCGTGATCACCGACAACACGACCGTGCGCGCCGGCACGTACGAGCTCAACTGGAACATCGGGCTCGGGGCGATCTGGTTCTACGCGCTCGACCGCGGCATCGACGGCGCCGACATCCGCGTCACCGGCGACCACTTCCTCGACAGCACGTACACCGCGATCATGCTCGTGACGGAGTGGGGCGTGAAGGACGTCTACCGCATCGACGGGGTGCACTTCCGGGGCATCCGCGTCGACGGCACCGGCACGAACGTGGTGAGCGCCCGAACGGCCGGCTCGGCGACGTTCGAGGACGTCGACGTCCGCAACATCGGGCACTGGGGCGTGAACAACTGCGGTGCGTTCACCTGGGACTGGGAGCACGGCTCGGAGTTCTCGCTCGTCGACCTCGGCGGCAACGACGGCGTCGACACGAACGAGTACCACCCCGGCACGCCGTGGCTCGCGCCGTACCTGCCGAACCTGATCACCTGCAACGACCGGCCGCCGGTGACGCCGCCGCCGGCGCCGTCGGCGTGGTGAGCACCGCGCACGGCTGAGCCGATCATGGCCGGAGGGCGTCGCATCGGGTGCGACGCCCTCCGGTCCGTCGACCTGCCGGGATGCGGCGTGACGGGATGCCTCGCGTCGGGATGCATCCCGTCGTGGCTACTGCGGCGTCGCCACGAGGTCGTCGACCGACAGCGTGTACGGCGCGCTCGTCGCACTGCCCGAGAGGTAGGCCGAGAACCCGACGCCGCCGGTCGCCTGGAGTCCGACCGTGGCATCCGTCGCACTCCGCTGCCACGTCGTCGGCTCCGGGGTGCCGACCTCCCAGACCCGGCCGCGGATCGTGGTGGGCGAGGTGCCGACGACCTGCACGCGCATCCGCAGCTTGTCGCCGGCCACGATGTTGAGGCCGGGCACCGTCGTCGCCGCCTGGATCACGACGTCGCCGCCGTTGCTCGGATTGACGCGGACGATCGAGACCTCGACGCTGCCGTTCGCGTTCAGCCGGGTCTTCAACTGATACGCGCCGACGGTCGCGATGCGCCGGCCGGTCAGGTGGAGGTAGGTGCCGCTGCCGCTCGCCGCCTTGTCGGGCGACACGGTCGCCACGAGGTCGGTCGCCGACGAGGAGACGCCGACGAGGTTCGCGTTCATCGTCGCGCCGGCCGCCGTGAAGCGAAGCAGCCCGACGCCGCCGGCCACCGAGTAGTTCGCCGCGACCGACCCGCTCGTGGTCCACGCGCCGCCGAGGTCGGCCGTGCCCCAGCCGTTGGCGGCGGTGCGCCCGAAGGCATCGCTCGCGAGCAGCGTCGCCGCCGCGACCGTGACGGTCCGGGTCGTGGATGCCGCGGCGCCGGAGTCGTCGGTCACCGTTAGGCCGATGGTGTAGGTGCCGCCGGCCGCGTACGACTTCTGCGCATTCGGACCGGTTCCCGTGGTCCCGTCGCCGAAGGTCCAGGCGTACGACGTGATCGTGCCGTCGGGGTCGTTCGACGCGCTCGAGTCGAACGTGCACGCGAGCGCGGTGCACGTGGGCGTGAAGGCCGCGACGGGCGGCTGCGGCTGCGGGGCGGCCACCGTGACGCTCCGCGTGGTGGTCCCGGTCGCGCCGTCGTCGTCCGTGACGGTGAGCGTGATCGTGTAGGCGCCGTCGGCGGCGTACGTGCGCGAGGCGGACGGTCCGCTCGCCGTGGCGCCGTCGCCGAAGGTCCAGGCGTAGCCCGCGATGGTGCCGTCGCCGTCGGTCGATGCCGCGCCGGACACGGTCACCGTGCGCCCGGAGACGGTGGGCGTCCCGATGACCGCGGTCGGGGGCGTGTTCGGCGGCGGCGGGGTGGTGCCGATCGGCGTCGCGGTGAAGCGCTCGAACGCCACCGTCGCGGTCGACAGCGCGCTGCTCGACTGGTACAGGTCGACGCCGACGGCGGCCGCGGCCTGGAGGCCGGCCGTGGCATCCGTCGCGTTCAGGATCCATGCCGGCGGCTCCGCGGCCGCTCCGGCCCATGCCTTCGCGCGCAGCGTCGTGGGTGACGCGCCCGACGCCTCGAACGCGACGCGCACCGACTGGCCGGCGGTGAACGTGCCGGCGAGACGCTGGGCGGCGAGCGTCGTCTCGGTCCCGCCGACGACGCGCGTGAGGATGAGGGTGATCGTGCCGTTCGGCGAGAACTGGAGCTTGGCTCGGTAGCTGTTCGAGCCGTTCAGCCGCGCGAGGTAGGAGACGTAGGTGCCGGAGCCCGACGGGACGGGCGTCACCTGGACCTCCGAGGCGATGGCGACGTCCCCGGCGACGACCGAGGCCAGCCGAGCGGCGCGCCCCGAGCCGGGCGGAACGGTGACCTTCCCCCGCGCGCCGTCAACCGAATAGCTCGACGCCGCCGTCGAGAGCGTCCAGTCCTGCCCGGTGTCGGCGCGGCCCCATCCGGTCGCGAGCGTCCGGGTGAAGGTGTCGTCGATGGTCACAGGCGCCAGCGGCGTGCGCACGGTCCAGGTCGGGGAGGTCGTCGACGAGGCGCCGTCGGAGACGACCGCGCGCCACTCGTATGCCGTGCCCGGCTGGAGCCCGGTCCAGGCCGATTGCGCGACGGAGCCGGAGGCCGCGGCAACGGTCGCGATCGTCGTGAACGGCGCGGGGGCCTGGGTGCCGAGCGCGAACGGGAGCGTGAAGGCCGAATCCGCGTCGGATTCGAACTGCCCGAGCTTCGGGGAATAGGTCCGTGCGGTCATCGTCCCGGCCGCCGGGTCGAACGTGTAGTAGCGCAGCCAGCCGTCGCCGCCGTTCGGACGGTCCTGGTAGTCGGTCATGATCTGCTGCACCGGCTGGCCGCAGCTGTTGTCGTCGGCCCGTCGGCTCTCGCCGGCGTCGCCGCTGTGCTCATGCCCGCTCAGCACGAGCCTGATCTGGCAGTGCGTCGACACGAAGGTGTTCCAGATCGTCGCCGGCGGTGTGCCGCCGGGCCGCTCCGCGGTGGTGCGGCGCGTGCCGCTCAGCGTGAGGAAGCTGTGCGTCGCCATGATCACCGTGCGGTCCGGGTGGGCGTCGAGCACCCGGTCGGCCCAGTCGAGTGCGTACTGGGGCGCCTCCCACTCGAGGTTGAGCACGAGGAAGTCGGTCCCGCCGGCCGTGAACAGGGCGTAGTTGTCGAAGTTCTTCCGATCGACCGGGTCGGCGCCGAACTGGTTCTGCCCGAGGTACCCGCCGTACCGCGCGGTCGAGGGCGTCCACGCCGCGCCGATGTAGCGGCTCGGCGGGAAGTAGTCGTCGTAGGGGCGGACGGCACCGGTCGCGTTGTCGAAGTCGTGGTTGCCGGGGACCACCGTGTACGGAACGCCCGCTGCGTCGAGCACGCCGAACGCGGCCGACGTGTACCCCCACTGCGTGAGGTTCTCCTCCTCGCTGACGAGGTCGCCGAGCTGCACCGCGAACGCCGTGCCGAGCTGGCTCCGGCTGTCCCGGATCCACTGGGTCTGCTGGGTCATCGTGCCCTGGCGGTTCAGGTAGGTGTAGTTCTGCGTGTCGGGTACCGCCACCAGGGTGAACGGCTCGGCACCCGGTGGCGGCGTCGGCACCGTGTCGCCGGCGCGGCGCCCTTCGAACCGCACCTGCAACGGATCGCCGTCGGCGTCGGCCGCCCGGACCTGGAGGAGCGGAGCCGCAGTGGTCGACGTCGACCCGTCGGCCGGGCCGATCAGCGTCGCCTGGTCCGGTGGCGCGGCCCACGCAGGCGTCCCGGCGCCCATGATGAGCGCGAACGCGACGACCCCGACCGTCGAGGCGACGGCGAGCGGGCTGCGGGACCTGGCGACGTTCATCGGAGGCTCCTTGCTCCTCGGGTGTGCAAGGCGCGCAGACTGCTGTCCGGCTCCGCGCAGCATCGCGCGTCTTCGGCGGCAGGCTAGCCCTCACGCAACCGCGCGACAATGCCCCGAACGGGTCACGGTCGCGGCGAGTCCGCCTCTCGCGTCGCGAAGGCGTAGTCCCCGTCGACGCACCCGGTCGCGATCCACCCACCGGATACCCGCGCCACGTCGAGGTCGCCGACCCCCGTGGCCTCCACGGCCGGCTCCGCCGCGCCCGGGATCCAGACCTCGAGTCCGCACCCCTCGCCGGCGAGGCCGGTGAACGAGACGGTGGCGCCGTCGGCCGCGAGCTCCGTCACCGTGCCGGGCGCCGACCGCGGGTAGGCTCGCCCGAGGATCGCGAGCAGGTCGTCCTTGGGCGGAGCGTCGCCGCCGGTGGCGCAGTCCTGCATCATGAGGCCGTTGCCGAAGTCGCCGATGCCGTTCTGCGGGTCGCCGCACGCTTGCTTCCAGACCCAGTAGGCGCTGCCGAGCACGTGCGCGTCCTCGGCGACGGCGTAGCGCGCGAGACGCGCCTCGACGTCTGCCTCGTCGCCCCAGTAGCCGATCTCGCCCGACCACAGCGGGGCGCCGTACTCGGCGGCGACGCGCTGCGCGAGCGTGAACTGGCGCTCCATCCCCACGATCGGCGGGATGCCGAGCGCACGGTCCATCGTGAGGGACTCGGCGTAGAGGTGCGGCGAGAACACGATGTTCGGGTCATCCGTGAACCCGACCGCCGGGCCGCTGTCGAAGCCGAGGCCCGACCACAGGATGCTCGGCTCGACGAACACGATCTGCGGGGCGCCCGCCGCGCGGATCTCGTCGATCGCCCGGTCGTAGAAGCGGCCGAGCAGGTGGGAGGTCGTCACCGGCGCGGTCTCGCCGAACCCGGGCTCGTTCATGAGGTCGAAGCCGGCGACCGCCTGCTCGTCGCGGAACACCTCGGCGAGGCGCCCCCACGTCTCGACGAGGGCGGTCTGCACGCCGTCGGTGTCGAAGTAGAAGTGCTGGAACGCGCGGTTGCCGGCCGGCGAGATGTCGCGGCCGTTGAACTGGCAGCGCGGCGCGCCGTCGGTGATCGTCGCCCACTCCGGAGCGCCGTCGTAGCCCCACATCGGGTCGGTTCCCGGGCGGCAGGCGGTGCCCTCGGGCGTCGGCCCGTTCCACCAGGAGTCCTGGTGCAGGTCGAGCACGACGTACAGGTCGTGCCGTCCCGCCCAGGCGACGGCGTCCTCGATGCGCGCGAGGTAGTCGCCGTCGAGGGTCCCGCGTTCGGGCTCGAGCGCCGACCACGACAGGTTGAGCCGCACGACGTCGAACCCCTGTGCCGCGATGCCCTCGAAGTCGTCCTCGGTGAGCGGGCGCGTCGCGTCGACGTCGTCGCGGGGCCGGTAGAAGTCGACGAGCTGGTTCACGTTCACGCCGCGGAGGAGCACCTGGTTGCCCCGGCCGTCGACGATCCGGTCGCCCTCGGCGCGCAGGAATCCGGGCGGGGCGGATGCCTCGCCGTCGACCCCGGACGCGGCCGGGTCGACCACCGCGACAGCGTCGACGGGCCGCGCGACGACCACCGCCAGCGCCACGGCGACGACGGCCGCGGCGACGACCGCCGGCTTCGCCACCCGCGCGGCGCGCCCGGCGCCGAACCGATCGACGACCACCGCCGTGATGCCGGCGAGCCAGCCGACGCAGGCGCCGAACGCCAGGCCGTCGGCGACGGCCACGTAGGCGGCCATCACCGGCCAGATGTCGCCGGCGAACCCGCCGTCGACGACCCCCGCGACGAGCGCCTGCACGAGGCCCGCCATGCCGCCCGCGACGACCGCGGCGAGCCATCCGCCGAGCACCCCGGGCACCCGCGCACGCATCCAGCGCAGGGACAGGGCGGCGAGGCCGGCGATCATCGCGACCGCCACCAGCACCGGGACGACGCCGTGGTCGAACCGGGCGACCGGCACGCCGGGGGCGTACGCCGCACCCGTCCACCACAGGCCGGTCAGGAGCGGCGCCGCGAGCGCGAGCACCGCGGCCGCCGGCCAGGTCGATCCGGACTCGAGCCTCGTCCGCGTGGTGGGGCCGCCGAACCACCGCGTGGTCGCCGCGACGAGGAGGGCTGCGGGCACGGCCTTCGCGGTCACGTATCCGGCCGCCCGACCGGCGACGGCGAGGTCCCACGTCATCACGACGCACGCGGCGGCCTGCGCGAGGAGCACGGCGAGCACGATGCCGGGCACCAGGGTCCAGTAGCGATCGCCCGCCCGAGCGGCGACCCACCACACGACGGCGAGCAGCACGGGCAGGAACACCGCATAGGCCGCGAACGGCCAGGGACCGACGTCGAACCGGGGCACGGCCCCGGTCCACCCGACGAGGGCGAGCAACCCGGTCGGATCGAGGATCGCCTGGACGACGACCAGGACGAGGGTGGTGCTGACCGCGACGATAGGGCGTCGGATCGGGTTCATCGGCACTCCAGCGTGACAATTCGGACGGGCCTGCACAGCATCGGCGATTGCTGACTGCAAGTCAATTCCCCGTCCGGGGCAGGGCAGCGGGACCGGTCATGGCGGCAGGCCCGGCCCCGGGCATACGATGCGCCTATGAACGAGATCGACGAATCCTCAGGTTCGGTGGAGCGGATCCGCACACCCGACCCGGCCACGTTCGCCCCCGACATCGACCCCTCCGAATGGGCCGAGCAGGTCCGCGCCGCGCGTCTCACGATCCCGCCCATCTGGAACCAGCCCTTCGAAGTGCTCCAGCCGGGCCACCTCATCGGCCGAGCACGGACCAACACCACGCTCGTCGACCCGACCATCGTGCAGACCGACGTGCTCCCGCCGATCGTGCTCGGCCCGTTCGCCGCGTTCGACATGACCAGGACCACCGACGGCCGCGCTGCCGTCGCCCATCACTTCCAGGCGAGCGGCTACGGTTCGACCGGCGTCGGTACGTTCATCTTCTCGTTCACCGTGCAGACGCTCGGCGACGAGACCGCGTTCTCGATCGCGGGCGGCGCGCCCGGCACGCTCGTCGCACCGGGAAGCGTGCGCATCCATGGATCGGATCGCGCGTTCACGGTGACGGCCACGGTCGTGGGGCTGCCCGCGACCGCCGAGATGTCGATCGCGCTGCAGCAGACCGGGGGCGCGCCGTGGCGCTGGTTCCAGACCGCGCTCCGCGTCCCGCCGCCGGTGTTCGAGCCCGCGAACCTCTGAGGCGGCCGGCGAGCCCGCACCCGCGAAACGACGAAGGCCCCGGCTTCCGCCGGGGCCTTCGTCTCGTGGTGGGCGATACTGGGATCGAACCAGTGACCTCTTCCGTGTCAGGGAAGCGCGCTACCGCTGCGCCAATCGCCCGTGTCGAGTTGTGAGCTTGCACTCCTCGAGGTGGATACGGGATTCGAACCCGTGTATACGGCTTTGCAGGCCGCTGCCTCGCCTCTCGGCCAATCCACCGTTGCTGGGTTCACCACCAAACGAACAGAATGGGGCTTGCGCCCCATCTGATCAGAGCGGATGACGAGATTCGAACTCGCGACCCTCACCTTGGCAAGGTGATGCGCTACCACTGCGCCACATCCGCGTTGTCGCCGTGCTTGGCGACGTAGAGACTCTAACCGATGTTCGCGGCGAATCACAAACCGAGCGGGTCGCCGACCGTTTTCCAGCCGGTCACGTTCGGTTTCCATCGCGGATTCCCGGGCGTGTCGAGGCACCCGGAGCCCTCGCCGGGCCTTCGCAGGGACGTCGGCGCGGACCCGCCCGACCCCCCTCGAGGGCACCGCGGCGCTCGATGTGCATTCCACCCCATCCGTCGGCTAGTATCGACATCGCGGCCGCTTCGAGCGGCCGAAACCCTGATGGGCGATTGGCGCAGCTGGTAGCGCGCTTCCTTCACACGGAAGAGGTCGTCGGTTCGAGCCCGGCATCGCCCACCATCACGAAGGCCCCGGCATCCGCCGGGGCCTTCGTCGTTCAGTCCCAGTCGTACCGCGCGCGCAGCGCCGCCGAGAGCATCGCGAAGTGCTCGGGCCCGAGCGCTGCGGCCTCGCGTCGCATGCCGCCCGTCCGAACGCGGAACAGGCGGTCGAGGCGCGCCCAGCTCGGCCGTCCCGAGGCATCCCACGCCCCCGCGCCGAGCGGCAGGAAATCACCGTCGCCGTCGTGCGGCTTGCTCGTCAGCTCCACGGCGAGGAAGTCGCCCTTGCCGTCGGTCGCGACGACGGCGACCGGGCGATCCTTGCCGCGGCCGTCGCGCTCCTCGTAGGGCACCCAGGTCCAGACGACCTCGCCGGGATCGGGATCACCGTCCGTCGCCGGCTCGTACACGAGCCGGACGTGCCGCACCAGCGCCGGGTCCAGCTGGACCGTGGCATCCTCGCCGCTGCGTCCCGGGAACTCCGCACGCAGCCCGCGCCGGCCACCGCGCGGTGCATCCTCGGCCGGCTGCTTCGGCCGGATGACGCGCCGGAGGGCGGTGAGGAAGCGGCTGGTGCCTGACACACCCGCACACTACCCCACCGCCCTCGCGGTGGATCCGTCCGGTCAGACGGTCTCGAGCTCGTAGCCCTTCTCGCCGTGCACGACGGTGTCGATGCCGGCCAGCTCGTCCTCGTTCTTCACGCGGAAGCCGATCGTCTTCTGGATGACCAGGCCGATGACGTACGCGAGGGTGAAGGAGTAGGCCAGGACCGCGACGGCGGCGATCGCCTGGACCAGCAGCTGCGTGAGGTTGCCGCTGTAGATGAGGCCGGTGCCGTTGGCGAAGAAGCCCAGGTAGAGCGTGCCGATGAGGCCGCCGACGAGGTGGATGCCCACGACGTCGAGCGAGTCGTCGAAGCCCCACTTGAACTTCAGGTCGATCGCGAGGGCGCAGACCGCACCGGCGACGAGGCCGAGCACGATCGCCCAGATCGGGGTGAGCGCGGCGCAGGCCGGGGTGATCGCGACGAGGCCGGCGACGGCGCCCGAGGCGGCGCCGACGGAGGTCGGCTTGCCGTCCTTGATCTTCTCGACGAGGAGCCAGGCGAGGAGCGCGGCGGCGGGAGCGGCGATGGTGTTGACGAACGCGACCGCGGCGGTGCCGTCGGCGGCGAGCTCCGAACCGGCGTTGAAGCCGAACCAGCCGAACCAGAGGAGGCCGGCACCGAGGAGCACGAACGGCGGGTTGTGGGGCACGTGCGCGCCCTTCGAGAAGCCGACGCGCTTGCCGAGGACCAGGGCGAGGGCGAGGGCCGCCGCACCGGCGTTGATGTGCACCGCGGTGCCGCCGGCGAAGTCGATCGCGCCGACGCCGAAGAACTCCTGCATGCCGTACGTGATCCAGCCGCCGTAGGCGAACGAGCCGTCATCGGCGAGGCCGAAGTTGAACACCCAGCTCGCGACCGGGAAGTAGACGACCGTCGCCCAGATGGCCGCGAAGACCATCCACGCGCCGAACTTCGCGCGGTCCGCGATGGCGCCCGACACGAGCGCGACGGTGAGGATCGCGAAGGTCGCCTGGAACGCGACGAAGGCGAGCGGCGGGTAGGCCGCACCGTCCGGCACCTCGAGCAGGCTCTCGAGCCCGATCGCCGACCAGTCGATCGACCACGGGGCGATGAGGCCCTCGGAGCCGGGGAACGCGATCGCGTAGCCGTAGACGACCCACAGCACGCCGATGAGGCCAAGTGCGCCGAAGCTCAGCATCATCATGCTGATCACGCTCTTGGCCTTCACGAGGCCGCCGTAGAAGAACGCCAGTCCAGGTGTCATCAGCAACACGAGGGCTGCCGCGATCAGGATGAACGCGGTGTTGCCTTGATCCATCTCGAACCTCTCTCAGGAATCATGTGGGGGGCAGGTCGCCACAAGTTTCCTGAGCAGACGTTTCGGGATGGAGCGGCGGATGTTTCGCGGCCGTTACGTGATTCGGGAGCGCGTAAACACCGTGTTTCGCGGGGCATCCGATCGCGTGTGAATCCGCCGTCTCGCGACGGTCAGTCGTGGGGCGGCAGTTCGCCCGTCGTCAACGCGATCATCCGCGACATGGCGCGGAGGTACTTCTTCCGGTAGCCGCCCGCGAGCATCTCCGCGTCGAACACCTGGTCGAGTCCGAGGCCGCCCGCGACGATCGGGATCTCGGCGTCGTAGACGCGGTCGATGAACGCGACGAGCCGGAGCGCCGCGTTCTGGTCGTTCAGCTCGTGCACGCCTCGCAGCGCGATCACCTCGACGCCGTCGATGAGCTTGACGTACTTCGACGGGTGGACCGTCGCGAGGTGGGCGATCAGCGCGTCGAAGTCGTCGAGCGCGACGACGTGGCCGTTCGCGGCGAGCGCGCGGGCCGTGTTGCCGGCGGCCTCGTCGTCGACGGATGCCGCGTGGCCGTCGGTGTCGCGGCGGCGGTAGTCGAGCCCGTCGATGCGCAGGGTCTCGAAGTTCGACGAGAGCGCGTGGATCTCGCGGAGGAAGTCCGCCGCAGCGAACCGTCCCTCGCCGAGCGCGTTCGGCGGCGTGTTCGAGGTCGCGGCCACCCGCGTGCCGCTCGCCATGAGCTCGCCGAGGAAGCGGGTCATCAGCATGGTGTCGCCGGGATCGTCGAGCTCGAACTCGTCGATGCAGATGAGCTTGGCCCCGCGCAGCAGCTCCACGGCGTTCGCGTAGCCGAGCGCCCCGACGAGGGCGGTGTACTCGATGAACGTGCCGAAGTACTTCGGGCCGTGGGCGACGTGCCAGAGCGCCGCCAACAGGTGGGTCTTGCCGACGCCGAAGCCGCCGTCGAGGTACACGCCAGGCAGTTCGATCCGCGCCGGGCGGCGGCGGGAGAAGAAGCCGCCCGGTCGCTGCGCGGCCCGCCACGCGCCGGCGAACTCGTTCAGCCGGTCGAGCGCGGCCTGCTGCGACGGGAAGTCGGGGTCGGGCCGGTACGACTCGAACGACGCGTGCTCGAACTGCGGGGGCGGCGTGAGCTCGCCGGCGATCTCGGTCCCGGTGATCGTCGGGTTGCGATCGACGATCGAGACGATGCCGGCGGTCGTGGAGGAGGTCATGGTGGGGTGGGCTCCCGTATTGCACCGGATGACGGCTCCGCTGACTTCACCGTGGGTGCCGCGTAGATTCGGAAATGGGTCGGTTCACCAGCCTAGTCCGCCCGTTTCATCCCGTTCCCCGGGCGATCCCCGGGTCCGTTGCGAGGAGCATGCATGTCCGTCGAGACCGACGTCACCGCCAAGTTCGCCGAGTACGCGCACCCCGAACGCCTGGTGAGCACCGAGTGGCTCGCCGAGCACCTCGGGCAGCCGGGCCTGGTCGTCGTCGAATCCGACGAGGACGTCCTGCTCTACGAGACGGGCCACATCCCCGGCGCGGTGAAGATCGACTGGCACACCGACCTCAACGACCCGGTGGTGCGCGACTACCTCGACGGCGAGCAGTTCGCCGCGCTCCTGGCGTCGCGCGGCATCGCCCGCGACACCACCGTCGTGATCTACGGCGACAAGAACAACTGGTGGGCCGCCTACGCCCTGTGGGTGTTCACGCTGTTCGGCCACGAGGACGTGCGCCTCCTCGACGGCGGCCGTGACCTGTGGATCGCCGAGGGGCGGCCGATCACCACCGACGCCCCGGCGATCACGCCGGTGGAGTACCCGGTGGTCGAGCGCGACGACGTCGCGATCCGGGCCTTCAAGGAGGACGTGCTCGCCCACCTCGGCAACCCGCTCGTCGACGTCCGCTCCCCCGAGGAGTACAGCGGTGAGCGCACCACGGCGCCCGCCTACCCCGAGGAGGGCGCCCTGCGGGCCGGGCACATCCCGTCCGCGGCATCCGTGCCCTGGGCGCGCGCCGCGGCCGCCGACGGCACCTTCAAGTCGCGCGCCGAGCTCGACGCCATCTACCGCGACGAGGTCGGACTCCGGGACGGCGACGAGATCGTCGCGTACTGCAGGATCGGCGAGCGCTCGAGCCACACCTGGTTCGTGCTGACCCACCTCCTCGGCTTCGACCGCGTGCGCAACTACGACGGCTCGTGGACGGAGTGGGGCAGCGCCGTGCGCGTGCCCATCGTGACGGGCACCGAGCGCGGCGAGGTCCCGGCGCGCTGAGCCGCCGGGCCGCCGCCCGTCCGGAGGTGGGAGAATCGTCGGCGATGGATGACACGTCGCTGCCCGCACCGCTCGCCGAGATCCGCGAGGAGTTCCTCGAGCTGGAGGTGCGCAATCGCCTCCAGTTGCTGCTGGAGTTCTCGAACGAGCTGCCCGAGCTCCCGGAGCGCTACCGGGACCACCCCGACCTGTTCGAGCGGGTCGAGGAGTGCCAGTCCCCCGTGTTCCTCTTCGTCGAGGTGCGCGACGGCCGGGTGCACGTGTACGCGACGGCGCCGGCGGAGTCGCCCACGACCCGCGGCTTCGCCTCGATCCTCGCGCAGGGACTCGACGGCCTGACCGTGCAGGAGGTGCTCGACGTCCCCGGCGACTACCCGCAGTCGCTCGGGCTCGCGCAGGCGGTCTCGCCGCTGCGCGTGCGGGGCATGACGGGCATGCTCGCCCGGGTCAAGCGCCAGGTCGCCGAGCGCGCCGCGGCCTGAGGCCGCCGACGCCGACGCCGGAGCGCGCGGTCAGCCGACGACGTCGGCCTGCTCGGCGTCGACGCCCGGCCGATCGGCGCTGCGCCGCTCGAGCCATCCGCCGATCAGTCCCGTCCAGCGCTCGGGGTCGTGGTTCCACAGCTTGGTGTGCCGCGCCCCCTCGAACACCTCGAACTCGACGAGGTCGGGGCGCGCCTGCGCGAGCCGGCGCGAGCCGTCGATCGGCACGAACCCGTCGTCCTCGCTGTGCAGGAGGAGGATCGGCACCTCCAGCTCCTCCGCGCGCGCGACGACGTCGAGCGCGGCGAGGTCGATGGGGGCGGCCAGGCCGGTGAGGCCGACCGCGAGCGGCCCCGACAGCACGTTGGTCACGACGTCGCCGAGCTGGTCGGGCAGGCCCATCGCACTGCCCTGGAATCGGAGGATGTCGGCCCAGTCGATCGCCGGGGATTCGAGGACGACGCCGACGAGGGCCTCGCGCACCTCCTCCGACCGGAGCACGGCCTGGAGCGTGATCGCCCCGCCCATCGACCACCCCATGAGCACGATGCGGGTCGCACCCTGCTCGCGGGCGTACCGGACGGCAGCGATGACGTCCTCCCACTCGGTGCCGCCCAGGCCGTAGCGACGGTCGGCGCTGTCGGGCGCCTCGCCGTCGTTGCGGTAGCTGACGAGGAGCGTGTTCCAGCCCGCGTCGTACGCGGGGGCCACCGCGCGGAGCCCCTCCTGGCGCTTCGCGCCGCGACCGTGGACCTGGATCACCCAGCGTTCGCCGTCGCCGTCGGCCGGCACGAACCAGGCGGGAGCCGGGCCGAGCGGGGTGTCGACGACCACGTTGCGGTAGGGCTGGCTGAGCTCCCACGGCCCGAGGTGCAGCCAGCCGTCGATGCGGCCGCGGCGGGCACGGTCGAGGCGCCCGAAGTCGACGCCCGTGATGTCGCGGCGCACGACGCGCCCGTCATGCGAGCGGATGTCGCCGAGCCGCGCATGTCCGCTCTCGTGCTCGAACCACAGCCCGTAGCGACCGGCCATGTCGGCCTCGGGGCTCGACTCGAGCACGATCTCGCCCGCTGCGAGGTCGACGGCGAGGATGCGGAGGTCCTCGTCGCGGGCGCCGACCGGGGTCACGACGCGGCGCGCCATCACGACCGCGACGACCGCCGCCATCGACACGGCGACGGCGGCGCCCCCCGCGGTGATGAGCGCGAGGGCCCCCACGACCGTTCCGAGCCCGCTCCGACGTGGCATCCGACGACCCTCCCGTTTCCTCGTCCGGCGCGGTCCGTGCGATCCGGCGTGCCGCCCGCCCGCGCCCGCGCTCAGACTCTAGTCTGCACTCGTGCCGGACCGAGCGACCCCCACGCCACGAGAGTTCGAAGCCGCCGTCGAGTCGATGCGGCAGGCCGCTCCGCGTGCCGAACTGCGCATCGAGGAGTTCCCGGCGCCCGCCTCGCTCGCGCCGTTCGCGAGCGCACTCGCCGCGGATGTCTCGCCCGGTCGTCATGCCGACGACTCCGACCTCGGCACCGGCCGGTTCGTGCTGCTGTACGACCCCGACGGCCAGGAGGCGTGGGGCGGGCGGTTCCGGGTGGTGTGCTTCGCGCAGGCACCGCTCGAGACCGACATCGGACTCGACCCGTTCGTCGCCGACGTGGCGTGGTCGTGGCTCGTCGACGCGCTCGACTCGCGCGGGGCACGGTACATGGCCGCGTCGGGCACCGCGACGAAGATCCTCTCCACCGGTTACGGGGAGCTCGCGTCGCAGGGCGACGGCGCCATGATCGAGCTGCGGGCGTCGTGGAGTCCGCTCGACGCCGACATCCGCGCGCATGTGGAAGGCTGGAGCGAGCTCCTGTGCATGCTCGCGGGGCTGCCGCCCCGGTCCGAAGGGGTGGCGAACCTACCGAGACGGAGGAATCGTGGATGAATTCCACGTGATCGCGACGGACGAGGAATTCGCCGACGCGGTCGGGCGTCTCGCCGCGGGCCGGGGGCCGATCGCGGTCGACGCCGAACGGGCGAGCGGGTTCCGCTACTCGCAGCGCGCGTACCTCATCCAGATGTACCGACGGGACTCGGGCACCTTCCTCTTCGACCCGCCGGCGATCTCCGACTTCTCACCCCTCGAGGACGCGATCAGCGCTGACGAGTGGGTGCTGCACGCCGCCAGCCAGGATCTCGCGTGCCTGCGCGAGGTCGGCCTCGACCCGTCGCGCATCTTCGACACCGAGCTCGCGGCACGGCTGCTCGGGATGCCCCGGGTCGGCCTCGCGGCGGTCGTCGAGGAGCTCCTCGGCATCAAGCTCGCGAAGGAGCACTCCGCCGCCGACTGGTCGACGCGCCCGCTCCCCCAGCCGTGGCTCAAGTACGCCGCGCTCGACGTGGAGCTGCTCGTCGACGTGCGCGACGGGCTCGCCGAACGCCTGGGCGACAGCGGCAAGGCCGACCTCGCCGAGCAGGAGTTCGACGCCGTGCTCCATCGGGAGGCGAAGCCCGCGGCGGCCGAGCCGTGGCGGCGGCTGTCCGGCATCCACGCGCTGCGCTCGGGCCGCAACCTCGCCGTCGCGCGGGCGCTCTGGCAGGCTCGGGATGCCCGTGCCGTCGAGCTCGACACCGCACCGGGACGGCTCGTGCCCGACGCATCCATCATCGCCGCGGCGCGCACCCTGCCGGGTACGCGCCGCGCGCTCGCCGACCTGCGCGAGTTCACCGGTCGCGCCAGCCGCAGCGAGCTCGATCGCTGGTGGGCGGCCGTCGAGGCCGGCCTCGCCGACGCCGACCTGCCCGCGACCCGGGTCCCGAGCGACGCTCCCCCGCCGCCGCGCGCCTGGGCGGCACGCCAGCCCGAGGCCGACGCCCGCCTGAAGCTCGCGAAACAGGGCGTCGCCGACGTCGCCGAACGGCTCGGCATGCCCGTCGAGAACCTGCTCTCGCCCGACAGCCTGCGCCGGGTGGCGTGGAAGCCCCCGGCCGACACCTCGGAGCGGGGCATCCGCGAGGCCCTCGCCGACTTGGGCGTGCGAGCCTGGCAGCTTGACGCAACCGCACAGATCATCGCCGACGCCTTTGTCGCGGCGTCACAAACCGTCGAAGACGCGACCGCGACCGATTCGTAGGAACCCGCCTACCGATTCCACGCCCGATCCAGGGCTTCCTAGGCTGGAGCCATTCCTGACCGAAAGGAAGCTGCAGCGTGGCTGAACGAGCTGACGTCGTGTTCGTCGATGGAGTCCGCACTCCGTTCGGACGTGCCGGCGAAAAGGGCATGTACTGGAACACCAGGGCCGATGACCTCGCGGTCAAGGCCATCACCGGACTGCTCGAACGCAACCCGAACCTGCCGAAGGATCGCGTCGACGACGTCGCGATCGCGGCGACCACCCAGCAGGGCGACCAGGGGCTCACGCTCGGTCGCACCGCGGCGATCCTCGCCGGCCTGCCGATGACCGTGCCCGGATTCGCGATCGACCGCATGTGCGCCGGCGCGATGACCGCCGTCACGACGACCGGCGCCGGCATCGGCTTCGGCCAGTACGACGTCGTCATCGCGGGCGGCGTCGAGCACATGGGCCGCCACCCGATGGGCCTCGACGCCGACCCGAACCCGCGGTTCCTCACCGAGAAGCTCGTCGCCGCCGACGCGCTCAACATGGGCAACACCGCCGAG